>CADBAP010000018.1 GCA_902792685.1 uncultured Prevotellaceae bacterium
CAGCAGCTGATGCTGGAATTCAAAGAAACACCAACAGAAGAAGTACAGGAAGCTTCGACAAAAGACCTTTCACTTGGATTATTTGACGATTAAGGTGGAATATCTGCCAAATTGTCCTCTAACGGAAAAAATAATAGACTTTTTTCTTGTTTGAACTCATTAGTTTTGATTATCTTTGCAATCAGAAAATAACTAAAACAAATTTCGCAAAGATGAGCAGAAATTATTTATTGGGATTTGATGTCGGCAGTTCGTCGGTGAAAGCATCGCTCGTTGATGCTGATACTGGGGTTTGTGCAGCCGACGCATTCTTTCCAGAGAAGGAAGCACCCATCATGGCCGTCAAGACCGGATGGGCGGAGCAAGACCCGCAGATGTGGTGGGACAATGCCAAACTGGCCCTCCGGAAGATTATGACGGAGACCAGCGCTACGGGTGACGACATCAAGGCGATAGGTATCTCATATCAGATGCACGGACTGGTGTGTGTCGATAAAGACCAGCAGGTGCTGCGTCCGTCGATCATCTGGTGCGATTCACGTGCTGTTCCTTACGGAGAACGTGCTTTCAAGGAACTGGGAGCTGACCTGTGTCTGAGTCATCTGCTGAACTCACCAGGCAATTTCACTGCAGCAAAACTGGCGTGGGTGAAGGAAAACGAGCCGGAACTCTTTGAGCGTATCGATAAGATCATGTTGCCAGGTGACTATATCGCAATGAAATTGTCGGGTGAAATCAATACAACCGTCAGCGGACTCTCGGAAGGGATGTTCTGGGATTTCAAAGAAAACCGCCCTGCACAGTTCCTGCTCGACTACTTCGGGTTCTCAGCATCGCAAATCGCAGACATCGTACCGACATTCAGCATCCAAAGTGAGGTGTCGAAGTCGGCAGCTGAAGAACTGGGTCTGAAAGCGGGTACACCTATTTCATATCGTGCGGGCGACCAACCCAATAATGCGTTGTCGCTGAATGTGTTTAATCCGGGTGAGATTGCCTCTACTGCCGGCACATCGGGCGTCGTCTATGGTGTGCTGGGTGAAGTAAACTACGATCCGAAGTCGCGTGTCAACACCTTTGCACACGTAAACCATCACCCGTCACCCAACCCCCAACACCCATCATCCCAAACTCGCCTCGGTGTTCTTCTTTGCATCAACGGAACAGGTATCTTGAATGCGTGGGTACATCGGAACATTACACCTGATTTGTCGTATGCAGAGATGAACGATTTGGCAGCAACGGTGCCTATCGGCAGCGAGGGCGTTACTATCATCCCGTTTGGCAACGGAGCTGAGCGAGTACTGGAAAACAGGGAAGTAGGTTGCAGTATCAACGGACTCAGCTTCAACAAGCACAACCGTGCTCATATTGTTCGTGCTGCGCAGGAAGGTATCGTCTTCTCGTTCTGCTACGGAATGGAGATTATGCAGCAGATGGGAATGGATATCCACAAGATACATGCAGGAAAGGCCAATATGTTCTTGAGTCCTTTGTTCCGTGATACGCTGGCAAGTGTCAGCGGTGCTACCATCGAACTCTTTGAGACCGACGGTGCGGCTGGTGCTGCGAAAGGTGCAGGCATTGGCTGTGGATTCTACAAAGACCACAACGAGGCGTTTGCGACGTTGAAGCGATTGGCTGTGATTGAACCTGATGAGGCAAGACGTGCCGAATATCTCAATGCTTATGTGCAGTGGAAAAAAGAAATCATTTCGACATAATATCATCTCGACATGACGATACAACGAAATAACGACATAACGAAATAATAATTTTAAAATCAAAAAACAATTATGGCAAAAGAGTATTTCCCACAGATTGGTAAGATTCCTTACGAGGGACCGGAGAGTAAGAACCCGATGGCTTTCCATTACTATGACGCTGAGCGTGTAGTAGCAGGAAAGAAAATGAAAGACTGGATGCGTTTCGCAATGGCTTGGTGGCACACCCTGTGTGCTGAGGGCGGCGACCAGTTTGGTGGCGGTACCAAGAAGTTCCCTTGGAACGAGGGCACTGATGCTATCGCCATCGCCAAGCAGAAGGCTGATGCTGGTTTCGAGATTATGCAGAAACTGGGCTTCCCTTATTTCTGTTTCCACGATGTGGATCTCGTTTCTGAAGGTTCATCCGTTGAGGAGTATGAAGCTAATCTGACTGCTATCACCGACTATCTGAAGCAGAAGATGGATGAGACGGGTATCAAACTGTTGTGGTCAACAGCGAATGTGTTCGGCAACGGCCGTTATATGAACGGCGCCAGCACCAATCCCGACTTTGATGTTGTGGCTCGTGCAATCGTACAGATCAAGAATGCCATCGATGCAGGTATCAAGCTCGGTGCAGAGAACTACGTATTCTGGGGTGGTCGTGAAGGTTATATGTCACTGCTCAATACCGACCAGAAGCGTGAGAAGGAGCATATGGCGATGATGCTTACAATGGCTCGCGACTATGCACGTAGCAAAGGTTTCAAAGGTACTTTCCTGATTGAGCCGAAGCCGATGGAGCCTTCTAAGCACCAGTATGATGTGGATACAGAGACCGTGATCGGTTTCCTGAAAGCCCACAACCTGGATAAAGATTTCAAGGTAAACATTGAAGTGAACCACGCAACATTGGCAGGCCACACCTTCGAACACGAACTTGCCGTAGCTGTTGACAATGGTATGTTGGGTTCTATCGATGCCAACCGCGGTGACTATCAGAACGGCTGGGATACTGACCAGTTCCCCATCGACAACTTTGAGTTGACTCAAGCATGGATGCAGATTGTACGCAACGGAGGCTTAGGAACCGGCGGAACCAATTTCGATTCCAAGACCCGCCGCAATTCTACGGACTTGGAGGATATCTTCATTGCTCATATCAGCGGTATGGATGCTTGCGCCCGTGCACTGCTTAACGCTGTTGAGATTCTGGAGAACTCTCCGATTCCGCAGATGCTGAAAGAACGCTATGCCAGCTTTGACAGCGGTATCGGTAAAGACTTCGAGGATGGCAAACTGACCTTCGAACAGGTTTATGAATATGGCAAGAAAGTAGGTGAGCCGAAACAAACCTCCGGCAAACAGGAACTTTACGAAGCCATCGTTGCTCTCTATGCGAAATAAAGTGTTCGCTACGAATAAATAGGATGTGTTAAGGCACATCCTATTTTTTTTTTCAGGCATTTATTTGTTCACTTACCACAAAAATGCGTACCTTTGCAGCAAAATAAACGATAATTGTCTTCTATGAATCCATATAGCAAACTAAGAGACTGGTACTTCAACAGGAATTCACTACCTTATTGGATGGTGTATTTCTCAGATTGTGTCATCTGTTTCCTGTCAGGACTATTTGTGTTCTGGCTTTTCTTCAGGGCACATTCTATCACAGAGAATATCGATGTGGTATGTTTGACGTTGCTGTTTTTTATAATCATCAACACGTTCTTCTTTCGAATGTTTCATACCTATAGCGGTATCCTCCGCTATTCATCGTTTGTGGACCTGCAGAAAGTTGGCTATGCGATGGGTTGTGCCTGTCTGGTTGTTGTAGGTATTCATTATCCGATGAATGCGAATAATCTGACAGAGATGTTGCATTTGGCCAGACTGGGAACCCGTCATATTCTCGCCATCTATATTGTTTCTACGATTGCGATGTGGGCAGTGCGTGTGATGGTGAAGACGGCCTATGATATCGCCTTTGCCGGTAATCATACCAAACGAGCGTTAATCTATGGTGTGCGAGACGGTGGTGTGGGACTTGCTAAAGTCATACGCAATCAAAAGCCGGCTAAGTTTGTTTGCAAAGGATTTGTGACGCACGACAAAGATTTCGAAAACCGATACCTGATGGGACAGCAGGTCTTCTTGGCGGATAAGAATTTACCGAAAGTATTGAAGGAAAAAGGTATTCAGGCTTTATTGGTATCGCCGTTGCGAAATGACGAATTCCGTGCCGACCAGCAGTTGCAGGATATGCTGATCAACGCAGGTGTACGTATCTATATGATGGAATCCTTGCAGGAGTGGAATGAGAATTCACCACAGCAATTGCAGGAGGTAAGTGTGGAGGATTTGTTGCCGCGTGATCAGATTACAATCGATTTGGACAGTGTCGGAGCATTGCTGCACGACAAGAAAGTGATGATTACGGGTTCTGCTGGTAGTATCGGTAGTGAGATGGTGCGCCAGATTGCAGAGTTCAAACCATCATTTATGTTGCTGATAGACCAGGCTGAGACACCACAGCATGATATCCGAATGATGATGGAACGAAAGTATCCTGAGGTTCCTGTAGAAACTATTGTGACCTCTATCACAAAAGAGAAACGTATGGAGAATTTGTTCCGTGAATTCCGTCCGGATTATGTGTTTCATGCAGCAGCATATAAGCATGTGCCGATGATGGAGGATAATCCGAGCGAGAGCATCCAGAACAATGTTTACGGCACGAAGATTATCGCAGATCTGAGTGTGAAATACGGCGTGAAGAAGTTTGTGATGGTATCTACCGACAAAGCGGTGAACCCGACGAATGTGATGGGTTGTTCCAAGCGTATCTGTGAAATCTATGTACAGGCACTCGATAAGAAATTAAAGGAACAAACCACTGCGGAAGAGGGTAAGCCTGCTACGCAGTTCGTCACAACACGTTTCGGTAATGTGTTGGGTAGCAACGGATCCGTGATTCCATTGTTTGAACGACAGATCAAGGCTGGTGGTCCTGTGACGGTGACTCATCCAGATATCATCCGCTATTTTATGCTGATACCAGAGGCGTGTAAACTGGTGTTGGAGGCAGGAACAAAAGGAAATGGTGGAGAAATCTTCATCTTCGATATGGGTAAGCCGGTCAAGATTGCCGACCTTGCCAAACGAATGATAACACTCAGTGGTGCGAAAGGTGTGGAGATTATGTTCACGGGATTGCGTGCCGGAGAAAAACTGTATGAGGAGGTCTTGAATGATCAGGAGAAGACGCTGCCTTCATTCCATGAGAAGATTCGTATTGCAGAAGTGCGTCAATACGATTTCGCTTCAGTATCAAAGGATATTGACGAACTGATAGCCCTTAGTCAACAGTACGACAATATGGCTACGGTGAAGAAGATGAAAGCAATCGTTCCTGAATACAAAAGCAAGAACTCTATCTACGAGCGATTGGATTGGTAAATAGGACATCCTAGGACATCCTAGAACTTCCCAGGTTCTCCTAGGCTCTCCTAAAAGACTTCCTAGGATTTCCTAGGCTCTCCTAGAAAAAAAAGATGGTAGAATCAAAAATTCCACCATCTTTTCTTTTTTTGTCCTTCTGCTGCTCCATCTCCCACGTATGCGTTGTGTCCGCCTCCTTGAAAACGGGAAAAAGGATTTCCACTGCGAATCATCTGGTATATCTCACCCCAATCGGGAATACCACCGATGTTACGGTCATCAATCCACAGGTCAACTTTCAATTTGCGAGAGAAATGGTTGTTGCTGTGTACACCGTGCTCCTCAGGGTAGTCGCGGTTGATAGCCCAGAACTCAACACCACGTTTGCGGCACCATTCAACAGCTTCGTCCAACAACTCGCCTTCACGCACCGTCCAAAGAATCAGACGGTGGTGATCGGCGATCAGCATCTTCAAGGTGTCAGTAGCGAAAGGACGCTCTTCACCAATTTTCGGATATTTGTGTTCGACGATGGTGCCGTCGAAATCTATAGCGATAGTCATGATGATTATAGCTTGATAGAAGTATCGTTCTTGTTTCCGTAGTGACTGTTGCTATAGCGTCCGTAGCTTCCGTAGCCACCATAGCCGTAACCATATCCATAAGTACCATATTTACCGTACTTACCACTATAGCTGGTATATCTGCCATAACGTCCGTAGCGGCCATATTTACCATAGCGGCCGTAACCGTAGTAGTAACCGTATTTCCTCTTGGACATATCAATACCGTTGATGACGATACTCATCTTTGGCATCTTCTTCTCGTTGGCAAGTGAGTTAATCAAACCGAAGCTCTCCTTTGGCGTATAGTCGGCACGACACATATATACAGTAGCATCGGCAACACGGGCGATGGCGAGTGTATCGGTTACTAGACCAACAGGTGCGGTATCAATGAGGATATAGTCATATTCCTGCTTCAGCAGTTCGACGATGCGGTCCAAAGCCGGACGAGCCAACAATTCGGCAGGGTTGGGAGGAATAGGACCAGCCAACAGCAGGTCAAGATTGTTTTGTACCTCTGATGGAAGAATATTTGCTTTAACCTGTTCAATGGTGAGCTGATCGGCATCCTTGGTCAACAGCGGTGTGATACCGAGTTGGTGGGAATTGATTTCAAACAGCTCTGCCAAACGAGGCTTACGGATATCGAGACCCATCAGGATTACTTTCTTGCCCAACAGCGCAAAAGAAACCGCAAGGTTGGCACAGTTGAAGGTCTTTCCTTCACCAGAAGTCGATGAGGTAAACATGATGACCCTCTCACCTTCTTCCAGCGTGAACTGCAGGTTCGTACGCATCGATCGGAAAATTTCCTCCATCTGGTTGTTCTGGTTTTCATGAACAACGATGTCGGCACGTGTCTTCGCCGTCTCAGAGGCCACAGCCACATCAGCCAGAATCGGCAGTTTGGTGAGTTTTTCTACATCTTCGTGACCTTCAATCTTATAACGGAAGAACGACAGCAGGTAGATAATCAAAGCAGGCAGAAGCAGGCCGGCGATTAAACCAACGAGCATGATGATACCTTTCTTCGGAGAGACAATACCACCATACAGCGGTTTGTCAATCAATCGGCCTTTGTCAGCTGTTGCCGCCAAGGAGATTGAGTTCTCCTCGCGTTTCTGCAAGAGCATCAGATAAAGACCAGATTTTACTTCCTGCTGACGACCAATCTGTGTGAGCATGCGTTCCTGTTCAGGTGTTTCTGCAATCTCACTGGCATATTTTTGGTATTGACTGGAAACAGCATTGCGTTGAATTTCCAATCCTCGTTTACCTTGAGAGATAGCCTTACGGATGCTGTTGTTCAGTGAGTTCAACTGATCGGTTAGCGGTTCAACAACTGGTGAGTTTTCGGAAGCACTGCGCAGCAGACGGTTACGCTCTTGTACAACCGTATTGTATTGGTTGATGAGATTGGTTGTTGATGGGTCGTTCAAACCAATGTTGCTGGGAATCACCTGATAGCGGTTACCAGGTTGATTCATATAGCTGGAAATCTCGTTGAACAGGTCAATCTGCGTATTGGCATCAGCCAGTTTCTTATCGAATTCATTCTCGCTCGTCATCGATTTCTGGGCATTGGCCTTCAGGTCAACCATTCCGTTGCGCTGTTTGTAACTTTGCAACTGGCTTTCTGTAGCACCCAGTTCATTGTTAATCTTTTCCAGACGGTTGTTGATGAATTTCTCTGTACGCAGGGCAATCTCGTTCTTGTCTTCGTTAGCCTGACGGTTATATACCGTTATCAGCTGCTGCAAGTAGTCGAGGGCGCGATCGGGAACCTCGTCAATCAGCTTTAACTGAGCAATGGTGGTAGTCTTGGAAGTTGGTTCCACCGTAAGACTGTTGACATACTTCATGGCAATCATCTTCGGAGAAACGATGTTGATCTTTAAGACTTCGCCTTCCTTCATAGTTTTGCCTTCGTGAGGAGCGATCGTGATAAGACCTGCACGAGTCGGAATCTGAGCAGGAAGCGTCTTGAATGTTTTATTCAAGGTAAACGGGCCATCAACCTCATTTTCGCTGATGGTAACATAATAGCTGCCTGTTACCTGATAAACTCCATCTTCTTTCTCAATCTCCATGTTGATAGGCATCTTGATCTTCTCTACATGGGCAGCATCGATGTCAACATCCAATGGTTGAGTTTTGTAGAGAATGGGACTCATTACACGTCCTTGAGACCGATAGGTGACATAGAGTTTCATGTCGCGGACCACATCTGCAGCCAACTCGCTGGACTGGAGAATCTCCATCTCGTTGTCGAAACCGCTGGAGGTAACCATCAATCCCATATCGGACATATTCTGAATGGCATTGCCACGATAGCGGTTCTTGTTTTCTTCTTCCTTGATTAACACTTTGGCAAAAGCCTGATAGGTGGGTGCCGAATAACGAAGGTAGATAGCTGCCAGTCCCAGACAGATAATCAGCGACAGCAATACCCATTGCCAGTTCAACACCAATGCTTTGTAGATTGTTTGGAAGGAAAAGGTTGGTACCGCATCCTGCTCAATCTGTTGCATTACATCTTGTTCTTGAATCTTGTTTTCTTCCATTTATTTTGTTTTTTTATTTGTTTTCTATTTGATGGAACTTAGGGATTTATCAATCTCATGAGATACTGCCCATAGCCGTTTTTCAACATAGGTTGAGCAGCTTCCTTGACTTGTTCTTTATTAATCCAACCTTTCTTATAGGCAATCTCTTCCAGGCAGGCAACTTTCAAACCCTGTCGTTTTTCAATAACCTCAATGAAGTTGCTGGCTTCGCTGAGGCTGTCGTGGGTTCCGGTATCAAGCCAGGCAAAACCCCGTTGCAGTGTCTGCACCTTCAACGCTTTTTGGGCGAGATACTCTTGGTTAACCGTCGTAATCTCCAGCTCACCGCGGGCACTGGGCTTGATATGCTTGGCGATATCAACAACGCTATTGGGGTAGAAATAAAGTCCCACCACCGCATAGTTGCTCTTCGGTTGAGCAGGTTTCTCCTCAATGCTCAGGCAGTTTCCGTTGGCATCAAACTCTGCGACACCATAACGCTCCGGATCGTTTACATAATATCCGAAGACCGTAGCTTTGTTGTCTTCTTCGGCTGCGCGTACAGCTTCTTTCAATAGCGCAGAGAAACCTGCGCCATAGAAGATGTTATCGCCTAAGACCAGACAGGCACAGTCGTCGCCAATAAATTTCTCACCGATAATGAATGCCTGTGCCAAGCCGTCGGGCGAGGGCTGCTCAGCATATTCGAAATGTACGCCCCATTCATGGCCGTCGCCCAACAGACGACGAAAACCGGGCAGGTCGTAAGGGGTAGAGATAATCAGGATCTCACGGATGCCTGCCAACATCAAAGCCGAGATGGGATAGTAGATCATCGGCTTGTCGAAGATGGGAATCAACTGTTTGCTGATACCTTTCGTAATGGGGTAGAGTCTCGTTCCAGAGCCTCCTGCAAGTACTATACCTTTCATATATGACGATGTTTATGCCGTCAGGCGGTTGTTGATGTTTTGTAGATGTCTTCCTTTGATGCCACTACGTGGCAGGGTGCAAAGGTACAAATAATTCTTCATAGAAAATGAATTCTTGTTGAAAATTTTTCTTTTTAATTGAAAATTTTCTTTTGCATTCTAATCAAAAATAACTACCTTTGTCTGCTGAAAAGTGGTACGTGTACCTTTTAATATAACAAAAATAATTAACAAATATAACAATGGGATTTTTTTCAAAACTATTCGGAAAGAAAACAGTCGACCAACGAGTTGGAGGCATGGAAGACTATATGACGCTGATTCGAGTTTACTTTCAGGCAAACATTGCTACTCGATTAGGTATTACCAATTTAGCAATGCTTCCAGACCTGCGTACATTTAAGACTACGCTGCATGTTCCGACTTTGAATAACAAGTTAGGATTGGGCGAAAAGAAGCAGTGTAAGAAGATGCTGAAAGAACTTTATAAAATGGACGAGAATTTCTTTGAGGAGATTGACGGCAGCATCAAGAAAAATGTGAAGAAAATACAAGATTTGCAACCGTATATGTACCAGTTCCAGGGATTCACTCAAGATTTGATGATGTTGATGGGTAATTTAATGAAGTTCAAGCTTCGTGTGCCTGGATTCTTCAAAAAGGCGTTGTACATAATGACGGAGAAAACGGTCAACGACATCTTTACGAAAAATGATTTCAATGATGCTGGCGTCATGAAAACGGCTATTGCCATTCGTCAGTATGACAAGCGTCTTGGATTTTCCCAGAAGTGGATTACCGATTTTGTATATAAGGTAGTGATGTTGGCAAAAAAAGAGCCAAAAAAGAAGGAAGACGAAAAATAAAGTCAAGAAAATTTTGCAGTTACAAATTATTCAACTAAATTTGTAGCCAAAATCCAGTAACCCTATGACTGCAAACGAGAAAACGCTTAATACATTTACCACTCGCATCAGGCAGATGATACTCCGCTTTAAGGAAGTGAAGAAGGAGAATGAAGGCCTGTATGCGAAGGTTGATGAGCGTGAGCGTGAGATCAAAAGACTGAAAGCTCAGTTGTTGCAGACACAGAGAGATTATGATACGTTGAAGATGGCAAAGATGCTTACGGTGTCTGACGGCGACATGGAGTCTGCCCAGAAGCGTGTGGCTAAGCTCATCAGAGACGTCAATAAGTGTATCACGCTACTGAGTGAAAAATAACAGGAGTGGATATGGCGGAAAATAATAGTAAGTTACAGATAAGACTGCACGTATATGATACCGACCTGTCGGTAAGCATTCCCCGTCAAGACGAGGAATACTATCGTAGGGCGGCTAAGTTGATAACAGATACGGTCAATACTTACGCGAAGGTGTATAGAGGACGCAAGAGCGATAAAGACGTACTGTATATGACTCTGATCGATATCGCATTACGATACGAGAAAGAGAGTGCACGCAACGATACGGCACCTTTCAGTGATATTCTCGCTACGCTCACTTCTGAAATTGAAGAGGCGATGAAATGAGAATATTTATCAATTATATATATCAATGGTTTTAGTATCAATTATCGTGAGCGCAGTATGCCTCCTATTGGGTGGTTTGCTGGGTTTCCTCATTTTCCGTTATATCATTAAGGGAAAATATAATGAAATGGTAACGGCAGCCGAAAAGGAAGCCGAAGTGTTAAAAGAAAAGAAACTGCTGGAGGTGAAGGAAAAATTCCTGAACAAGAAAAGCGAGCTGGAGAAAGAAGTCCAGCAGCGCAATCAGAAAATCCAGCAGAGTGAAAATCGCCTGAAGCAGCGCGAAATCAGCCTGAATCAGCGACAGGAAGAGCTGGGACGTCGCAAACAGGATGTGGAACAGCAACAGCAACGTATCGACAACGAGAAGAAACTGTTGCAGGTGAAGCAGACAGAGCTGGAGAAAATGCAGAGTCAGGAACGCGCCAAGCTGGAAGAGTTGTCCGGATTGAGTGCTGAAGAGGCAAAGACGCGTCTGGTGGAGAGCTTGAAAGACGAGGCTCGTGCCGATGCAGCTAGTATGGTTAATGAGATTATCGATGAAGCAAAACTCAACGCTAACCAGCAGGCGAAGAAGATCGTTATCCAGACCATTCAGCGTGTGGCTACAGAAACGGCCATTGAAAATTCCGTAAGCATCTTCCATATAGATAATGATGAGGTAAAAGGCCGCATCATCGGACGCGAAGGCCGTAATATCCGTGCTTTGGAGGCAGCTTGTGGCGTAGAAATCGTTGTTGACGACACGCCGGAGGCTATCGTGATATCTGGTTTCGATCCTATCCGTCGTGAGGTCTGCCGATTGGCTTTGCATCAGTTGGTGGCGGACGGACGTATCCATCCGGCACGAATTGAAGAAGTTGTTGCCAAAGTGAAGAAGCAACTGGAAACAGAGGTAATTGAAACAGGTAAGCGAACAGCTATCGACCTCGGTGTTCACGGTCTGCATCCGGAGCTGGTGCGTATCATTGGAAAGATGAAGTACCGTTCGTCTTATGGGCAGAACCTCTTGCAGCATGCTCGTGAAACGGCAAATCTCTGTGCGGTGATGGCATCAGAACTGGGTTTGAATCCGAAAAAGGCAAAGCGTGCCGGATTGTTGCACGATATCGGTAAGGTGCCCGATGAAGAGAGTGAACTGCCACATGCTTTGTATGGTGCCAAGATTGCTGAGAAATACAAGGAGAAAGCTGATATCTGTAATGCTATCGGTGCCCACCACGATGAAATGGAGATGAATACGCTGTTGGCACCTATCGTCCAGGTCTGTGATGCTATCTCAGGAGCACGTCCTGGTGCACGCCGTGAAATCGTTGAGGCCTATATCAAGCGACTCAATGACTTGGAAGCAATCGCGATGAGTTATCCGGGTGTGACGAAGACTTATGCAATTCAGGCGGGTCGTGAACTCCGTGTGATTGTCGGAGCCGACAAGATGGATGACGCAGAATCAGAAAAGCTTTCTGGTGAGATCGCATTGAAGATTCAGAACGAGATGACCTATCCTGGTCAGGTAAAGATTACCGTTATCCGTGAAACCCGTTCGGTGGCATATGCAAAATAGCGTTGGCATAAGTAAACTCTTTCAAGCAAATTTTGAGTTATACGATAAAAAGGAGTCTTGAAGGCTCCTTTTTTTGTTATATATATAATAAGGTGGAAAATCCTCATGAATGCTAACGAAAACCTTACGATGATGCTAGCAATTATCTTGGGCAAATTATAAAAGATAGACACTTGAAAGTTATTAGCAGTTGGATGAAAAAATAGGGGAGGTGAGGAAAGTTTTTATAGTTGCTCGATGTAAGTGACAGATATTCAGGATTACAGACTGATTATGTTGATGCAATGGTTGATATTTTGTGTAAATCGTGACTGTCAAAGAATTGGAAAAAATTACTTTTTTGAAAATTTTTCTTGTGTTTTTATTTTTCGTTTTGGAAAAATGTATTATCTTTGTGCTCGATTTCGATAAACAAAAAAGTAAACTCTTCGGCGGAAAGTTGAAAGCAGAGTTTTCCAAAACGGATAACTTTTGAAAACTAAAAACCGAAAAAGTTTCCCAAAACTACCTATAAATGGAAATTAAAAATTTTACAATTACTAAGCGCGACGGGTCAAAAGACCAGTTTTCATTAGACAAGATTATGAATGCCGTTCTGAAGGCATTCGATAGTGTTCAACAGCCTATTGACCTGGGTTCTATCTCTCAGATACTCAGCCACTTGGATATTAGTAATGATATCAAGGTGGAAGATATCCAGAACCAGGTGGAAGAGGCTCTGATGAAAGAAGGATACTATAAGGTGGCAAAGTCATTTATGCTCTACCGCCAGGCTCATTCGGAAGACCGTGAGACACTTGCAAAGTTGCAATTTTTGGCAGACTACTGTGAGTCGGTCAATGCAGCTACTGGTTCCAAGTATGATGCCAATGCAAATGTGGAACATAAAAATATTGCAACATTGATTGGTGAATTGCCCAAGTCGAACTTCATTCGTTTGAATCGTCGTTTGTTGACCGACCGTATTAAAAAGATGTACGGAAAGCAGTTGGCTGATGAGTATATTGATTTGCTGACACACCACTTTATATATAAGAACGATGAGACCTCACTGGCCAATTATTGTGCATCTATTACGATGTATCCCTGGCTCATTGGCGGTACGACTTCCATTGGCGGCAACTCAACGGCACCTACGAATCTGAAAAGTTTCTGCGGCGGTTTCGTAAACATGGTGTTTATGGTGTCCAGTATGCTATCGGGTGCTTGTGCTACACCAGAGTTCCTGATGTATATGAACTATTTCATTGGAATGGAGTATGGTAAGGACTATTACAAGAATCCGGATCGTGTTGTTGATTTGTCAATGAAACAGCGTAGTATCGACAAGGTAATCACCGACTATTTCGAGCAGATTGTCTACTCGTTGAACCAGCCCACAGGTGCGCGCAACTATCAGGCGGTGTTCTGGAATGTGGCCTATTACGACAAGTACTATTTTGAGAGCTTGTTTGGCAATTTCTACTTCCCTGATGGTTCACAGCCCGACTGGGAGGGACTCTCTTGGTTGCAGAAGCGCTTTATGAAGTGGTTCAATAAGGAGCGCACGAAGACGATGCTGACCTTCCCGGTTGAGACGATGGCGCTGTTGACAAAGGACGGTGAGCCGATGGATAAGGAGTGGGGCGACTTCACAGCTGAGATGTATTCTGAAGGTCACTCGTTCTTTACCTACATGAGCGACAATGCAGACTCGCTGAGTTCCTGCTGCCGTCTGCGTAATGAGATTCAGGACAACGGATTCAGCTATACGCTTGGTGCCGGTGGTGTTTCTACGGGTTCGAAGAGTGTGCTCACCGTAAACTTGAACCGTTGTATCCAGTATGCTGTCAACCACAATATGGACTATAAGGAGTATCTTGGACAGGTGATTGACCTTTGCCACAAGGTGCAGACGGCTTACAATGAAAATCTGAAAGAACTGCAGGCTCACGGCATGCTGCCACTTTTTGATGCCGGTTATATCAATATTGGTCGTCAGTATCTGACGATAGGTATCAACGGATTGGTTGAGGCTGCTGAATTCATGGGCCTGAAGATTACCCCGAACGATGAGTACAAGGAATTTGTACAGGGTGTGCTGGGCATCGTGGAGAAGTACAACAAGCAGTATCGTACGAAGGATCTGCTATTCAACTGCGAGATGATTCCGGCAGAAAACGTAGGTGTGAAGCATGCAAAATGGGATCGTGAAGACGGTTATTTCGTTCCACGCGACTGCTACAACAGTTATTTCTATGTAGTAGAGGACGATTCGCTGAATATCATCGATAAGTTCAAACTGCATGGTGCACCATATATCGAGCACCTGACGGGTGGCTCTGCGTTGCACATGAACTTGGAAGAACACCTCAGCAAGCAACAGTATGCCCAGCTGTTGAAGGTGGCTGCAAAAGAAGGATGCAACTACTTCACCTTTAATATCCCGAATACGATCTGTAACAACTGCGGAACCATTGACAAACGTTACTTGCATGAGTGTCCGCACTGCCACTCCAAGAATGTGGACTACATGACCCGCATCATTGGATACCTGAAACGTGTCAGCAACTTCTCACAGGCACGCCAGGAAGAGGCAAGCCGCCGTTACTACGCTACTCAGCAGAAATACACGGTGAAGGAAGAGGCAAAAGCCGATGCTTAAATATGTAAATACAGGTATCGTCTTTCAAGAGATACCCGACGAAGTGACACTGGCAATTAACATTTCTAATTGCCCGTGTCACTGTCCGGGGTGTCATAGTCATTATTTGTGGGAAGACGTAGGTCTTCCCTTGAATACAGATGCAATCGATGATTTCATTGCGCAATTCGGCAATGATATCACCTGTATTTCATTCATGGGTGGCGACGCTGATCCCAAGGGAGTCAATCTCTTGGCGCAATACATTCATGAAGAATATCCGACGTTCAAGGTCGCATGGTACAGCGGACGTCTGCGTATTCCGTCTTTGGTTAATCAGGAAGACTTCGATTATATCAAGGTTGGGCCGTATATCAAACATCTGGGGCCATTGAAGTCGCCCACCACCAATCAACGACTCTATCGTCGTCTCGAAGACAACACCTTTGAGGATATCACCTCCCGTTTTTGGAGGAAATGACCCCTCCTAACCTCCCAAAGGGAGGAATCTCTACTCCCTCCCCTTGAGAGGGTTGGGGGTGGGGTTGTACTTTTCCTGTAATCTAATGATTTCATCACGATACTGAGCAGCTTGCAGAAAGTCGAGATTCTTGGCGGCTTCCTTCATCAGTTGTGTTGTATATTCAATGGCTTTTTGGAGCTGTTCAGGAGTCATACGCTCAACAATCGGATCGGCGGCAAAGGTTCCAGTTTCCTCCGGTATCATATAACGTCCATCTGGCTGCAAGGATGTATGGATGGCCATATGGGTTCCTGCCTTCTCCAGATCACTGTGTTTAGTGGGCAGCGATGAGGTGACGGCTTTGACAATCTGCTGTGGTGTAATACCATGCTCCTCATTGTAGTGGAGCTGTTTCATACGGCGACGGTTGGTCTCGTCAATCGTTTTTTGCATACTCTCCGTAATCGAATCGGCATACATGATGACTTTGCCGTTTACATTACGGGCAGCACGACCTGCTGTCTGCGTCAATGACCGATGACTGCGTAGAAATCCTTCCTTGTCAGCATCAAGAATCGCAACAAGGGATACCTCCGGTAAATCAAGTCCTTCGCGCAAAAGGTTGACACCAACCAATACATCATAGACGCCAGCTCGCAGGTCGTTCATAATCTGTACTCTGTCAAGTGTAGCCACATCGCTGTGGATATAGTTGGCTCGCACATCATGGTTCAACAGGTATTCCGTCAGTTCCTCTGCCATCCGTTTGGTAAGAGTGGTGACCAGAACGCGCTCTTCACGTTCGCTGCGAACAAGAATCTCTTCCAGCAAATCATCAATCTGATTCTCGCTCGGACGAATGTCAATCTCAGGATCGAGAAGCCCGGTAGGTCGTATAATCTGCTCTACCACAATGCCTTCTGCTTCGTCAAGCTCATAGTCGGCAGGAGTCGCAGAAACATAGATGACCTGATTGATGAGTTCGTGGAATTCTTCGAATCGCAGAGGACGGTTGTCGAAAGCTGCAGGCAGACGGAATCCATATTCTACCAAGTTGGTTTTGCGGGCGCGGTCACCGCCATACATAGCGTTGAGTTGAGGAACGCTGACGTGACTTTCATCGATGACAAGCAGGTAGTCTTCGGGGAAGAAATCGAAGAGGCAGTAAGGTCTTTCGCCAGGTTTTCTGCCGTCAAAGTAGCGGCTGTAGTTCTCGATGCCGGAACAATGTCCGAGTTCCTTAATCATCTCCATATCGTATTCTACACGCTCCTTGATGCGCTGTGCCTTAATGGTATCGCCGAGTTCCTTGAAAAAATCTATCTGAATGACGAGGTCATCCTGAATCTCCCTGATGGCACGCTCAGTCTGTTCCTTTGAGGTAACAAACAGGTTGGCTGGATAGATCTCGTACGCCTCGAACGAAGCCAAACGATGGTAGGTAATCGCATCGACCTCTTCGATGGCATCAATCTCATCATCCCACCAGGTGACGCGCAAGATATGGTCGCTGTAAGCCATTGCAATATCAACCGTATCACCTTTTACACGGAAGTTGCCGCGTTGCAAATCCATATCGTTGCGTACATAGAGTGCATCGACCAGATTCCGGAGAAACTTATTGCGGTCGAGCGTCTGTCCTTTCTGCAGGTGGATAACGCTATTCTCCATCGCTACAGGGCCGCCCATGCCATAGATACAAGAAACAGAGGATACAACAATGACATCTTTCCTGCCGGAGAGAAGGGCAGAAACAGCAGACAGACGTAGTCGGTCGATATCGTCATTAATGGCAAGGTCTTTTTCTATATATGTATCTGTCGATGGCAAATAGGCTTCCGGCTGGTAGTAGTCGTAGTAGCTGACGTAGTATTCTACGGCGTTATCGGGGAAGAACCCTTTCATTTCCTGATACAATTGGGCTGCCAGAGTCTTGTTGTGACTGAGGATGAGTGTAGGGCGCTGCACGTTCTGAATCACGTTGGCAACGGTGAACGTTTTACCCGATCCTGTTACACCTAACAATACCTGTGCCTTGTCACCCCGAAGAAGTCCGTCTGTGAGTTGCCGGATTGCCTCAGGTTGATCGCCAGTTGGTTGGTATGCAGATGATAATTTGAAGTCCATTATTTTGCTTAACAGGTACTTTTAGACCTGCAAATTTACTAAAAAAGTCTATATCTTGGGTGCGTTTTCGCAATTTTTTGCTAAAAATCGTTGGTTGCATTTTGCTGTTTATAGAATTATGTGTAATTTTGCACGATTATTTTTGCAGTATGAAGAAATCGCTTTTAATCATCATAACCTTGGTGTTCATCTTCTCCGGATGTGCCCATGAATTCAACAAGGTATATAAGTCACCTGACTTCACCTACAAATATGAGTATGCCAAGGAGTGTTTTGCGCGCGGAAAATATTCCAATGCCATTACGCTCTTGCAGGATATGGTAACCTATCTGAAGGGAACAGACAACGGACAGGAGTGCTTGTATATGCTCGCGATGTCGGAATATGGTGTAGGCGATTACGAATTGGCTGCAGAAACCTTCAAGAAGTATTACCAAAGCTATCCGCGTGGTCAGTATGCAGAGATGGCTTCGTTCTATACTGGACAGAGCTTGTATAAAGGAACTCCGGAGGCACGACTCGACCAGTCGCCGACGATTTCAGCCATTGCTGCCTTCCAGGAATACTTGGATTTATATCCTGATGGCAAACTGAAGGGTACCGCCCAGCAGCGTCTGATAGAATTACAGGATAAACTGGTGCGTAAGGAGTACTTGTCAGCCAAGTTGTATTACGATATGGGAGCCTATTTCGGCAACTGTACGTATGGCGGCAACAACTATGAGGCATGTGTGATTACGGCTCAAAATGCGTTGAACGACTATCCTTATTCGGATTTGCGTGAGGATTTCTCAATTCTGATTATGAAGAGTAAGTATGAGTTGGCACAGATGAGTGTCGAGGAAAAGAAACTTGACCGTTATCAGGCTGCTGAAGACGAGTGCTACGGATTCATCAATGAGTTTCCTGATTCCAAGGAGCGCTCCACGGCAGAGAAGTATATTGAGAAATGCAAGCAATATACTGGCGAAGACAAATTGAAACAATTAGAAAAATCAAATAACAAATAGCATTATATGGATTATAAGAAAAGTAAAGCACCCGTAAATACGGTGACCCGTAATCTGATGGATCTCTGTGATGAGACTGGTAATATCTATGAGAGCGTAGTCATCATCTCCAAGCGCGCCAACCAGATTTCATCTGAGATTAAGAGTGACTTGAGTAAGAAACTGGCTGAGTTCGCTTCTTACAACGATAGTTTGGAGGAGGTATTCGAAAACCGTGAACAGATAGAAATCTCACGTTACTACGAGAAATTGCCGAAGCCAACACTGATGGCTACTCAGGAGTTTATCGAGGGTAATGTTTATTGGCGCGATCCTGCAAAGGAAAACGAGGAACTCTAATGATACAACGTAAACAAAGCGTCTTCCTTTTCCTGGCACTGGTGGCTGTCGTTGGTTGCCTGATGTTACCCATTGGTGCTTTCGAACCAACAGGAATGGGAGTCAGCACGGTGATGACAAACTTTGGAGCTGTTGGAAAGGGAGTTTTCACGTGGGCACTTGCCTTGTGTTTCGTGCTGTTGCTGACATGTCCGATAACCTTGTGGGCTATCTTTGCCTTCAAGAATCGTAAGAAACAAGCAAAACTTTGTGGCATCAACATCTTCTTGTTGCTGGTATGGTATGTGCTCGCTGGCATCTACTGCTACGCTATAGGTATCGAAAACACAACCTTCCATCCTGCATTTGCAGCTTGTCTGCCATTGGTAGCAATCATCTTGCAATTCATGGCGCGCAAAGCAATTATTGCAGATGAGAAACTGGTGCGGTCGGCAGACAGAATCAGATAGCGTGTAAGGGTTGAGAGACTTTCGTCATAACGATATAAAAAAAGGACTTTGATTAATTCAAAGTCCTTTTTGTTTTTACCATTTTACTTTTTTACCTTCACTCCTCCCTTTGGGAGGTCGGGTGGGGTCTTTACAGTCCCAGTTTGCCTTTTACATCGCTAACGCCTTTGTCGATAGCTTTGTTGGCTGCCTCTTTGCCCTTGTTCACCTGCTCGTTGGCTTTTTCATTGAGCTTTGTCTTCGTGTCTTCAACAGCTTTGTCTGCAGCTTCTTTCATATCCTGCGGAGCATTTTCGATAGCTTTCTGTGTATCGTCAATAACTGCTTTGGCGTCAGAACCGATTTCCACAAACTTGTTGACGACATCATCTGCAGAAGTAGTAGTCAGTGTAGTAACCAAACCATTTACAATTGCATTGTCACCAACGGCTGCCTTGATCTTCTCTGCGTTCTCTTTCACGAATTCCTGTACCTTTGTCAGGTATTCCTTTGCGGTCTCAGGATTAGCTTTCACATACTCCTGTGCTTTCGTGAGAAGATTCTGGATAGCAGAAGCATCCTTTGCTTCAATCTTCTCCTTCAGTTGTTCAATCACGTTCTGAGCTTCGGTCTGTGCAGACTCAACAGCTACAGCAGCACTGTCAGAAGCACCTGCTTCAT
The DNA here is from genome assembly GCA_902792685.1 of uncultured Prevotellaceae bacterium. Classification (GTDB taxonomy): domain Bacteria; phylum Bacteroidota; class Bacteroidia; order Bacteroidales; family Bacteroidaceae; genus Prevotella. The sequence continues at coordinate 19,959 of CADBAP010000018.1, forward strand.
TGTTTGTTTTGTTACCGCAGCTGGCGAAAGTCATAGCAACAGCTGCCAAAGCTAACATAAATACCTTTTTCATTGCTTTCTTTTTTTAATAGGTTAATAATAGGTGTTATTTAACATGGTCTTTCATCTTTGAAACAGCATCGACATCCATCTTCTTGATCTTTTCAACCATCGGAGCGAGCTTGGGTTCGTCTTTTCCCAGCTTGTTGATGTCTGTTTCGTGGGCCTTCAGGAAGATCTGAACCTTGTCTAAGAGTTCCTTGCCTTTGTCTGCATCTGTCTTCGACAGATCCATCAGCTCTGAGGCAGCGTTGCCTAAATCGACAATCATCTGTTTGGCATCTTCATTGTCAAGGTCTTCCTGCAACAAGGTTACAGCATCTTTCTCAACCGACTGTGTTTCAGCAGCCTTGTCTTTGCAGCCGGTAAAACAGATTGCGGCTGCCATGCAAATCATAGTTAGAATCTTTTTCATAATTTTTAGTCGTTTGGTATATTAGTCGTTTGGTCGTTTAGGACTCCCTCCCTTTGGGGTAGGCTACGGGGGGGGGCGAGCCTTGGCGAGGGAAGGGGTTTTGGGTGGGGGTCCCTTACTCAAAATAATAGAGGAATGAGGCAATACCCTCCAAAGCGGGTTTGCGCTGTCCTTCAATCTCGATGGTAAACTTGATTTCAGCCTTGCAGATACCGCGCAGGTTCTGAATGTTGTGCAGTTTGGTGACCAGTCGAACGCGTGATCCAGTGATGACGGGTTGGCCGAAGCGCATATCGGTCATACCGTAGTTGACCAGCATCTTGATGTTGTTCACCTCGATAATCTGGTCCCACATGTAGGGTAGGAGAGAAAGCGTCAGGTATCCGTGAGCGATTGTGCTCTTGTAGGGACTCTCTTCTTTGGCGCGTTCTACATCTACATGAATCCACTGGTGGTCGAGTGTAGCATCAGCAAAGAGGTTGATGCGATCCTGATCTACTTGCAGCCATTCCGATGCACCCAGATCTTCACCCAGGTGGGCCGCGAATTCGTCATACGAATTGATTACTAATTTTCCCATGTGTCTGATTTTATAATATTTGTTTTCGAATCGTTGATATGGTTTGCTTCAGAACAGCCGCACGTCTTCTATGTGTTCAATCTCAGGTTCTCCTTCGCCCGTTCCCACTACGGAGATAATGTCGAAACGCAGGTCGTTGTTCAGGCGTCTGAATTTCACATAGTGGTTCATGGCAGACGACAATTTTCGTATCTTCCGATAGTCAACAGCCTGTTCTGGATCAGCAAACAGTCGGTTGCGACGTGTTTTCACTTCCACGAAGACAATGGTGTCACCCTCTTGTGCAATGATGTCGATGTCACGATGCCCTGAATGCCAGTCGCGTTCGAGGATGGTAAGTCCTTTCCGGCGCAGGTATTCAACCGCCATGTCTTCACCCCATTTGCCTAATTCATTGTGTGCAGCCATACGTTTTGTGATATCTCGCTGCAAATTTAATAAATAACGTGTGCAAAACAAAATAATTTGAATTTTATTTTCTCCGACCTCTGAAAAGTATTATCTTTGCCAATCGATAGAACATACAAACCACAAACAATCATCGTCATGAAGAAGTTATTGATTTTTATCGTACTGTTTGCCAGTAGCACCGCCATGCAGGCGCAGTCATCTTTCGCATCCAATTCGGATATCAGCAAAGGATGGCGACAGAAAAAGATTGTCGTGAAGAACGGTGGACAGACACCTGATATCCTGACGCTGCTCAGTGCTTTCAGTAAAGCCTGGCCAGCCTGGTCGGTCAAGCAAGTGTTGAAGCACGGAGCCAAACTGAAGGATGGCAACCAGTATGAAGATGCCGACGATTGGCGCGTGTTCGTTGACCGCCGGAACGGTTTTGCGGATTTGGCTTCCCAAACCGACATCGACCAAATGGAAACCTGCGTGTGGAGATGCAAAAACGGACATCGTATCTTTGCCGTCAGCCTGTACGAACAGCACGACCCTGTGACCAATCTGCTCTGTTGGTACGACTATGACCCCAAGACGCAGACGCTGTCGCCCGCCCGTTCTCCGGTTGACGGATACAAAAAGGCGCCAGGTGTGGATATAGGATGGAGTTTGCCTGCGCATGGAACCGATTTTCTCATCTATGAATACTATCAGCCATCATGTCCTACGCTGACCCATATCTATACTTGGGACGGTCAGCAGCATCATCCCAGCAGAATCCTGATCGAGGATTTCCGTTACCAGTGGTTTGCTGAGGATGAGTGGTACAAAGCCAGTGAACAGGGCTTCAGCGAGTATGCACTGGTTTACTTTGATGGCGAGGAACGCCCGATGCTCTGTTTGCGTAAACCCGCTACATCTGCCGACCCTGCCGTCATCCGTGAATATGCGGTTTTCGCCCCGTTTAAATCAGATATGCAACCTGTAGCCATGTTGGATGCAATGCATCAGTTCACAGGTCCGTTCCGCATGGAACCAGAAGCCGATGCACCCTGGACGGGCAAGGAGGTCGTATTCTTTAACAATGATTTCGTGCATACCAATTATTGTGTTGTCGTGAAAGACGGATTGATTAGCTACATCGTCAAATGCAGTCCTGTTGTCAACGATGAAGGCATCCGCGAGGGAAACACAGAAGAAATCATCGGCTACGGTAGCAAAGACGAATCAAAACATATCATCCGTGCCCGTGTGGCAAAAGAACTGAAGTTTGAACCCGAATGGAAACCATTTGAATTCACGGAGGCTGATCCCGGATAATATTCCTGCAACAGGATGAAGATCATCTACAATAAATATTTCCCGTTCGGCAGTTTCTATGCCACCAACATTTTCGGCGTCATCTTTGCCAGAAGCGACAAGGGACAGATGAGCGAGGTGCAGAAAAACCACGAATACATCCATACTTTGCAGCAGCGCGAGATGTTGTACATCGGTTTCACGTTGTGGTATTGCATCGAATGGTTGTGGCGCTACGTCAAGTGTCGCAACTGGATGAAAGCCTACTACGATACGTATTTCGAGCGCGAGGCCTACAAGATGGAAAGCGATTTGGGTTATCGGAACCGCAGGAAACACTTCGCCTGGTGGCATCTGTTTGTAAAAAAGGGAACGCTGTTGCATGAAATCGGAGTGTTCTTTGGCGACATAGCAGCTTTCATCAGGAAAGATTTCCTTCTCGCGAAATACCTGTATGCGCTGGTGCTTGCCGTATCGGTCATCGTGGCACAGACGGTCTTCGACTTTTATGGACACTTTCTTTCCTCTTCATACGATGACGGCACATCGATGATCCGAATCCCGTTGGTCTATATCACGATGTATTTTCTGGTATTGGTGCCCTCGCTGGCGATGCACCACGAGCTGTGGCGTCTGCGCCGCTGGCAGGTGTGGGTGTTCCCTGTCATGCTGTTGTTCATCGATGGAGGCGGGCAGGGCTTCCATTATTATATAGGGTGGGCCGACGAACTGGGCTTTTGGGTCAAGGACAAGCAATACCTGCAGTTGGTAGGCTCGTTCCTATTCCGCTCGATGTTCATCGTGCTGATGCTCTGCGTGTTCCGTAAACTCACAGAAGGACACTTTGGCATCTTCGGCTTGAAGCGCTCATCTAAATATCTGCGTGTCTATGCGCTCATCTACGTGCTGCTGATACCCTTGTTCCTCTATGTATCCTTCACCCCGCAGTTCCTGAACTATTACCCGAAGATGAACATCGCCTACTTCGACGGAGCGCTGGGGTGGGACCGTTGGCAGCTGATAGGACTGTTTGAAATCTTCTATGCCAACGACTTCATCGGTGTCGAGGGAATGTTTCGCGGCGCTTTGGTCATCGGCTTGTCACGTTGGTTGGGATGTCGTGCGGTGCTGCCGATGGCGTTGACCTATATGTGTATCCATCTGGGCAAGCCCGACCTTGAATTGTGCTCCTCTGTTATCGGCGGCTACATTCTGGGTATTCTTGCCTGGCGTACACACCATCTCTGGGGCGGACTCATCATCCACCTGGGCATAGCGATGTTCTTCGAAGTAGTAGGCATCACCCGCTTGTTGTGGTGATGCTTAGAATTCAAATCCGAGATTCAGGAAGAAGTATCCTTTCTTCGTGTGGTTGCTGTAGCCTAAGCTGGCACCAACAGGACCAAACATCGTATTGTAATAGACGGCGCCCTGTACACCAAACAAGGTGCTGTTATCAAAGAGTTCCTTCACCTTTTCTGCCTGCTGACCAAAACCTACACGCAGCAGCGCGTAAATATTGCTGCCAATTCGCTGTTGTGCCTGAAGCTGGGCAGCCACAAACTGATTGTTTACGTACTCCATATTGCCGACGCCGGCGAATGGCATCTGCTGTTCGATGTAGTGACCGAACCATTCGCCACCGATGGTGTTGCCGAATACGGGAGGAACGACCGAGCCGAAGAGCAGGCGGCCATAAACCATCGGCTGCAGGGTAAACCGGCTGCCGAAAGTAAACGACATACGCCAGTTGGCTCTGACATCACTCATACCCGAAGCCTTACCTTGTTTGTTGCCGTCTTCATCAATGATATTAAGTTTGGCAAAGTCGTTGGTCAGATAAGTGTATTCCGCATTAAAGCGTACACCACGCGTGGGGAAGTTCCAGTCGTCCTCCGTGTGTAAGGTCAGACGGGCATGATAACTGAAGAAGTGTTCGTTGTCGAGGGTTACCTGTTCAGCCCTTTCTGATCCGAGTTTGTTGCGATAGTGGAAATAGTCCCAGCGCAATCCCATCTGCAGGTTGAAATGGCGCAGGTCGAAATTGATCGGAAGGATTTCAGCCTGCATCTGGTTGTAGCGAATGTTGTAGTCGAGTTTGCCGGAATTATAGATGTCAACATCGTTCCTGTAGAACGTATAGCTGAAGGTTGGACGTGTAAAAGAACGGGGGTGAAAGGTAATCTCACCACGGGCCATCATGCGTTTACCCAGGCGGAGCGTGATATCGGTCTCGACGGGCAGTGCCGTCTTCAGCGGTATATCAAGTCCCAGTTGCAAAGCGGCATATTCTTCTGTATCGTAGCGCACGCCGGCATAAAGCTGCACAGACTTGCGCTTGCCTGCCAACAGGACAACGCGCACACCGTCGCCGTCAGGCACCAGCTGACATTCGGCTGTATGGTAGAAGAGATCCATACGCATCGACGTTGTAATCTCCTGCTCCAGCTTGGCATCGATGCTGTCTATCTTGTTCAGGTGGAACTTGCTGCGGAGGAACTTCTCTGCCTGCGGCGTCATATTCTCAAAAGTAAAGCCAGTGACGTGCTGCTTCTCTGTCATCACCTCCGGGCGAAGGGGATGCAGAATCCTTGGCCGGAAGTCCTCGTCGATGCCGATGCGCTTCTTCAGGGCGATAATCTCATCCCAGTGGCGCATAGCCTCTTCCTCGCCTCGGCGTATCAGCGTGTCGATGGCTGCCGCCGAGAAACTGGCCGAGCCGTAACCCTTCGTGTCAACGGCCATATGCAAGTCTGTGATGGCGAGGTTCTCATCCAGTTTGTTCTTACAGTTCACATCCACCAGCTGGCCGATAATGCTCATCGTGCTACCTAAGTCCTCAGCCGTCTTTGGCGGTCCCTGCACGGTGACACCGATAATGATTTCGGCACCCATCTCGCGGGCGATGTCGGCAGGATAGTTGTTCTTCAGACCACCGTCAACCAGCACCATGTCGCCGAGTCTCACAGGCGCGAAAGCTGCTGGAATTGCCATCGAGGCACGCATAGCCTGTGCCAGCCGTCCGCTGTGGAAATCCACTTCATCATTCGTCACAATGTCTGTTGCCACACAGGCAAACGGGATGGGCAGGTCGCGACTGAAATTGAGCGAGTCGGTATAGCCCACGCACAACTTCTGGAACAGCTCAGCCAGGTTCTTGCCCTTGATGATACCACCGCCGGTACTCTTGTCCTTCTTGTCCTTCTTGCCAAAGGTCATACCCGTCGAAAACAAATAGGTGTTCTGCTTTTGGCGGTCGCTAAGACCCTGATGACTGAGGTCTTCGCGGTCGGAGATGACATAGCTCCAGTCCTGCACGCGCACCATCGAGTCGAGCGAATGGGCATTGTAGCCGATGGAATAGAGACCACCGATGATACTTCCCATCGATGTGCCCGTAACAATGTCAATGGGGATGCCGGCTTTCTCCAGCACTTTCAGCACACCGATATGCGCCATACCCTTTGCGCCGCCGCCACTGAGCACGACACCAACTTTTTTGACCTTCGGTCTAGCAATACTGTCTTGCTGTGCATTGGCAGCACCCACCATCAGCACGGCAACAATGATGCATAATATTCTTTTCATTTTCCTTTGAGATATTTCGTTCGATACACCTTATTATATTATCAGGTGCAAATTTAGCAAAAACATTTGATTTACCCGTTTCTTTTGCCATCAAATATGTCCGATAACGTACAAAATGTATCACATAACTGCGCTTATCTAATCATCGTTTTATCCTTCCATCCTGCATCTATACTGATTATCAAGTAGTTACAACCCTATTTTAACACTTTATCCTGCACCTAATCCTGCTTTTTATCCTGCACCTGAACTAACGATAACG
>CADBAP010000019.1:0-25207 GCA_902792685.1 uncultured Prevotellaceae bacterium
ATGTCGCCAAGACCCAACACTGCTGTACCGTTGGAGATGACAGCCACCAGATTTCCTTTGTCGGTATATTTATACACATCATCCGGTGTCTGCTGGATTTCCAGACAGGGATAAGCCACACCTGGGGAGTAGGCGAGCGACAAGTCTGTTTGGGTTCGATACGGTTTGGTGGGTTTTACCTCAATCTTACCGGGCCGGCCACTATTATGATATTCCAAAGCAGCCTCTTTTGTGATCTTTACCATAGTTGTTTAGTGTTATATTGTTATTTTATATTCTCTCTACATTCTTCACACCTTTCACCGTGCGCAGTTTCTTGATCAGCGTATTCATCTTGCTGATATCTTCCAGCATCACCACCAGATTGCCGCTGAACAATCCATCGTGACTGTCGATATTGATGGAACGCATCACGATTTTCTCTTCCTTTGAAATGATGTTGGTGATGTTGCTCACAATACCGATGTCATCGTTACCGATGACACGCAAGGTGATGGCATACTGACTGGTACTTTTTCCGCTCCAACGGGCTTTCACCACACGATAGCCGAAACGGGTGCGCAAGTCATGGGCATTCGGACAGTCTGTGCGGTGAATCTTGATGCCGCCGCCACTGGTGACAAAGCCGAAGACGGGGTCACCATAGATGGGATGACAACATTTCGCCAGTTTGAAGTCGATACCTTTCAGGTTCTGGTCAATAACCAGCACATCATCGTTGTGTGCCAACTCTGCATCAGGGTTCTCGTATTCAAACTCCTGAGCGCTCTGAGCCGGCCTCTGTGCATTCAGGTTCAGGTCGTGGTCACGAACCTCTATGTATTTCTCGATGACCTCGTTGACATCCAGCTTCTCATCGGCAATTTGCTTGTAGAATTCGCTGACCACCTTGAAGCCCAGTTTCTTCATCACATGGGACATCGTCGATTCGTCGAGTTCAATCTTCTTGTTCTTGAAACGGCGTTCCAACATCTCCTTGGCATAGAGGCCGTCCTTGACCTGTGTCTCTTTCAGTGCCAAACGGATTTTCGACTTGGCACGCGAACTCATCACATATCCCAGCCATTCGCGCTTGGGTTTCTGGTTGTTCGATGTCAGCACCTCAACGGTATCACCGCTCTGCAACTGTTGACGGAATGTGACATTGCGCCCGTTGATTTTTCCACCCACGCAGGTGTTGCCAATCTTCGAATGGATATGATAGGCGAAATCGAGGATGGTTGCTCCCTTGGGGAATTTCAACAAGTCGCCCTTGGGGGTGAACACATAGACCTCGTCTTCGTACAAGTCCATCTTGAACTGGTCCATCATCTGCAGGTCGTCGCCAGCCTCCAATGCGGTGCGGATGTTCGCTAGCCACTCATCCATGCTGCCTTCCGACTTGATGCCTTTGTAGCGCCAATGGGCGGCCAGACCGTGTTCGGCAATCTCATCCATTCGTTCCGTTCTGATTTGCACCTCCACCCATTTGTTCTGGGGACCTAGCACCGTGATGTGCAGACTCTCGTAGCCGTTGGTCTTTGATACCGACAGCCAGTCGCGCAGACGCTTGGGATTGGGCATATACATATCTGTCACGATGGAATATACCTGCCAGCATTGCATCTTCTCTTTTTTCTTCAGCGCGTCTTCTTCAGCTTTGGTCAGATGACTGTAATCGGGCGAATCAATGATGATGCGAATGGCAAACAAGTCATAGATACCCTCGAAGCCGCATTGCTGTTTTTTCATCTTCTGCCAGATGGAATGAATGGACTTTGTGCGTCCCTTCATGTGGAAGTGCAAGCCCGCTTCTTCCAGTCGTTGTTTGACAGGTGTGATGAAGCTTTCGATATAGGCATCACGCGAACGTTTGGTTTCGTTCAGCTTGTCCTTGATATTGTAATAGGCGTCATGCTCCAGATATTTCAACGACAGATCTTCCAGTTCGCTCTTCAACTTGTATAATCCCAACTTGTGGGCGAGGGGAGCATAGAGGTAGGAAGCCTCCTCACTGACCTCACGCTTCGCCTCTTTGTTTTTGGTGTCGCGAATCTGGCGCATGAGGTTCACACGGTCGGCAATCATAATCAGGATGACGCGCATGTCTTCAGCAAACGACAGCAACAGGTTGCGGAAGTTCTCGCTCTCAACCGTCGGACTCTTCTTGTAGAGTTCCTGAACGCGCACCAATCCTTTGATGATGGTGGCGACACCATTGCCGAAAGCTTTGTCCACATCCTCGACGGTCTTTTGGTTATTCAGCACACTATTGTAAAGCAGGATGGCCAAGACACCGTCGCGCTTCAGTCCGATTTCCTCGACAGCGATGAGGGCTGTCTGCAGCGAACAAAGAATAGGGTTCAGTCCGAACACATTGCGGTGTACCTGATGGTTGGCAATCGTGTCGAGAAGATGACGCCGCAAAAGCTCTTCATCGTCAGGCAGAAAGCTGTCGCCAACCTTCTTTCTCAACTGGTCCAGAATGGCAATCGATTCTGTCCGTTCTGCTTCTGTATATGTAAATGTATGCGCTGTCATACCGAGAAAACATACTTATTTCTGCAAAAATAATGCAAATCGAGTTACAAAGAAACTTGCTTCATTTGTCGAGATGCAGCTTATTTTCTGCAAAGATACACATTTTTTTGAGAATGCAACAACAACGGTAAAAATATTTTGTGTGCGATATTTCACTTAAAAATTTGGAGCAATATAGCTTTTTTCATATCTTTGTGCTCAGATTACGTAAAACTTCAATATTATGCTAACACAACAAGACCTCAAACAGATTGCCGCAAAGGGAATCTCAGAAGAAAAATTAAACAAACAGCTTGATGATTTCAAGACTGGTTTTCCGTTCCTTAAACTCGAAGCCGCTGCATCTATCGGACACGGCATCATGGCTCCTGCCGATGATGAGCGCGAGAAGTACATCGATGCGTGGAAGGCTTATAAGGCAGAAGGCAAGGATATCGTGAAGTTCGTGCCGGCAAGTGGTGCTGCCAGCCGTATGTTCAAGGACATGTTTGCATTCCTCGATGCCGACTATGATGTGCCGACAACAGACTTCGAGAAGCATTTCTTCGACAACATCAAGAAGTTTGCCTTCCGCGAAGCATTGTGCGACAAGTGCAAAGCCAACAACGGCAAGAGAATCTCGGAACTCATCGCCGACGGCAACTACAAAGCTGTTGTTGCCAATATGCTGAAAGCAGAGGGACTCAACTACGGACAGCTGCCGAAGGGTCTGCTCCTGTTCCATAACTATGAGGACGGTCCTCGCACACCAATGGAGGAACACCTGGTAGAAGGAGCGCTCTATGCTGCCAGCAACGGCGAGGCCAACGTGCACTTCACCGTTTCTCACGAGCACATGGAACTGTTCAAGCAGAAGGTGGCAGAGAAAGCCGACATCTATGCCAAAAAGTTTGGCATCAAGTACAATATCACTTTCTCTGAGCAGAAACCCAGCACCGATACCGTTGCTGCGAATGCAGACAATACACCGTTCCGTAACGATGACGGTTCTCTGCTGTTCCGTCCGGGCGGACATGGTGCACTCATTGAGAACCTGAATGAAATCAATGCCGATGTCATCTTTATCAAGAACATCGACAATGTGGTGCCCGACCGTCTGAAGGATGATACCGTCACCTACAAACAGCTGATTGCCGGTGTGCTCGTCACCTTGCAGCAGAAAGCATTCAACTATCTGCGCCTACTCGATACTGGTTCTTATTCACATGAGGACTTGGAGGAAATTATCCGCTTCGTTCAGCGCGACCTCTGCTGTCGCAAGGCAGACATCAAGGAACTGGAGGATGCCGACCTCGTCATCTATCTCCGCAAGAAACTCAACCGTCCGATGCGTGTCTGCGGCGTAGTGAAGAATGTGGGCGAACCAGGTGGTGGTCCGTTCCTGACATACAACCAGGATGGTACGGTTAGCTTGCAGATTCTGGAATCCAGTCAGATTGACAAGAGCAACGCTGAATACCAGAAGATGTTTACCGAAGGTACACACTTCAACCCAGTTGACCTCGTTTGTGCCGTAAAGGACTATCAGGGCAAACCATTCAACCTGCCTGATTTCGTTGACAAGACAACGGGCTTCATCAGCTCCAAATCGAAGAGTGGCAAGGAACTGAAGGCGCTTGAGTTGCCGGGCTTGTGGAATGGTGCGATGAGCGACTGGAGCACCATCTTCGTAGAGGTGCCGCTCTCTACTTTCAATCCGGTGAAGACCGTCAATGACCTGTTGCGCGACCAGCATCAGTAGTATATAATAAGGTGTGACCCCTCGTGCGTCACAATATCATAAACCATTAAACAGAAAATTAGTATGAAGAATCTGAAATTTGTGGCTTTGGGACTCTGCGCCCTGCTGACATTCTCCAATTGTAGTTCCATTCAGAGTTGGAGTAACCAAACCAAAGGAACAGCCATCGGTGGTGCCGGTGGTGCTGTGGTAGGTGGTATCTTGGGTAATATCATCGGTAAGAACACCAGTTCAACGGTTATCGGTGCTGCCGTTGGTGCAGTGCTTGGGGCCGGCACAGGTGCGATAATTGGTAACCACATGGATAAGGTGGCTGCTCAGACAGCTGCTCAGGTGCCGAATGCGCAGGTGGAAACGGTGAAAGATGCCAACGGCCTGTCATGTGTGAAGGTTACCTTCGACAGCGGCCTGTTGTTCAAGACCAACAAGTACGACCTGAATGCAAGTGCACAGAACGACTTGGCTAAGTTTGCTAACGTGCTGAAGCAGAACAGCGACTGCTCTGTTGATATCCAGGGCTATACCGACAGCACAGGTACTGATGCCATCAACAATCCGTTGAGCGTAAACCGTGCTCAGAGCGTGGCTCAATATCTTGTTAGTCAGGGAGTTCCTACCGCTCAGTTCAAGAATGTCAGCGGCTTTGGTTCCAGCAATCCCGTTGCCGATAACAGCACAGAGGCTGGCCGTCAGAAGAACCGCCGCGTAGAGGTTTACCTCTATGCAAGTCAGGAGATGATTGACAAAGCTAACGCCGGCACGCTTTAATGAAGCGCTTTCTGAAAATCATCAGATGGGCGGTGACAATCTTCTTTGTCTCAACCATCTTAGCAGTTGTGGCATACAGGTTTATTCCCGTGTATGCCACACCGCTTATGTTCATACGATGCATCGAACAGGTAGTTGACGGAAAGAGTATCACGTGGCACCACCATTGGGTACCGTTGGAGAAAATGTCACCTTCGATGCCTGTGGCGGTGATGGCCAGCGAGGACCAGCGGTTCCTGACACATCACGGTTTCGATTTCGATGCCATACAGAAAGCGGCTGAATCCAACAAGGACGGCAAGAAGATTCGGGGCGGCTCCACCATCTCGCAACAAACGGCCAAGAATGTGTTCCTGTGGCCGGGGCGCTCGTGGCTGCGGAAAGGATTTGAAACGTATTTCACCTTCCTCATCGAATTGCTGTGGAGTAAGCAGCGCATCATGGAAGTCTATCTGAACTCCATCGAGATGGGCGACGGCATCTATGGGGTCGATGCGGTGGCGGAATATCATTTCAATACCGATGCGGCAGGATTGTCGCGTGCCGACTGTGCGCTGATAGCTGCTACACTGCCCAATCCCCGCAAGTTCTCATCAAAGGAACCAAGTGCCTATATGCGCAAGCGGCAGCGCCAGATAGAGGTACAGATGAAGTACATGCCGCTCTTCCCGCGCGAAGGTGAAGACTATGACCCCAAAACCGCCGCAAAGGGCTATTACAGGAAATAAAAGCCCCATCACCCAATATCCATAATTCCCATGATAAATTTAGATTTTCTTCAGGATTTAAACGAAGGCCAGCAACGGGCTGTAGAATACAACGACGGCGCTTCGCTGGTGATAGCCGGCGCAGGGTCGGGAAAGACCCGCGTGCTGACCTATAAGATTGCATACCTGCTGACACAAGGTATGCGACCTTGGGAAATTCTTGCGCTGACGTTTACCAACAAAGCGGCACGCGAAATGAAGGAGCGTATCGGCAAACTGGTGGGAACGGAACTGTCGCAACAGCTCCACATGGGGACGTTCCATTCCGTATTCTCGCGCATCCTGAGAGTGGAAGCCGCCAATCTCGGTTACAACAACAACTTTACCATTTACGACGAAACAGACTCACGTTCGCTGTTGAAGAGCATCATCAAAACGATGAACCTTGACGACAAGACCTACAAGCCGTCAACGGTTCACAACCGCATCTCGATGGCGAAGAACCACCTCATTACTGCCGATGCTTATGCACAAGACCGCAGTTTCCTGATGCGCGACCAGGAAGCACGCATCCCTGCCGTCTCTCAGATTTATCTGGCTTATCAGGCTCGGTTGCAACAAGCGAACGCGATGGATTTTGACGACCTGTTGCTGAACACCTATATCCTTTTCCGTCAGCACGAGGATATCCGCTTGAAATATGCGCAGCGGTTCCATTATGTGCTCGTCGATGAGTATCAAGACACAAACTATGCCCAGCAAGCCATTGTGCTCCAACTGACAAAGGAACACCAACATGTATGTGTCGTTGGCGACGATGCACAGAGTATCTATGCGTTTCGCGGTGCCAATATCGACAACATCCTAGATTTCCAGCAGCAGTTCAACGACACAAAGCTCTTCAAACTGGAGCAGAACTATCGTTCTACCCAACGCATCGTCAAAGCGGCAAACAGTTTGATTCGACACAATCAACGACAGATTGAGAAGGATGTGTTCAGCGAGAACGACGAGGGCGAGAAACTCATCTACAAGCCTGCCTACAGCGACCGCGAGGAGGCGATGATTGTCTGCAACGACATCAAGCGCATCCGGCGGCAAGACCATTGCGAATACAGCGACTTTGCCATCCTCTATCGCACGAATGCACAGAGCCGCACCTTCGAGGAGGAAATGCGCAAACAGGGCATCCCTTACCGCATCTACGGAGGTTTGTCGTTCTATCAGCGCAAGGAAATCAAGGACATCATCGCCTATTTCCGTCTGGTGGCAAATCCCAACGACGAAGAGGCTTTCCGGCGCATCCTGAACTATCCCGCACGCGGCATCGGCAACACCACATTGCAGAAAATCATGGACTGCTCGGCACGGGCTGGCGTCAGCCTTTGGACGGTTATCTGCGATCCTGCTGCCTATGGACTGGACGTCAACAAAGGGACGATGACGAAGATTGATGCGTTCCGAATGCTCATCATCTCGTTTGTCGTGCAGATGACCAGCGTCGATGCCTACGAACTGGGACAGACCATCATCAAGGAGAGCGGTGTCAGCGCCGACATCTATTCATCGACAGAACCTGATGCCGTTTCGCGGCAGGAGAACCTGCAAGAGTTTATGAGCGGTATGCAGGATTTCGTGGAGAGCCGCCGCGAGGAGGGTAGGGAGCAGGAGATATTCCTCACCGACTTCCTGCAGGAGGTGGCGCTGCTCACTGACCTCGACAGCGATGACAACGAGACCAGTCGCGTGACGCTCATGACTATCCATTCCGCCAAAGGATTGGAGTTCCCGACGGTCTTCATCGTGGGCTTGGAAGAAAATCTGTTCCCCAGTCCGCTGTCCGTCAACTCCCTGCGTGAACTGGAAGAGGAGCGCCGCTTGTTGTATGTGGCGATTACGCGTGCTGAGAAACATTGCATCCTGACCAATGCCAAGAGCCGTTTCCGCTATGGGAAGATGGAGTTTGGTACACCCAGCCGTTTTCTGAAAGACATCGACCCGTCGCTGATGCTGATTGAAGACAACGGTGCAGGTATATCATCGCAGAAATCATTTACGGGCAACTCATCATCGCAGAAATCGTTCACGGGTTATCGCTCATGGGGTGATGACTGGCGCAGTAGTGGTTCTTCACGCATGCAGAACTCGCGTCCTGTGGCATCCCAGTTCCGTGCCGACCCGAAGCCGAAGATTACGGCTCCCAGCCGTCCAGAACCAGCCGTTGACCCCTTCAGTGAACGCTTCAAACAGCGCTTGGCACAAAGTGGTGGCAACCTCCGCCGCATCAACGACGTGATGACGAAAGGGCGCACACAACCTAACACCCAACATCCAACACCCATCCCCCAACAGGAAGGAACAAAAGCCTCCCCCTCAGGGGCGAGGTCGGATGGGGCTTTATCTGTCGGCTCCATCATTGAACATCAGCGCTTCGGTATCGGCACCGTGCTTCGCATCGAGGGCACTGGCGAAAACACCAAGGCTACCGTCGAGTTCCGCAATGCCGGCATCAAGCAGCTCTTATTGAAATTCGCCAAATATAGAATCATATCTTAGGTCCTCCTAGGCTCTCCTAGGCTCTCCTAAAGGCCCCTTAGACCCTCCTAGGCCTTCCTAGGCTCTCCTAGATCTTCCTAGGTCCTCCTAGGATTTCCTAGTCCTTCCTAGAATTTTTACAAAAAACTTTAGATTTTTTTGCAGTTTAGTAAAAAATACTTATCTTTGCCCTCGTAATAGCGTAATAACAAAACCAAAATAAAATACTAACCCGTTCTTGAGCTTCGGCTTTCGAACACAAAACCTAAAATTATGAGTAACCAACAAGAAAGTTTTGAGGAGAAATTCCAGAACCTCAACAACACCGCTGACACTACGTCACAGTTTGATCCACAGGACATTACCAACAACAAGGTAATGGCAATTCTGGCTTACTTCGGTATTCTGGTGCTGATTCCTATCTTTGCAGCCAAAGAGTCTAAGTTTGCACGTTTCCACGCTAACCAAGGACTGATTCTGTTCATCGCCGGTATCGCCATTTATATCGTGCAGACCATTTTCTATTCCATCTTCTCATTGCGCCTGTGGTGGCTCATTTCCACCGTCGTAGGTATTATCGGACTGGTTATCTTTGTGCTGGCCATCGTCGGTATCGTCAATGCTGCCCAGGGCAAGGCCAAAGAACTCCCGTTGGTAGGAAACTTCAAAATTTTGAACGTATAATAACTTCCACAACCCTCCCCGTTTTCCCATCAAGGGAAAACACCCCCAGAAGAGGTTGCGATTTTCGCAGCCTCTTCTCTTTTTGTGATTTATTTGCCACTCTGCAAACTATTGAATATTAGTATGTTTTGCAGATGTGGCAAATATGGCAAATAATCCATAAAAACTTTTTTGTATTGGGAAATAGGTGTTATCAACAAACAGGGTGGTACTTCACTATTCACGTTCGCATATTTACTAAAATTCTATCCCTATTCCATTTATTTTACCGAAAACTGTGCAAAAATAGCTGGAAAAACTGTAACTAACAAATATGTAACTTGAAGTGTTAAAATACAAAAAAAGTCCCTCATTTAGAGGGACTTAGTTCAAATTACTCCAATTTGTTCAGAGTTGTTTATAAGGTCTTACTTGCCCACGCAGAATCTACTTTCCGACGCAGAAGTGTTTGAAGATGTTGCCAAGGACTTCGTCGGTGGTGATTTGACCACCTGTGATTTCTGCTAGGATGTCGAGGGTGATGCGGAGGTCTTCGGCAAGGAGGTCGCCGGAAAGGGATAGAGGAGCGCTCATGCCATCAATGACACGCTGTAGACTTTGTTGTGCACGGATGAGGGCATCGTAGTGGCGCAGATTGGTGACGATGGTGTCGTTCTCCTTGATTTCTGGAATATCGGCTGCCTGATAGATGGCTGCTTCGAGTTCGTCGATACCTTGTCCGTGTTTGGCGGAAATCTGGAGCAATGCGGCCTGCTGACCGAAGCGTGACGAATCGGTTAGGTTGACTCCTTTGTCTATTTTGTTACAGGCAATAATCAACGATTTGCCGCTGCATTGCTGCTGTATTTCCTTGACTTCTTCTTCACTGGGGTCTTCGTCGATAACCCAAACGACGATGCTAGCTCTTCCGATGGCCTGATAGGTGCGGTCGATGCCGATTTGCTCGATCTGGTCGGTCGTCTGACGGATACCTGCGGTGTCGATAAAGCGGAATGTGACGCCATTGATGTCGATGGTGTCTTCTATGGTATCACGCGTGGTGCCGTGAATGTTGCTGACGATGGCTCGCTCGTCTTTCAGCAGGCGGTTCAACAGGGTTGACTTGCCCACATTGGTCTTGCCGACGATGGCAACGGGAATGCCCTGTTTCAAAGCTTGTCCGGTTTGGAAGGTTTGTGCCAGATGTGTGAGATGAGCATCGATGGTCTGTGCCAGTTTCAGCAATTCGCTGCGGTCGGCAAATTCGAGTTCCTCGTGGTCGGAGAAATCGAGTTCCAGTTCCAAGAGGGATGTCAGCTTCAACAGCTGGTCGCGCAAGTGGGAAAGTTCCGAAGAAAAATGGCCCCGTAGTTGTGAGAGAGCCATCTGGTGCGTAGCCCGATTGGTCGATGCAATCAGGTCGGCGACGGCTTCTGCCTGACTCAAATCGAGTTTGCCGTTGAGATAGGCACGCTGGGTGTATTCACCCGGATTGGCCATGCGACAACCTTTCGTCACCAACAGGTGAAGAATCTGCTGAACGATATAGGATGAGCCGTGACAGGATATCTCAACGCTGTCCTCACCCGTATAGCTGTGGGGTGTGCGGAAGACGGATATCAACACATCGTCGATGGCTTCCCGGCGACCTATCGTACCATAGTGCAGCGTGTTGCCTTTCGCCTGCAAGAGATTCTTGGAGAACTCCCCGCTGACGATTTCGATGGCCTTGTTGCCAGATACCCGGATGATTGCCAGTGCGCCACCTGCAGGCGTTGCCACAGCACATATCGTATCGTTGTTCATACTGATTGTAATTGTCGTTTATCCTTGGTTTTGTTGATTCTTCTTTGACGTGTGCTTGGGCTTTCTGTTTCTGTTGCCACGATACTTGTTTCTGTTGTACCGGCCGCGCGACTTACCCTTTTTCTTTTCGCGGACACCCGTTTGGTAGGCAGGACCTTCGCCCAAGCCATCGGGTAGGGTGTTGCGGGCGATTTCACGATGCAGGAACTGCTCAATCAGGCGGAAGTAGTACATGTCCTGGTCGCTGACAAAGGTGATGGCAACTCCGTCTCGCTGTGCACGGGCGGTTCGTCCGATGCGGTGCACATAGTCTTCGGCATCGTGGGGCACATCATAGTTGATGACCATTGCGATATCGTCGATGTCAATGCCGCGTGCCAGGATGTCGGTAGCCACGAGGACGTCGATTTGTCCGCTCTTGAACTGGAACATCACCTCATCGCGTTCTGCCTGTGAAAGGTCGGAATGCATCTGTCCGCAGCTGACGCCCATGCGCAGCAGGTCGTGGTAGATGTCTTTCACCTTCGTCTTCTTACCGGAGAAGATGATGACGCGCTGCAAGTTGCCAGCCTTGAAGATGTTTCTGAGGATGGCGAGTTTCTGCGGCTCGTAACAGAGATAGGCACTCTGCTGGATTTTCTCTGCGGGTTTGCTCACGGCAATCTTCACCTCTACGGGATTTTTCAACAGCGTCTTCGCCAACTCTTCAATCTTTGGAGGCATCGTGGCCGAGAACATGATGGTTTGGCACGTTGGTGGCAGCTGTTTGGCGATGTTCAGGATGTCTTCTGAGAAACCCATATCGAGCATCCGATCGGCTTCGTCGAGGATGAAGAACGATACTTTTGAGAAGTCGGCATTACCAATCTGGATATGTGAGATAAGACGGCCGGGGGTGGCGATAATCACCTCGGCGCCCATCTCCAGCGAACGTTGCTCTTGTGCATAGCGTCCACCGTCGTTTCCTCCATAAATGGCTGCGCTGCCCACGTCTGGCAGGTAGTAGCTGAAGCCTTGCATGGCTTGATCTATCTGTTGAGCCAGTTCGCGTGTGGGTGCCATAATCAGACAGTTGACAGCATCTTTGGGGAAGTCGATGCTTCTGCCGTCGGGGAAATCAGCGTATCCGTCATCGAGCATGGAGAGTACTGGCAGCAGATAGGCTGCGGTTTTGCCTGTTCCTGTCTGTGCCACACCGATGATGTCGCGACCGTCGAGGATATGCGGAATACATTTTTCTTGTACGGGCGTGCACTCGTCGAAGCGCATGTCGTAAAGCGCATCGAGGATATTGTCGTTGAGATTTAATTCGTCGAAAAACACGATGGTATTTACAATTTGACTATTTACAATTTACAATTTATTTGTCTATTTTACCATTTGACAATTTTGACCATTTTACCATTTTACGATTTCACCATTTCTATTCTCGTTCCCTTTTGGCGAAGGCTCCTCCTCGCACTTTGAAGAGGGGGTAGGGGGTGAGACTTCCTGTTCTTAGTTTCCCCTATTTACTTCCCTCACTCACAGGGAGGGGCAGGGGGAGGGTCTTCTAATTCGGTGCCTGCCTGTAGCAGAAGTAGGCGATGACGGCGAAGATGATATTCGGTATCCAGGCTGCCAGCATTGGCGGTGTGTCAGCGTTGATGGCAAAGGTGGAGGAAACGGTCTGCAGCATGATATAGCCGAAGCTCAGCGCAAGACCGATGCCGAGATAGAGTCCCATTCCGCCCTTGCGTTTGCGCGATGAGAGCGAGGCACCGATGATGGTTAGGATAAACGATGCAAACGACATGGCGATGCGCTTGTGGTATTCAACCTCGTATTGCACGACGTTTTGTGAGCCACGAGCCTGCTGCTTGCTGATGTATTCCTTCAGCTGCGGACTGGTGAATGTTTCCTGCTGGCCTTTGGAATAGACGAGGTCGGTGGGTTCCATCATGATGGTAGTGTCTTTGGACACGCCTGTTGTGACCTTCTCGGTCAGTCCTTTCAGCTCACGAATCTTCCAGTTTCTGACAATCCAATGATATTTCGTGTCGGAAATGGTGTCGTATTGTATTTCCGTTGCCGTCATGTGGCTGACCAGTTTCTTCTTGTCGAACTTGTAGAGTCCGAAACCGTAACCGCGTTTGCTGTTGTTGTCGTAATGCTGGATGTAGGCAATGACGCCTTTGTCAACCTGCATCTGCACATTCTCGGCAGAAGTATTCTTCTTGCTGTTGCGGTACAATGCTTCAAAGTTCTGGCGGATAATCGTTCCGTGTGGAATCACATAGGCACCAAGGTAGAAGGTTACCAACGCTATCAGTATGCACGAAATCATATATGGCCGCATCAGTCTTCGGAAAGACATACCTGCTGCCAGCATGGAGATAATCTCGGAGTTGCCTGCCAGTTTCGATGTGAAGAAGATAACGGCAATGAAGACGAACAGCGGACTGAACAGGTTGGAATAGTAAGGGATGAAATTGGCGTAGTAGTCGAAGATGATGGCACGCCAAGGTGCGTGGTATTGTGTGAACTTCGACAGGTTCTCATTAAAGTCGAAGACGATTGCGATGCTGATAATCAGCAGGATAGAGAAGATATAGGTGCCAATGAACTTCTTGATGATATACCAATCCATACGCTTGATGTAGAGAAGCGGATTCAACACCCTCATAAAGCTGAGCTTGGTACACAGCCAACGAAGCGCTTTCTGCAGCCACGGCATCTTGTTCCATAGGCGCACAGCTTTCTCCTGCAAGCGCTTCCATAACTCCTGAGCCTGTAGTGCCCGTTGCCGGATGAGCCTGCTGGCCTTCAGCCATTTCAAATACTTCTTCCTATGTCTATATTCCATTTCAAATTCTTTTTCCCAACTGCTCAATAACCGACCGTTTCCACGCCACAAAGTCACCTTGTTCTATATGTGTGCGGGCATCGGTAACCAGTCGCAGGTAGAACGCCAGGTTGTGGATGCTGGCTATCTGCATGGCCAACAGCTCCTGTGCTTTGAACAGGTGGTGCAGATAGGCTTTCGTATAGCGCAAATCCACTTCACAGCCGTCGGGGTCAATGGGTGTGAAGTCGGTTTCCCATTTCTTGTTGCGCATGTTCATCGTCCCGTTATAAGTGAAGAGCATGGCGTTGCGCCCGTTGCGGGTGGGCATCACGCAGTCGAACATATCGACACCGCGTTCGATGGCTTCGAGAATATTCTGCGGCGTACCGACACCCATGAGATAACGGGGCTTGTCTTTCGGCAGGATTTCATTCACCACCTCAATCATCTCGTACATCACCTCTGTTGGCTCACCGACTGCCAAGCCGCCGATGGCATTACCGTCGGCACCCTTGTCGGCAACAAATTTTGCTGCCTCCTGCCGCAGGTCCTTAAAAGTACATCCCTGCACGATGGGGAAGAGACTCTGCTCATAGCCGTAGAGCGGTTCCGTTTCATTGAAGTGCTTGATGCATCTGTCCAGCCAGCGTTGTGTCAGCGCCAGACTGTTCTTGGCATATTGATAGTCGCTTTGTCCGGGAGGACATTCATCGAGCGCCATCATGATATCCGCACCGATAATCCGTTCCGTTTCCATCACATTCTCCGGTGTGAAGATATGCTTGGAACCATCGATATGTGAACGGAATTCACAGCCTTCCTCACGCAGTTTGCGGATGCCTGTTAAGGAAAAGACCTGAAAGCCACCGGAGTCGGTCAGAATAGGTTTCTCCCATCCGTTGAATCCATGCAGGCCACCAGCTTTGCGCAGGATTTCCAATCCCGGTCGCAGATACAGGTGATAGGTATTGCCCAGGATAATCTGCGCTTTCACCTGTTCGTTGAGTTCGCGAAAGTGTACGCCTTTCACGGCTCCGCAGGTGCCTACAGGCATGAAGATGGGAGTCTTAATCTGTCCGTGAGCAGTTGTGATGAGTCCTGTACGGGCATCACTTGCACTGTCGGTATGTTGTAGTTCGAATTTCACTTTTAGTCGTTTGGTTGTTTGGGAGATGGGTCTTCTTCTATCGTCAAGTCAACGGGATTGGCTACAATCTCATCGGTCAGGGCAAAATTCCATACCTCCTGCACGTTCTCCACATAGTGGAACTTTACACCTTTCAAGTATTTCTCCGGAATCTCGTTGATGTCCTTCTCGTTTTCCTTGCACATGACGATGTCGGTGATGCCGGCACGTTTAGCAGCCAGAATCTTCTCTTTGATGCCTCCAACGGGAAGCACCTTTCCACGCAGGGTAATCTCACCCGTCATCGCCGTATTCTTGCGCACCTTCCGCTGTGTCAGCGCAGAGGCAATAGAGGTGGCGATGGTGATGCCGGCAGAAGGACCGTCTTTGGGCGTTGCTCCTTCCGGCACGTGGATATGGATGTTCCATTGGTCGAACAGCCGGTAGTCAACGCCCAGCGTGTCAATATGCGCCTTGACGTATTCCAGGGCGATGACAGCACTTTCCTTCATCACATCCCCCAGGTTACCGGTCAGCGTCAGCTTTGTATTTTTTCCTTTACTGAGCGACGTCTCGATAAAGAGGATTTCTCCGCCTACACTTGTCCACGCCAGTCCTGTAACAACACCGGCATAGTCGTTGCCCTGATAGATGTCACGGTAGAAGGGCGGCTTGCCCAACAGATCTTCCAGCTCGGCAGGTGTAATCTTCTGGTAAGGCAGTTCCTGATTGAGTGCTTTCTGATAGGCCAGTTTCCGGAATGCTTTGTTGATTTGTTTCTCCAGCTGGCGCACACCGCTCTCACGGGTATATTGTTCAATCACCTTCTCGATGGCAGCCTTGTTGTAGGACAGTTTCTTCTCTGTATCCAGACCTGTGTTCTCTTTCTCTTTCGGAATCAGATGGCGTTTGGCAATCTCGATTTTCTCTTCCGTGATATATCCGCTGACCTCAATCAGCTCCATTCGGTCGAGTAAAGGACGCGGAATGGTGTTGAGGTCGTTGGCTGTTGCAATAAACAGCACCTTCGACAGGTCGTAATCTACATCGAGATAGTTGTCGTGGAAAGCACTATTCTGTTCTGGATCTAATACTTCCAGCAAAGCAGAGGCAGGGTCGCCGTTGATGGTATGCTGGGTAACCTTGTCAATCTCGTCGAGAATGAAGACAGGATTGGATGAACCCGCTTTCTGGATGTTCTTGATGATACGTCCCGGCATCGCTCCGATATAGGTACGGCGGTGACCGCGAATCTCAGACTCGTCGTGCAAACCACCGAGCGACATTCGTACATATTTACGTTTCATTGCTTCGGCAATACTCTTGCCCAAACTGGTCTTGCCGACTCCCGGAGGACCATACAGACAGAGGATGGGCGACTTCAGGTTGCCGCGTAGCTGCAGGACGGCCATATATTCCAGGATGCGCTCCTTTACTTTCTCCATGCCATAGTGGTCGCGGTCGAGAATTTTCTTGGCTCTCGACAGGTCGAGATCGTCTTCCGTATATTCGTTCCAAGGCAGGTTGACCATCGTCTGCAGATAGTTCAACAGGACGCTGAAGTCCGGACTCTGCGGATTCAAGGTGTCCAGTTTGTCCAGTTCCTTCATGAAGACCGCCTTTACCTCTTCCGACCATTTCTTGTTCTTGGCAGCCTTCTCCAAGCTTGCGCGCTCAGATGATCCTTCGCCGCCGCCCAGCTCTTCCTTGATATTCTTGATTTGCTGCTGTAGGAAATACTCACGTTGCTGTTCGTCCAGGTCTTCGCGTGTCTTGATGCGGATATCCTGTTTCAGGTCGAGCAGCTGTATCTCACGGTTCAACACCTTCAACAACTCAAACAAACGGTCTTTGATGGTGGGACATGCCAGCAGGTTTACCTTGTCATTCACTTCCAGCGGCAGGTTGGTACAGATAAAGTTCAAGGCAATGGTGTCGTTGGTGATGTTTTGCAGGGCAAACTGCGACTCATCGGGTATATCCTCGTTCTTCTTGATGTATTCTACCGCCAACTGACGCATATCGGTCATCGCTGTCGTAAACTCGCGGTCTTTTCCGTGGGGCAGCACTTCGACATCATTCTCTGTTGTGCCCATGAGGTATGGACGTTTCTTGTCAATAGACACCAGGCGACAGCGTCCCAGTGCTTGTACGATAGCTGTCTTGGTCTCACCAGGACCAGGCATGTCAAGCACGCGGATGAGCTTGGCATAAACACCGTATGGATATAGGTCGTTTGTCCCCGGTACTTCTACTGACGGGTCAAACTGACAGAATACAGCAAACGTTCCGTCGTCGTCCTTCATCATTCTCTTAATCAGGTTCAGACTTTCTGTTCTTCCAATGAGAATAGGGGAGATGACACCCGGAAAAAGTACCATGTTGCGTGTGGCAAGTACGGGAACGTTACCTTCGATGCTTGCTTCGAAAAGATTGCTGATATCGCCTTCGTAATCGGCAATCATCTGAATACCAGTATTTTGATTCTTTGTCATAAACATATCTTAGTCGTTTTTAAGGCGCAAAACGCCATAATGGTCGGCAAAGGTACAAAATAAATTGGAGTTTTCGGATGCATGGAAGCAAGTTTTTTTCGCATGCATGTACATTTTAATGTATTTTGGGAAATAAACAAAGGGGAATGTCCGTTAGAAAGGTATGGCAGAAACAAAACATCAGTCGTTTCAATTCAAGCAGTTTACAGTCTTCCAGGACCGTTGTGCAATGAAGGTGGGCACCGATGGCGTCTTGCTTGGAGCATGGGCGTCGGGCGGAACTTTGCCGGAAACTGGTGCCCCCAGACGGATATTGGATATTGGTACGGGAACGGGACTGATTGCCCTGATGATGGCGCAACGTTTTCCGGATGCGTGGATTGATGCGATAGAGATAGAGCATGAGGCAGCGGAACAAGCCAGCGAAAATGTGGCAGCAAGTCCGTTTGCCGACCGCATCCAGGTAATGGAGGTTTCCTTGCAGGAATATGTTGGACAGGTGGTTGCCCAAGCGGATGGTTTCTGCCGATATGATGCGATAGTAAGCAATCCGCCATATTTCGTAAACTCATTGAAAAATCCTGACGTTCAACGTATGACGGCACGTCATACAGATACCCTTTCATTCCGACAGCTGATGCAAGGTGTTTCACGTTTGCTTGCTGATGAAGGTGTGTTCAGTGTGATCCTGCCAACATCTGGCCAAGTAGAGTTTGAAAGTGAAGCTGTAATCAGCGGGTTTTCAAAGGTTTGCGATGTGCAAGTAAAGACCAAAGAGAATAAAACTGCCAAACGTTGCATGATAAGTTTTAGCCGGCAGGTTCCGACTGTTGTTCTGCGAGAGGAAATTTGTATGATGGAGGCTGATAACCAACGTTCTTTGTGGTATGGGGAGTTGACCAAAGATTTTTACCTTTAAATATTCAATTTCCGTAATATCAGTTTGTTCAGGGCTTGTACTTTCCGGCCTTGTTTGTTGATGTCTTCGCGCATCATGTTGAAGGTGTTGAAAAACTCGTTGAAGGCATTCTGTACCATGTTGGGCTGGCGCATACTTTTGTCGGCATCGGGATTGATGACGATGCGTATTCCTTTTTCCTTGAGTTCCACATCCACATCGGCATCAGTCATGATAGGATCGCCGTCGAAATGAATCAGTCCCGGTTGCTTGCGGCGGATATGGATGTGTTTCGATTTGAAAGTCTTGATTTTCGAATGCTTATTGAGGGTTTTGTTCAGCATGTCGATGCTGATTTGCGGCGCCTCAATCACATCGAACGGTTCCATGATGATGACATCCAGAAAACCATCGCTCATCGAGGCCTGTGGTGCGATATAGGCATTGTTGCCGTATTGGGAGGCGTTGGCCACAGACACCAGATATGCCTTGTAATAATTCGTGCCAGTCTCGTCTTCAATCTCATAGGTCTCTGGTTTATAACGCAGACCTTCCTTTAGCACATTCTCCAGATAGCTCAGTTTGCCGCGTTTGCCCGATTCGGCAAATTTCATACTGATAAAGGCGTCAAATCCCATACCGCATGTACAGAAGAACGGCATGCCGTTGATGAGTCCGTAGTCGAGTGCATGTATCTCATTGCGATTGATAATGTCGATGGCTTTATTCGTGTCCATCGGTATCATCAAGTGCCGCGCCAGTCCGTTTCCTGAACCGCAGGGAATGATGGCGAGCGCAGTTTCGGTGTGTATCAGCGACTTGGCCACTTCGTTCACCGTCCCGTCGCCACCCACAGCCACCACAATGTCGTACCCCTGTTCGGCAGCTTCTTTGGCAATGACTGATGCATGTCCGGCGTATTCTGTTTCGGCAATGGAATATTCAAACAGACTCTTGTCGAGTCGGTTTTCTATCTTGGCAGGAATACGCGCCTTGCTAATCGTGCCAGAAATCGGATTCATGATAAACAAAATGCGCTTCATCTGTGGTGCAAAATTATAAAAATCCTCCATAAAAATCAACATTTTTTCATTTTATTTTAAAGAAAATCGTGATTTCTTTGAAAAAAAGTAGTTGTTTAAAGAATTTTTTGTATCTTTGCAGCCTGAATTAAAAAGTAGCATAGACTACACCTATTTTAATATGGGACAATTAGAAGAAAGATACAGAAGCTATCGCGTGCCTCAGAAGTTCATGGAGGCAGGCGTTTATCCTTATTTCCGTGAAATAACCAGTAAGCAAGCTACTGAAGTAGAAATGGGAGGTCACTCCGTGTTGATGTTCGGCTCAAATGCCTACACCGGTCTGACGGGTGACGAACGAGTGATTCAAGCTGCCAAAGATGCACTTGACAAATACGGTTCCGGTTGTGCCGGCAGCCGTTTCTTGAACGGAACACTTGACATTCATGTACAGTTGGAGAAAGAACTGGCAGAGTATGTCCACAAAGAGGAAGCGCTTTGCTTCTCAACAGGTTTCAATGTAAACCAGGGTGTGATAGCAATGGTTGTTGGCCGTAACGACTACATCATCTGCGACGACCGCGACCATGCCAGCATCGTTGATGGACGTCGTCTGTCTTTCGCAACACCGCTGCACTATAAGCATAACGACATGGAAGACTTGGAGCGCATCCTGCAGGGACTTCCTTACGAGGCTGTCAAGCTGATTGTCGTTGACGGTGTGTTCTCTATGGAAGGCGACCTTGCCAACCTGCCTGCCATCGTGGAATTGAAGCACAAGTACAATTGCTCCATTATGGTGGATGAAGCTCACGGCTTGGGTGTCTTCGGTGACAAGGGTTGTGGCGTTTGCGACCATTTCGGTCTGTCTGATGAGGTTGACCTGATCATGGGAACCTTCTCCAAGAGTTTGGCTTCTATCGGTGGTTTCATCGCATCTGACAAGGAAACTATCAACTATCTTCGTCACACTTGCCGTCCTTATATTTTCAGCGCATCGGCAACTCCTTCTGCAACGGCTGCAGCACGTGAGGCCCTGCGCATCATCAAGACGGAACCTGAGCGTATCGAGAAGCTGTGGAAGGTAACCAAATATGCCTTGAAGCGTTTCCGCGAGGAAGGTTTCGAGATTGGCGAAACGGAGAGTCCTATCATCCCGCTGTATGTTCGTGACGTTGACAAGACCTTCCTGGTAACTGCACTTGCTTATGAGGCTGGCGTATTCATCAATCCGGTGATTCCTCCAGCTTGTGCTCCGCAGGACACACTTGTCCGCTTTGCCCTGATGGCAACTCATACTGAAGAGCAGGTAGAGCGCGGTGTGCAGACCCTGAAGAAAATCTTCGTAGAGCAAGGGATCATTAAATAATGTATTTGCCGTTTAGGTGCATTGCTTATTGAGTATTGAGTGCTAAACAATGTTAAGAAAGGGATATTTCCCAATTTCCAATTCTCAATTCTCAATTAAAGTTTGTAACTTTGCAGCCGGTTTTGAGAAACCATCGGCAAAAAACGAGGTGTAGCGCAGTTGGTAGCGTTCCTGGTTTGGGACCAGGCTGTCGCAGGTTCGAGTCCTGTCACCTCGACCTTGAAGAGTTTCCCGTTGATGAATCGTCATCAGCGGGATTTCTTTTTTTGTTCCCATTTTTCCCATTATTCCCATTATTCCCAGAACTCCCATCCGTTCCCATACAATAATAACAATGAATCAGCGTTATATATACCAGATGAAAAGACATAAGTTATTTTGGGGGCTGTTGATGGCGCTGATGGTGCAGATGCTGATGACAGCCTGTAACGACGACGAATCATTTACAACGTCGCCTTCTAATCTGTTGACATTTGAAACTGATACCCTCAGGCTGGATACTACCTTCTCGAAGGTTCCCACAGCAACCAAAACGTTCTGGGTATATAACTATTCAGGATCAGGCATTCGATGTGCCGACATCCGGCTGGAGAGTGGTAACCAGACAGGCTTCCGCGTGAATGTTGATGGCGTCTATTTGGGACCGTCTGTCGGTTATCAGTTGCATGATGTGGAAATCCGCAAAAACGACTCCATCCGGGTGTTTGTGGAGATGACTTCGGTCATGCAGCAGGCTGATGAGCCACAGAAGATTGAGGACAACCTGGTGTTTACATTAGAGAGCGGTGTGCAGCAGAAGGTGAACCTGAACGCCTTCTCGTGGGATGCCGAGTTCCTGCAGGATGTAGTGATACACGGCGATTCTACCATCCATACCACAAAGCCCATTGTGATATATGGCAATCTTACGGTTGACAGTATGGCCACGCTGACTATCGGTGCGGGAACGACGTTGTATTTCCATAACAATGCCGGTCTCAATGTTTATGGACGCTTATTGTGCAAGGGTACGGCAGAGAACAATGTCGTGCTGCGCGGAGACCGTATCGACCGCATGTTCAACTATTTGCCCTACGACCGCGTGAGTGGCCAATGGCGGGGCATTCACATCTATGAGTCATCGTATGACAACGTGATTGAATATACCGATATCCACAGCCCGTACGATGGTATCGAGTGCGACTCGGCCGATGTGACGAAGATGAAGTTGCGGCTGGTGAACTCCACTATTCACAACTGTCAGGGCTTTGGCTTCGAGGGCAGAAACTGTAAACTGGAAATCCTGAACTGTCAGATTTCCAACACCCTCGCCAATTGTGCCACGTTTGTTGGTGGCGATATCTTCATCAACAACTCTACATTCGCACAATTCTATCCGTTTGAAGGCGAGCGAGGGCCGGCTCTATCCTTTGACAATTATTATCCGCTGAAGAACCTGACCTGTTTGAACAGTCTGATTACCGGCTATGCCGACGATGTGCTGATGGGTAACAAGAGAAAGGTGAAGAAAGGTGAAACTGAAAAAGAATTCAACTACCTGTTTGATCATTGCGTCATCCGCACACCGAAAGTCGAAACTGATGACAGTATATACTTCACAAACGTCATATATGAAGACGTAAAGGATACTACGCGTGGCAGTTGGAAGCATTTCGTGAAGATAGATACAAAGAATCTTATCTACGACTTCCGTTTGGACAGCATCTCGACAGCCATCGGTGTTGCTGACCCGAAGACGGTGCTACCTACCGACCGCAATGCCCTTCCGCGCGATGATGAGGAGCCGGATGCAGGAGCATATGAATATGTGAAAAATTAAGTAATAGAATAATCATCCTTAATAATAACGTTATGAAAACCATTGATATTCACATCAAAATTGGATTCTGCCAACTGGAAGATTTGTCGGCAGAAGACCAGGAACTTATCCAGGCGGCTATCAAGGCTACTGATAATTCCTATGCACCATATAGCAATTTTAATGTAGGTGCTGCCATCCGTTTGTCTGATGGCTCTATTGTGAAGGGTGCCAACCAGGAGAATGCAGCATTCCCGTCGGGCTTGTGCGCTGAACGCACGGCAATTTTTGCGGCTCAGGCTCAGCGTCCTGATCAGGCGATATCGTGTCTGGCTATTGCAGCTCGCAACGCTGAAGGACTCTTGAGCGAACCAGTTACGCCTTGTGGCTCATGCCGGCAGGTAATGACAGAGATTGAAGATCGCTACAAACAACCTATGCGCGTGCTCTTGTACGGAACTAATGGCGTTTATGTTATTGACTCTGTGAAAGATCTGGTGCCTCTGTCGTTTGTGAGTGAGAATCTGCACGGGTAAACAAACGATTCGACAGTTTTTTTATATACGGACGTTGCCAATCATCAGTCTTTAGCCGTTGAGAACCATAGGCCAATAAATCAATATCAATGATGATAATTCCTTTTCGGTGACTCTCATGAGAGTCGCCCATTGCCGTTTCTATGTCCTTCAACTGTCGTTGAAGCGCTGTAAGTGACAAATGGGTTGTTGCCTTCGCCATACAATTGTAGAAGAATGGCAACTGCATGTTGCTTCCGATAGCTGATGCACTTATCGCATCAGTCTTGATGGTTTTGGTGAAGGCGATGTCAGGCAACAGGTTGCGCAACAACTTTTGCGCTTTCCTGATGTTGTTTTGGCGGTTTTTGTTGCTGCCCAAGGTAAGAATTATCTCGTTCATGTTGCAAAAATAGTAAAATGATTTTGTTTTTCCGTCTATTTCGACTACTTTTGCAGAAAATTTTCACAACATGAAACGAGTTGCCACCTTTCTTATATATATAATGGTATGCCTGCCAATGCTTGCAGGACCTAAATGGAATAGCCGTTACCAGGCATATATCGACCAATACAAGGACATCGCCATTGAGGAGATGTTGCGTTATGGTATTCCTGCTAGTATTACACTTGCACAGGGACTTCTGGAGAGCGGGGCAGGGCAGAGCGAGCTGGCACGTAAGGGCAACAACCATTTTGGCATCAAGTGTCACGGGTGGGATGGTCGGAAAGTTTATCATGATGATGACGAGAACAGCGAGTGTTTCCGTGCTTACAACAATGCTCGCGAGAGTTTTGAGGATCACAGCAAATTCCTGAAAAGTGGCAGCCGTTATCGTAGCTTGTTTTCCTTAAGTCACACCGACTACAAAGGCTGGGCGCGTGGTTTGAAAGCTGCCGGTTATGCAACCAATCCCGTGTATGCGCAGTCTTTGATAGATATCATCGAGGTGTATGAGCTTCATCAGTATGACTATGCAAAAAGCTATGACAAATTCATCGATAAACACTCCGGCAAGACAGATGAACGCAAGTACAATGGTGTCACGCTGCATCCCATCGGTATCTTCAACAACAACTATTATCTGAAGGTACGCAAGGGCGATACTTTCAAATCCATTGGTGACGAGGTGGGCATCAGCTATCGCAAGCTGGCAAAATACAACGAACGTGACAAGAAAGATGCATTGCAGGAGGGCGAGATTATCTATTTGAAGAAAAAACGCAGCAGCGCTCCCAAGCAGTTCCGCAACCGTCCTCACGTTGTCAAGGCTGGCGATAGCATGTACTCCATTGCCCAGCAGTACGGCATTCGTCTGAAGAGTCTGTATAAGAAGAACCATCTTGCCCCCGACTACCAGATTCGTGTGGGCGACAAGCTGAGAGTGTATTAAAACAAATCGTACACAAAAGGGACTGTCCTAGGGTGTACAAAGGGGAGTAATCTTTGTCAATATCTTTCAATTATGCATTACGCATTACGCATGACGAATTGTAAAAGGTTACCTTTTACCATCCGAAACCAATCCTTTTAGTGAGTGAAAGGTCATCTTTTGCCGACCAAAAGCATAGCTCTTACAAAGCAAAACCTTACGTTTTCAAAGTACTTGATTATCAGTTGGTTGCTGATAAGTCTTTTTGAATGACGTGTTGAGAAGCCTTTCAATTGCTGTAAAGAACTTTCGCTATTATTGTCGCGTTACAGAATTACAGATTACAGATTTCTCAGCACCACATCGTTTGGATACAGAAATACAGAATACAGTTTTCTCAGCAGCGCTTTACCCACTCAATCGTCCCACATTTTACGAAAACTCAGAACTCAGAACTCAGTTCCCTCAGCAAGCCTAACAAACAACCTGATCAGAGAGAAAAGTCAATAGAATCAGTATAATAAACAGTAATTAGCAAAACAGCAACAAATCAAGGTTCAAAAGGAGTCAACACTATACAGGGAAAGACACACAATATTTGAACAGTTGAACAGTTGAACAGTTTATCAAATGCAAAGTGCAAAGAGGGTAGAATTTAGAATTACTATATATATAATATATATATATATTATATATATAGTAAAAGTTCTTTACATATTACGTTTTTATCTCTATTGTAATCTGCAAACAAGTAACTGTTCAACTGTTCAACTGTTCAACTGTTTAACTGTTTTATTGTTCGAATTCAGTTTCCATGATACTCGCGTGACTCCGTCTTCCTCTTTCACGATTCGACCAAATATGCAAGCATAATGGTGCTCGCAGCTCCATCGGTTCGGAAAAAATGCAAAAGATGTTCACAAATCTGCGTATCAGGGACAAAAAAAACTGAGTTTTGAGTTCTGAGTTTGCTCCCTATAAAACTGTATACTGTATACTGTGTCATGCTTTTTTGTATGTACCGCTCATTATAAAACTGTATTC
>CADBAP010000019.1:25266-25844 GCA_902792685.1 uncultured Prevotellaceae bacterium
TTCGCTCTCTTAATCGTATCTTTGCAGATGTGAATAATAAAATGATATGAGAACACTGTAGGAATGAATAAGAATCTCTATATTATCAGTGGTTGCAATGGTGCGGGTAAGACAACGGCATCTTATACAGTGTTACCAGAAATTCTTGATTGTAGGGAGTTCGTGAATGCTGACGAAATTGCTCGTGGGCTTTCCCCATTCAATCCGGAAAGTATGGCAATTGAAGCTGGTCGATTGATGCTTAAGCGTATTGAAGAGTTGCTCAGTCGAAACGAGACGTTTTCAATAGAGACAACACTTGCCACTAAATCGTATTTAAACCTTGTACGTCGTGCTCAATCTAAAGGCTATCGTGTAAATGTTGTCTTCTTTTGGCTGAGAACATCGGAGTTGGCAGTTCAACGCGTGGCAGAGAGAGTTCAACATGGTGGGCATAATATTCCTGAAGACATTATCAGACGTAGATGTAGCAGGGATTAATAACTTGTTCCGTCTGTTCATACCAGAGGTTGATTATTGGGGTATATTTGACAATTCTGAGCAGCCGCGTATAAAAATTGCAAGTGGAAGTAAAGGAA
>CADBAP010000020.1 GCA_902792685.1 uncultured Prevotellaceae bacterium
TCCGGTCATGCCACCCGTGGCTACGTCTATGCTATGACGCTGGCGCTCATCGAGCCAGACTCAGCCAATGTGCTGATGAAGCGCGCCTACGACTATGCCCTCGGCCGTGTGGTTGCCGGCTATCACTACAAGAGCGACATCGATGCATCAGCCATCCTTGCAGCATCGGTGATGGGTGCCCTTGCCGGCAACGATGCTTTCAGAAAGCAACTGGAGAAGGCCCGCAAAGAATATGAGCGACTGAAAAAACAAGCAGCAAATTAGTGGAAAAGACGCCCTTTCTTCAGGTAAATTGAAGAAAATGAGTGTCAAAAAGAACTTTTTTCCGCTTTTTGTTTGACACTTTCAATTAGTTGTTGTACTTTTGCAGCCGAAATTTTCAAACAAACCAAATAAAGAGAATGCCGAAACGCTTTGAAGGGAGTAGGCAATGAACAAATCAATTAAAATCAGAAATGAAAAAAATCTTTTTTGTAATTGCAGCTGGTGCCCTGATGATGGTATCCTGTAACAAGAGTTTAAGTCCTGAGGCTCAGAAGGCATGGGATAGCTTCAAAGAAGCTTCTGCTAAGTTGGAGAGTGAAGAAGCTGTTGATGCAAACTTCCAGTCACCAGAAGAGTTTGCTGCTGGTGTAAAGGCTTGGAATGATGCTGCACAGAAGATGAAGGACTTCGCAACAGAGTTCAGCACAGAGCAGGCTGACAGCTTCGCATCTATCACAGCAAAATGTGCTCCTGTTATCGAGAAGGCAACTCAGATGCTGCAGCAGGCTGCTGCTCAGGGTGCTTTGGAAGATGGTGCTGAAGAAGAAGGTGCTACTGAGGAAGAAACCGAAGAGACTGCTGAAGAATAAGCATTTACAAACACTTCCTATAAACCGCTGCGGAATTTCCGTAGCGGTTTTTTTGTATTTTATTTTGTTTTTCGTTCGACTTGCACTAATTTTGCGACTTCGTCGCGAAGATACTCACGTTCGACAAAAAAAGAATAAATTCTTTTGTTTTGTGCTCACTTAATCGTATCTTTGCACCAATGAGCGGAAAAAAGGGAGTAATCGCATTGTCACCACTGATGGTTTTCATCGTGATGTACCTCGTCACCAGCATCATCGCGGGTGACTTCTACAAGGTGCCCATCACGGTGGCATTCATGTTTTCCAGCATCTATGCGATCGCAATTTCCGGCGGTCTGTCGCTGACGAAACGCATCCAGACCTATTCGAAAGGGGCGAGCACGGAAAACATGATGCTCATGCTGTGGATATTCGTGCTGGCAGGAGCCTTTGCCAATTCTGCGAAAGAAATGGGGAGTGTGGATGCAACCGTTGGCCTCACGCTGTCGGTACTCCCCTCCTCCATGCTGTTGGCGGGCTTGTTTGCTGCCGCCTGCTTTATCTCCATCTCCATCGGTACCAGTGTGGGTACCATCGTCGCATTGACGCCTATCGCAACAGGTGTGGCACAGTCGGCAGGCATCAATATGCCGCTGCTTGTTGCCATCATCGTCGGCGGTGCATTCTTTGGAGATAACCTGTCGTTTATCAGCGACACAACGGTGGTGGCGACCCGCACACAAGGTTGCCGCATGAGTGATAAGTTCCGTGCAAACTCGTTTATCGTGATGCCCGCAGCGCTACTGATTCTCATCCTGTATCTGGTGATGGGTTCGCAGATGGCATCACCCACAAACATCCCGCCCGTGAATTACGTCAAGGTAATCCCCTATCTTGTCGTCCTCGTCTGTGCCATTTTCGGCATGAACGTGATGGCAGTCCTGGTTATCGGCATCCTGCTGACTGGTGTTATCGGCATGATCGACGGCACCTACGACCTGTATGGATGGTTTGGAAGTATGGGAACGGGTATCGTGAACATGGGTGAACTGATCATTATCACCATGATGGCTGGCGGATTGCTGGAGATTATTCGTGCCAATGGCGGTATCGACTTCCTGATTAGCAAGATGACGCGCCACATCAAGAGCAAGCGTGGCGCCGAACTGTCGGTAGCGGCACTCGTCAGCGTGGTGAATGTGTGCACCGCCAACAATACAGTATCCATCCTCACCGTTGGAGGCATTGCCAAACAGATTGGCGACCGATACGGCGTGGATAACCGAAAGATGGCCAGCATCCTCGACACCTTCTCCTGCTGTGTGCAAGGACTATTGCCCTATGGTGCCCAGATGCTGATGGCTGCGGGATTGTCACAGGTGAATCCCGTCGAAATCATACCTTATCTATATTACCCCATGCTCATTGGCGTCTGCGCCCTACTCGCCATCCTGCTACGGTATCCGAAGAGGTATAGTTAGCCTACCCCCACCCCCTCCCTAAAGGGATGGGAGTCGTAAAATTGTAAAATTGTAAAATTGTAAAATTGTATAATACATCGTGGATATAATTAAAAGAAATTTCTTTAGGTTGATGCGTTCAGGTGCCTTCAACGACAAGGAGGCGCTGGAACCGATGTCGGCGTTCAAATGGCGCAGACTGTTTCAGATGGTGGAAGCGCAACGAGTGGTCTCAGTCTTTGCCCACGGTGCCTACAACAACGGGTACGATGAGTCGCTAAACATACCCGAAGAATTGCTGAAAGTCATTGGCAGTAGGCATCGGGACAACCTGATGCCCAAGGACACGTTCCTGGCCAAGCGTCCCAAACTGCGCAATATGATTCTGAATCGCAAGCTCAAGAAAATATACAACAATGAGCGTCACAGCATCGACACATCGGTAGAGACGCTGGAACTGATGACGATTATCATCACCAATGTGAACAACATGCTGAACAAAGGACTCGGCATGAGCGGTATCATTCAGCTGGGCGTCTATCTGCGCACCAAGGGTCATCGCGTGGACTTCATCAAACTGGAAACATGGCTCAAACAGACGCACATGCAGCGAATGGCACAACTGCAAGGAAGCATCCTGATGGCTGTCTTCGGCTTCGAGCAAGACGAGTTGCCGTTTGTGGAAAAAGAAGAACGGTCGGCTTACAAGCTGACGATGCGCGCCGTTAGCAATCTGGCCAAAGACACCGCCAAGGAATGGCACTTCCGTCAGAGCAGCACAGGATTCGTACAGAACAACTCGGCCGTGCTGCGACGCAACCTCCGCAGAAGCATCCGCTATGCCGGTTTTGCCCCGATGGAAACCACCAGCAATTTCGTCAGCAACTTTGTCAGAAGTCTGTCGGAAATAGAGGAATAAGGGTGATGGGTGTTGGGTGATAGATAAAAGTTAATAAACTGTAAAATTGCCCAAAGCAAAATAATGGAGACGACGAAATCGCCAAATTAGCTTTATCTTTGCAGAATATGAATACAAAAAGACAACTACTTGCCCTTATCATATCGCTGGTCGCCATCTGCGCATCAGCACAATACAGAATACAATGCGAGGACACATGCAACCATATTCACGGCATCGACATGAGTCACTATCAAGGCAAAGTGTTCTGGGAGTCTGTGGGCGACAACCACAAGATGAGCTACCTCTACCTGAAGGCATCAGAGGGAAGCGATAACATCGACAAACGTTATCAGGAGAACATCTACCTGGCAAAACGCTACGGACTGAAAGTGGGTTCCTACCACTTCTATCGTCCCCGTCGTCCGCAACATGAACAGTTGGCTAATTTCCGTGCACAATGCCGTCCGGA
This sequence comes from uncultured Prevotellaceae bacterium, assembly GCA_902792685.1. GTDB lineage: Bacteria > Bacteroidota > Bacteroidia > Bacteroidales > Bacteroidaceae > Prevotella. Next base: position 3,664 of record CADBAP010000020.1, read on the forward strand.
AGATCAAGACCTGATTCCGATGATTGACGTAGAGACCAAGAGCGGTATGCCTACGCAAGAATTTGTGGACTCGCTGCAGAAGTTCCTCGTCATGGTGGAACGGGAATACAAGCAGAAGCCGCTGGTATATACGGGTGAGAATTTCTACAACAACTATCTGGTGGGCGAACTTGATGGCTACAAACTGATGATAGCCCGATACAGCGCAAAGGAACCTGTTCTGAAAGACGGTCGAGACATCTATGCATGGCAATATACCGGTAAAGGTTCCCTGGAAGGTGTCGTAGGCTATGTGGACAAAAGCCGGCTCATGGGTCGCCACAGTCTTCGCGAAATACGATTTAGGAAATAGCTTTAATTCTCAATTCTAATAATATGGCAATATTCAAGTGTCCTGAATGCGGACACATGGTTAGTGACAAAGCCCCCCGCTGTCCGGGATGTGGCATCGAGATTACGCCAGAGCTGTTGGCGGGTAAAAAGGATAACACCCCCCAAACGATTGTGGAAGACATACAGCCCGTTGTGGAGGAGCCGCAAGTCATCATCAAACAACCCGTTGTGGAAGAGTCGATTGATGATGAAGAAACCGTCAGTGTGCGGCCTGTTGTCAACGCCTATCCGATAGAAGAGCCGGTGAAGCCAATGGCACCCCGTCAGCAGACAGAAAAGAAGAAAAAGAACAATCATATTGCCCTTATCATCTCGCTCGTGGTGGCAGCTGTGATTTGTGGTTTGATGCTCTATTTCTATCAGAAAGCATCCGACAACAACGAGCAGCAGGATTATCTGGTTGCCATGAAATCGCAGAACACGCTCACGCTGCAAAGTTACCTCGACACCTACCAGAACAGTGCACCCGCAGAGCATCTGGATGCCATCCGTTCACGACTGGAGCAGTTGAAAATTGCAGGCGAAGAATGGACCAATACCCTTGTTGCCAATTCGCGTTCACAGTATGAAGCCTACCTGCAGTCTCATCCCGATACACCCCACAAGGCGTTTATCCTCAACAAAATAGACTCGCTGGATTGGGAACATGCCAAAGGACTCGACAATGTGGAGGCATACGACAACTATCTGGAGCAGCATCCTTCAGGACGGTATGTGACCAATGCGGAAAGTGCTACGAAGAAACTGCGCCTCACGCTGATAGAGCCAGAGGAGAAACAGAATGCGCAGAATGTAATCAAGCATTTCTTCCAGGCTTTCAATGCAAAGGACAAAACCCGTTTGCTGGCCAATACCACACCCGTGATGTCGTCTTTGTTGGGCGAAGCTGGTGCCGGTTCCGACAAAGTGGTGGAGTTTATGGATAAGATGTATAAGGAAGATGTCACCAATCTGAACTGGTATCTCGACCCCATCAACGCCATTGAGAAGGAAGAGATTGGTTCCGGTGAATACCAATACAAGATTCAGGTGCCTGCCCGTCTGCGTGTGGCTCACGGCAACGAGGTCACTGAAACCCGTTATCGCATCAACGCCACCATTTCACCAGACAACAAGGTGTCGGCCCTGAACCTCGTCAAACTTTCCGAATCGGAGTAATAATTATCCTTTTTGCATTTCGCGTAACAACTGTTTCTGACGTTCTGTCAGATTCTTGGGCAGCTGCACATTATAGGTGATAATCAAGTCGCCATAGGTGCCGTCGCCACGGTTATATCCCTTTCCACGCAGACGCACCTTCGTGCCGTTCTGTGTCTCAGGCTTTACCTTGAGTTTGACCTTCTGTCCGCCGTTCAACTGTAACACCACTTCCCCACCCAGCAAGGCAGTATATAAGTCGATGTTCACATTGGCATTCATCTCACCTGTGCTCTGACGGCTGTTGAAACCGCCCGTGCTCCGATGAGAACCAAAGCCGCCAGACGAGCGTTGTGAGCCTGCCTTGCTACCAAACAACTCCTCAAAGAAACTGCTGAAGCCACCACCGCCGCTGAAGCCGCTGAAGTCGAAACCCTCGAACGGTGAACCGCCGCCCCAATGGAAGCCGCCACCACCCTGCTTCTCATAGGCATCAGCCTGCTGCCAGTTCTCGCCATACTTGTCGTATTTCGCCCGCTTGTCAGGGTCGCCAATCACCTCGTAAGCCTCCGACAAAGCCTGAAACTTCGCCTTTGCCTTCGGGTCGTTGGGATGCAAGTCCGGATGAAACTGCTTGGCGCGCTTCCTGTAGGCAGCACGCACATCCTTCTGCGGAATGCTCTTGTCAACTCCTAAAATCTTGTAATAGTCAATAAATGCCATATCTTGTCCTCCTTCTTTTTATTGCGTTATTCTAAAAAAATCCCTGCAAAATGTATGCCGAACTGATTATTTTGTGTATATTTGCAGACACAAAATCTACCTGATTATGAAAAAACTACTTACTATCTGCCTGATGACGGCTATCATACCTATGCATACAATGGCTCAGAAGAAAACCGTAACGCTCAGAATCGTCGAGACAAGTGATGTTCACGGCTGTTTTTTCCCATACGATTTTGTAGAGGGAACAGAACTGAAAGGTACGTTGGCACGTGTATCTTCCTATGTAAACAACCTGCGCAAGGAATACGGTAAGAATGTCATCCTGCTCGACAACGGCGACATCCTGCAAGGACAGCCCGTGTGCTACTATTCCAATTATGTCAAGACCGACAGCAAGAACATCGCTGCCGAAGTCATCAACTACATGCAGTACGATGCACAGACCTTCGGCAATCACGATGTGGAAACGGGGCATGATGTTTACGACAAATGGATTCGCGACGTAAACTGTCCCATGCTGGGAGCCAACATCATTGACAAGACCACAGGAACGCCCTACGTGGCACCATTCTCCATTCTCAATCGCGACGGCGTAAAAGTGGTTGTCATCGGTATGGTGACGCCGGCAATTCCCAACTGGTTGCGCGAACCGCTGTGGAGCGGACTGCGATTCGACGAGATGGTATCCTCTGCCAAATATTGGATGCAATATGTGCAGCAGTATGAACAACCGGATGTCATCATCGGTCTGTTCCACAGTGGCTGGGACGGCGGTATCGTCACGGATGCATACAGCGAGGATGCTGCGAAGATGGTGGCTGAGCAGGTTCCGGGTTTCGACCTGATTCTCTATGGACACGACCACACACCAGGCAACCGCATCGTGATGAACAAAGAGGGTAAGGCTGTGACGTGTTTGGATCCTGCCAGCAATGCTACCCGTGTGGCTGATGCGACGATTACGGTAACCAAGGAGAAAGGAAAGGTCGTTGACAAAACCGTCAAGGGAACGTTGGTTGACATGCAGGACCAGCCTGTTGACGAGGATTTCGTCAACCACTTCAAACCTTTTGTCGATGAAGTCACCCAATATGTGAACCGTCCGATAGGTTATCTGGCACATAGCATCTATACCCGCGACTGCTATTTCGGCAGCAGTGCCTTTACCGACCTCATCCTCAACATGCAGTTGGACATCACCGGAGCCGACATCGCCTTCAATGCCCCACTCGCTTTTGATGCCTGTATGAAGGAAGGTCCTATCACGGTGGCCGATATGTTCAAACTCTATAAGTATGAGAACAAACTCTATGTCATGATGCTGACGGGCGAAGAGATTCGCAAACATCTGGAGATGTCGTACGACCTGTGGGCCAATACGATGACGTCGCCCAAAGACCATCTGCTGCAACTCAGCGAGAAAACCTTCAACGACCAGCAGCGTCTGGGATTCAAGAACTTCTCCTTCAACTTCGATTCTGCGGCAGGCATCGACTATGAGGTGGATGTAACGAAACCCGACGGACAGAAAGTCCGTATCCTGCAGATGAGCAACGGTCAGCCGTTTGACGAGCAGAAATGGTATCGTGTGGCCATCAACAGCTATCGCGGTAATGGTGGCGGTGAACTGCTGACCAAAGGTGCTGGCATTCCACAAGACTCGCTTACCAGTCGCATCGTCTGGGAAAGCGAACGCGACCAGCGCTATTACCTCATGCAGGAGATTGAGAAGACCAAGTTCCTTGATCCGAAACCCAACAACAACTGGAAGTTCGTTCCGGAGGACTGGACTGTTCCTGCTGCCGAAGCCGACCGCCTGTTGCTTTTCGGGGTAAATAGCACCCCTCAACCCTCAACCCTCAACTCACAACCTTCCTCCCTCCCTAACAGGGAGGGCCGGGGTGGGTCTTTCACTCCAATTTTTAAACTCCCCATCACCTCCATCAAAGACCAAAACCGCAGCGGCACGTGCTGGGACTATGCTACCATTGCCTTCTTCGAGGCTGAAATCTTGCGGCAGACCGGCAAGGAATACAACCTTTGCGAGATGTTCGTGGCCAATAAAAACTATATGGACTGTGCCGTCTATCATGTCCGCATGCACGGCGACAGCCGGTTCTCACAGGGCGGCAGCTGCGACGACGTGCTGGAGGTCATCAAGCAACATGGTATCTGTCCTGAGGAGGCAATGCCTGCACCAGGAACGCTGACGGGTGATTCGCTTGCCAATTTCAACGAGTTCTTCAGCGTCTTGGAACCGTATATCGAAGCCGTTGCGAAAAGCAAGGAAAAGAAACTGTCCTCCCAATGGAAGGAGGGTTATCAGAAAATCCTCGATGCCTATCTGGGCAAATGTCCCGACACCTTTTCATATAAAGGGAAGACCTATACGCCCCAGTCGTTTGCTGCAAGTCTGGGGTTAGACTGGAACGATTATGTCAGCATCAGCAGTTTCACCCACCATCCGTTCTATGAGTATTTTGCCATCGAAGCACCCTACAAATGGCGATGGAGCCTCACCTACAATGTGCCGATGCAGGAGATGATGGATATCATCGACCAAGCTGTGAAAGCCGGCTATCCTGTCGCTTGGGGAGGCGATGTCAGCGAGAAAGGGTTTGACCGAAAAGGAATGGCCGTACTTGACAAGAAAGACATTGTTCCCACCCAGGAACTGCGACAGGAGCGTTTCGACTCCTGGCAGTCTACCTACGACCATGTGATGCTGATCTACGGTATTGCCAAAGATCAGGACGGCAAGGAATATTACATGGTGAAAAACTCCTGGGGCGAATATGGTGACTATAAAGGTACGTGGTATATGTCGAAAGACTATATCGCCCTCAACACCACCTACATCTTCCTCAACAGAAAAGCAGTAAAAACCAATAAACAATAACCATTAACCCCCTATCCCCCTCCCTACACAGGGAGGGATGGGGAGGGTCTTTTAACCAACACCCATCTCATGCCCCACTGGTATTTATTTTGCAAGACAGAACTCTTATTGGAGAAACGCCCTGACGGCACCTACACCATTCCATCAGGAGAAGTGCCACCTGTGCCGCTCAAAGAATGGCACACCGTTCACAAGATCACCCCTTTGGATGAAGGAGACATCGAGGTGAAAGCCGTCCTCTTAGACCAACCACCCACAGAGTTACTATCCCCCAACACCCATCACCCATCACCCAACACCCAACACCCAACACCCAACACCCAATATGAAATGTGCGGCCTCCGCCAATCCTACTACAAGCTCCCCACCGACCTTTACCTGAAAGCCGGTAAATGTCAGGAGATTCTGTATTGGGATTTCAACACCAAGTACTGCGGCGTTTGCGGAGCACCCATGAAACTGCACACCGATATCTCCAAACGCTGCACCAACTGTGGGAAAGAAGTATGGCCTCAACTGGCTACCGCCGTCATCGTGTTGGTTCATAAGAAACCGCAGCATCCAGGCGAACAGGAACAGGTGCTGTTGGTACATGCTCGCAATTTCCGTAGTGACTTCTATGGTTTGGTTGCCGGATTTGTCGAAACAGGCGAAACGCTTGAAGAAGCCGTCCACCGCGAGGTGATGGAGGAAACGGGTATCACCATCGACAACCTCCGTTATTTTGGCAGTCAGCCCTGGCCCTACCCTTGCGGACTGATGGTAGGATTCCATGCCGACTATGTTGCCGGCGACATTCATTTGCAACGTGAAGAACTCTCCGGCGGGGCTTGGTTTACGAAAGACAACCTCCCGCATATTCCAGAAAAACTCTCTATTGCCCGCAAACTCATCGACAGTTGGCTGGAGGAACAAACATAAAATTCTACAACGTTATGAAACAAAAGGTACAATCCTGCGACGGGCATCAATGCCGTTACCACCGAGCAGTCGGCGGGAAAAATCTACGACCTGCAAGGACGCCAGCTGAAGGGTAATCCTACCCAGCGAGGTATCTATATCGTTAATGGTAAGAAAGTCGTCTTTTGAATCTAAACCCTAATAAAATGAGAACGGTTTTCGTATTATTCGTACTCTTTCTGCTGAGCATCGGCGGCTGGGCACAGCAAGTATCTCCGGAGCAGGCTAAAGAAATAGCCGCGCAGTTTTTGAAGGCCAATTATGCCAGAAAGAACATCAAGCGCAACGCTCCCGCTGTCGGCACCATGAAGACCGAAGCTGTTTTCGATGCCACAGACAAATCGGGACAGCCCTACGTCTATGCTGTCAGTTCCAGTAAGCAGAACGGTTACGTACTGGTCAGCGGAGACGAACGATTTGCGGATGTGTTAGGCTACAGCGACACCGGCAACTTCGACGAGCAGAACATGCCGGAGAACATGCGTGAGGTCGTGCAGGGCTATATCGACGAGATGAAGTATCTGCTGTCTGTCAACTACCAGCCCGCAAAGGCACCGAGACATGCTCCGAAGAACAATATCGAGCCGTTGATGACCACCCGATGGAACCAAGACAACCCCTATAACAGGATGTGCCCGACGGATGAAGGGGGACGTTGCCTGACCGGGTGTGCGGCTACGGCGATGGCTCAGGTAGTAAACTACCACATCCAGCACGACAACGGGCCTACCGCCACCATTGCGGAGATACCGGCATATACCACAAAGAGAGGAATCAACATTCCTGCCATTCCTGCAGGTTCGCCTCTGCCAGACAAGAAGTATCTGCTGGACACGTACAGCGGTAAAGAAGATGCTGAATATACGGATGCAGTTGCCATGCTGTCGTACTATTGCGGTGTTTCCATCAAGACGGAATACAACAGCAGTGGTTCTTCCTCGTCTTTAATTCAAATCCATAAGGCATTGACCGACTATTTCGGCTTTGACAACACGGCACGCCATGTCAATCGCACAGACTATACGTATGCCGGCTGGATTGATCTTTTTTATGATGAGCTGGCGGCTAATCGTCCGATTCTGCTAAGTGGCGTGAAGTCCGATTCCGGACACGCCTTTGTGGCCGATGGTTACGATGCGACTAATTCTTTATTCCATATAAACTGGGGATGGGGAGGCTATGCAGACGACTACTTTGCCCTGTCTGTCCTGAATCCCAATGATGCAGGTCAGGCGGGTGCCGCTTCCGGTACAGGAGGCTATACAGCATACCAGTATGCCATTGTGGGCATCCAACATGTCGGTGCACCAGGAATTAAGCAGTCTATAAGATTGACATTAGGTGAACTGAATGTAGATCATCAGGAGGTCGTCCTTTGGGCAATAAACTCCTCAACAGAGAACCTCTGTTATGATATATCATTAGGTATTTATGACAATGGCCATATCACACAAATCGGTGATATAAAAACTGAGGAGATTCTATATGATTCTTCCATGACGGTCATTCTTCCCGTTGAGCAGGAACCTGCCTATGCCAATACAACCCAAAAGATTGTTCCTATCGGCAAAGAACATGATGCAACCGACTGGATTCTTATCTCCAACCCTGACATCTATTATATCAGTGCTGAATACGATGCCGACGGCGTGCCTGCCCTGACGCTTCATCCTGTTACCGATTTCACAAGTTCTTTCACCGTTTCCGAACGCGTTTATGCCAACACAAATCAAAAGATTGATGTGACCCTCACCAATAACGGAGAAGATTTCTATGGTTTCGTATATTTCTTCATCAGCACCGATGTCAACGACAAGGGGGAATATGTGGATTATTATAGTCTGTCAGCGATACCTGGATTCTCACAACACTATAAGATTTACTGGAAGCCGGACTTGGCGACAACCTATTATATATGGGCAACAAAAGATTTTGGCGGAAATGACGTCATTGCTACAACTGAGGTTGAGGTTCTGGATGATGCTGACATCACGATTGCCAGTGCCAGCGACTGGGATGACTTCTGCGACCAAGTGAACATCTACGGCAGGACTTTCGAAGATAAAACCGTCACGCTGACCGCCTCCATTGGCACAGCAGAAAACCCCATTACAACGATGGTGAGTACGGGTTTCTGTTGGTTCAGTGGTACGTTCGACGGTGGTGGCCACACGCTGACCGTCGCCTATGGTAGCAGTGATGACAGGTTCAGCGAATTGTATGCCGCCCCGTTCAGCTCCGTGAAGGGCGCAACCATTCAGAATCTGCATGTAGCAGGCGACATCTACACCAGCAAAAGCTATGCGGCCGGTCTCGTGGGCTATGCTGCAGGTGTCACCATCGAGAATTGCCGTAGCAGCGTGACCATCAACAGTTGCCTCCCAGATGATGAATCATCTTATGGCTATCACGGTGGCTTGATCGCCGATACATATGACCCCGTCAGCATCAACGGTTGTCTGTTTGACGGTTCCATCAACAGCGTGAACAAATATGGCCTTGTGAATACCATTGGGTGTGGCGGATTCATTGGTTGGTGCGATGATCCAACCATCACGACGATTACCAATTCTCTTCTGAAACCCAGTAGCTTGTCAGAATCCATATTGGAGAATACATTTGTCCCCAGTAATGATGGGACTGATGTGACCTCCAACAGCTACTATGTCTTCGTCGAAAATATGACTGAGAACCAAGGTAAGAAGGCACAGACCATCAGCATGGGTGACAATGTTGCCAGTCTTGCCATCAGCGGTACGCCGACAGTGTTTGACGTCAGCGGCATCACCGTTTACGAAGGCAATCCGGGACTCCTGTACAACGGCACGGTCTATGCTGCCAACGAAGAGGTGGTCAGCCTCGCTCTCACGGCCAATCCTCCGAAAGACTACGTTGTTGACGCGTACACAGTTTCTGCCGGCAGCATCACCACGAACAGCAGCACCAGCGCTACGCTGACGATGCCCGACGAGGACGTGACGATTGGTGCCTCTTTCAGGCTTGCAAGCGGCATCGATGAGATCGAGACTTCTACAGATAATGTCAACAGCAAATGGTACACGCTTGACGGCCGCAGACACGCACGCAAACCGTCATCAAAAGGTATCTATATCGTTAACCGTAAAAAAATTGTGATTAAGTGAACGTAAAGATGAAAGCGAAACAAAAGATATAAATCGTGCTGATGGCACTGGTGCTACCCATGATGGTATCATGCGGTGGCGACGACAACGAAGATGAAACCCCAACCGTATCAAATCCCAATTTTGTTATTTATGGATATTGGACGTGCACATCATATATAGTAGGTGGTGTAGATATGTCGACAAATGGTTATTTCATTCTTTTTACCGAAAGAGCTTATCATACGAAGATGCCCTGTTTTAATTCTTCGAGCGGTATTTATACATTAAATGGTATATATTTAAATTTTAATAGTGACCAAGAATGTTTAGTAAACGGCAAAGGAGATACGATGGTAATCCATGGCGAAACCCGTGACGGTAAACCTTTTAAAGCCGGATTCGTAAAAAAATAAAGGGTGCGAAACCAACCACTAACCCCACCCTTCCGCTATAACACAAAACCCTCCCGAAGGAGGGTTTTGTGTTTCTACCATGTAGTCTCTTCTATAGCATCTATAGCTTCTATAGCTCCTATAGCCTCTATAGCTCCTATCCCATCTCCCCCTTCAGCCTTTCAATTTCCTTTTGTTGTTGCTGGTAAGCGTTAAGGGCACGTTGCTTCAAGTCCTCGTATTTGGCTTTCCATTGTGCAGCTTCTGCTTGAGCTTGCATCAGTTGCTGCTGCAAAACGGGAACAGCCTGCTCCAGTTCCGCTAATCGAGCATCTTGCTTCTGTCGATAGCCAGTGCGGGCAGCGTGCATGCGTTCCTTGATACCACCCTCGGTGACGAAGGTGTGCTCCAGTTTGCCCAGGTATGAATTCATCATTGCATCAATCTGGAAACACATCGTGATACCGACATTCGCCATCTCTTCTGCCGACCATTTCTGGAAGAACGGTTCATAGTCGGCCAAACGATTATGTTCCTGTGTAAAGTCCTGCATAGCCTGGAAGCGTTTGTCGGCAGTCGTCCACAGATGCAACTGGCGCGAACGGAGAAAGTCCTCGTAGTCTTGTCGCAGCTCACCGATGCTCGATCGAGCCACGTTGAGAAGCTTGACCTCCATCTCAGTAGAAGTCTTCCCGTCTTCGCTTCCCTCGACAATATTCTGCTTGCCAGAGCGGGCTGCCTGCACCATCTGGTCAACGGTACGGTCGCCGTACTGTGGCAAGAAACGCTCACAGAAGACATACGTCATCTGGTAGAGCGCTTCTGACTTCTGATAGAACCAAAGGTCCTGCCATTTCGTAACCTGTCTGAAGATGCTTTTAAAGTCCTTCTCTTGCTTCTTAGCCATATTCTTTCTTTTTTAGCTTGTTTTTTTTGTATCTATATCTTCTATAGCATCTATATCTTCTATCGTATCTATAGTATCTATCGTATCTATCGCATCTATCGCATCTATAGCATCTATCGCATCTATCGCATCTATCGTATCTATAGATTCTATAGCATTCTATAGAGATTATAGAAATCAAAGCTGCTTTTGCCTGTGCAAAGATACGATTTATTTGCGAAAAACAACTGATAACGGATATAGAAAACACGAAAATGCCACATCGTCATCATATCATTTAGATGCCAATCAACAGTCCCTGTGCATTAAAAGATAGTGAGAAACCCCTACCCTTCCGCTATAACACAAAAAGCCCTCCCGATTGGGAGGGTGTGGTGTTTGTGTTATATTTACCAATCTTCAACATTAGTAGGCTGTTGCTGCTTGATATTCTTATTGAGATAATCTAAGAAGAAATAAGCCAAGTTCATGCATTCGCTATTAGCATTAAGGAATGCCATGGCATAACTTTTTTTATGATCAGATTTCTCATTTATTGGAAAACATTGCGAGACATACACCTGCTTAGAGCTGCTAATTGTTATAGAGGATATTTTTGAAACTTTATAATCCTCTACCTTAATGGCAAATCTTACCCTGTCGGGTTTAAACCTAATGTCAATGTACACGCTCGCATCAACTTGATTGTATTCGAAGCCAGAATTAAACCCTCCTATTTTGGGAATGAAGCCTTTGAAGATAATACCATCAGCAGGACTACTTGTTTCCATGTCTGCACGTGTAGCATTACTCACATTGAAATGTCTGGATATATAATCATATCCAATCTTCTTTAATGTTGCGATATTTACGCTATCAGTTGTTGTCATAATGTAAACATACTCAAAGCTACCGTTTACATCCATTTTATAAAGACCTTTGTCTTTCAACTCGATTGCTCTTTTGGTATCGGAACCTTTTACAGAGTTCCACTCCTTTGCATCTTCGAAAACTTTTGGACATTCAAAAGTTTGTGCTCTACCACAAATCGAAATTAAAGCAAACAAAAAAAACACAATATTTCTCATGATATTGGTGGGCGATTTTATGCCATTGCCCTTCGGCTCTAAATTATTGGTGATGATTGTGGTTGGGGAGATTATACTTCTTGATTTTCTTTTCCCTTTTCAATATTAACTATTAAATCCTCTTTCGTAAACAAATTTATATAATCGCCATAAGTTTCCATACGTTGAATATATACTGGAAGTGTTTCACCTATCTTGTCGAACTGTTTTTGTAGGTTTTCCACGTAAAGACGAATGGATTGTTTTAATATGTATTCATGGCTCCTATTTGCCTTCAGTTTCTCATAACCAGATCTAATATTATCCACAAAATTCTGCAATAGAATTTGTTTAACCTGCTCTATTTTACCCAATACAAGGTTCTCTCTTAATTGTATTTCCAAATTCGACTTCGATTCTAACGTTGTGTTCTTTATAATGGCATTTTTAATTTCCATCACATCATATTTCAAAGCATTCACATCGTTAGTCATACACCATGTTTTGACGAAATATATTAGTGAAATAATGAATATAACCAAATAAAATATCCCTATAATGAAATCTGTAAAGCTTAGAGAAGAAGAACCACTAGCAAAACAACTTGTAGCTGTAGCCAACATAACTGCAAACATAAAAAATCTTTTCATAATTTTATAGTTTTGGTTAAACAATAATACAAAGATGGCGCAGACCTTCGCCATACGCCACACGGTTCACCACAAACCACAAATGTATACGGGAAATCTGCGCCCTATTGGGGCAGCTCCAATTACATTTGTTTTGCTCGTTTCCTACGGTGGTGATTGTGTGGCAATTGAGCAAATATGTCTGGCATTCCTTTAGGAATCCGTTGCAAATATAAGAAAAGTTTCTAAAAGAAAAAACTTTTGTGCGAAAATTTTGGGGAAGTGTTAAAAGTTTAGTAAATTTGCGGTCAAATAATTCACGGTGGGAAGTGCCCCGCCACTATGTTTAATTTTTAATTCTTAATAGAAAGGTAAAAAGATTATGACGAACACCCTTTATTTACCCCAGTACACACTCAATCAGTTGGCTGACCGAGTAGCATTGCGAGCTGATTACATGAAACAGTTATATAAGGCAGACACTGTATGGAACGGTATTTTTGAACTCTGTCAGACGATCGAAGAAGAGCCTCGCAATGTCAATACCGTTATTATAGAAGCAAAGAAAGATAATGTTATTGCTTTCCCTGGTACAAGTGTTAGGAGATACCATATGAAACTTACCCGCATATACATTCTGCTTTACTACCGTCACAGTAAAGACGAACTTTTTAAAGCATTGGTATTCCCTGAACTCCAAATAAACATGGGTATTTATAAAGAAGACAAAATCCTTGTAGAAAAGATTCACAAGGTTATTGACGATATTATAAAGCAGGACGAACTTGTTGAGAGTGCCAAGAAAACAAAGGAGATTAAACCCATGTTTAAGTTTAAAGGGCATACAGGTCCTGAAAGAGATAAGCTTTTCGATGAATATACCGATGAGTCGTTGTTCTACAATATACATGGCTATATTGAGGTGTTAGATAAAAGATACAGAACTCATCTCGATTCACCAACTATATGGTACAATGCCAAACAAGTAGTGAGGGGTTTGCAAAGAGTAAAACGTCCTGAACTATTTATTCGTCGTGTAGCTGTTGACCTCGTTAACGGGCAAGTGTATGACGGATACGATGGTGCACAGATTATTTTGCTTTGTGTCTATGCGATGGTTCGTTCAAAAGACAATCCACACTTCAAGAATTTCATTCAAGAAATGGAAAGCATGAGTTTGAAAAATTCCGATATGCATCTTATTAGAACCCATATATTGGATTTAAAGGAAGCTATTGACACAAAAGACCTTTACGATGACTATAATTATTTTGCAGACTATTCAAAGACAGAAACATACACACGGGCTGAATTGGAGAAATTACGGAACCAAATAAACAAACAGCACAAAGATATTGAAGAAGAGTTGAAGAATAGAATTAAAGAAAAGGAAACAGAGCTAAGCAACTTGCAGTCTAAGTTCAAAAACTATAAAAATAATAATAAAGAAAATATAGATGAAATAGCTAATCTGCAAGAAATCATAGACGATTATGAGAAGAAAGATAAAGGAATCTCGGCACATAAAGCAGCCTTGCTTCTAACAACTATTTATCATCATATTGGAGGACTTCCACAAAAAGGCAGACAGTCGCTAAAATTTATATTAAGTCAACTGACAGGGTATACTGAGGCAACATGCGAACGTGCTTTAACTAGTAAATTCCAACGAAAAGATGCTGATAGTCTGGCGGAGGTATTTATCGGTACTTCGCCTAAGTTGGCAAGGTTGATTAAGGAATTACCTGAAACTCTTGATGAGATTAATAAAAAACGCTTGGCAGAACTGGGTGCCAACAAAAATGTTAAAAAACAATAATGCAGCTTCATTATGAACGTTCATATTGATTTTGGGTGAACGTTCATAATGGAAACCCCTATTGATTACTTTTTCTTTTTATAGTAATTTCGCACCATCTTCTCAGACACGACGGGTCGTGTCTCAAGGTACGAAGCTGCGTGCCGATTATGAAGTGGTGAGTCATCAAGTAGGGTGATGCTGACAGCAAGGTAAACCTGAGACCACTTTATTTCCTAATAATAAAAAGGGAAATGAAAGAGAATCTTTTACAACGAGTCTATGACGCCACGAATGGCGGATTGGACATCATCACCGAACTGCTGCCGGCAGTCGATGATGCAGTGATTAACAAAAAGAAGGCGTTTCGCCTCAGACCTGACGAGCGCACGCCGTCGGCTCACCTCTATCCTCCGAAGGATGCGGGTGACTGCTGGCATGTGAAAGACTTCGGTATGGGTGATGGCGGCGGCTACTTCTCGCCTATTGATCTCTATATGTGGGATCGAGGCTACGGGCAGGACAAGTTTTCGATTGCTTTGCAGGAACTGGCTGAACGCTATGGGGTTCAAGAACAGTTGACTGCAACAGCCAACAAGCCGGAGCTGGAGCAGCGCAAAGCCCGCGAAGACGAAGTGGGTGCAGAACCGCGTGTAACCTTATTAGAAGGCTTCGGCGGTATCGACCTGAGTTGCTGGGGTGCGAATGTCAAGCCTGAGCATCTGGAAACGTACGGATGGAAAGCCGTAGGTGAGATTGCTACAACCAAGGGCGACAAGGTGACCGTGAGACGTTCGACACCGACGTATCCGATTTTTGCACAGCAGTGCGACTATACGGATGCCAACGGACAGCCGCAATCGTTTATGAAGCTGTATGAGCCTAAGAACTACAACAAGGCTCATCGGTTCATGATTGTGGGTAGGAAGCCGCAACGCGGAAACTACATCTATGGTCTGCAGGCGGTCAGAAAGGCTTTTCAGGAGCGTGGCGAAGAGAAGTTGTCGGTATTGCTGCTCGTCAGCGGCGGTTCTGATGCCGCTGCAGCCCTTAGTTATGGCTATCTGGCGGTATGGCTGGACAGCGAGACGAAGGGGCTTAGCGACGCCGATTATGCGTTGCTGATGAAGTACACCAAGTGGCTGGTGAACATTCCCGACATCGATGCTACGGGCAAGAAGATGGGACGTCAACTGGCGCTGAAGCATCTCGGTATGCACACGGCATGGATGAACGATGCCGATATGGGCGGACTGCACGACAACCGCGGACGGCAGCGCAAAGACCTGCGCGACTATCTGCAGCTGCACCCTTCGAAGAAGGCGATGGACACACTCGTCAACCGTGCTGTCAAGGCGAAGTTCTGGAGTGACAATGAGAATAAGTCAAGACAGAAGGAGTACACCATCAGTCTGACTTCGCTCAATTATTTCCTGGAACTGAACGGATTTTGCACATTGAAGGATGAGTCACGCAAGGAGCCATTGTTTATCCGCATCGAGGGGGCGAAGGTAAGTCGAATCACAGCAAAGGCTGTAGTGACTTTCCTAAGCAACTGGATGGCTTCTGAAGGATTGCCGAAGGCTCTTCAAGACAAGGTGCTGCGCAGTCACGATCTTCCGACGAACAACCGCAGTACGCTACGTGAACGCGATGACCTTGATTTCTCACGCGCTACGGAATCGTCGCAGCGTCTGTATTTCCGTAATACGGTAGTCGATGTGACAGCTGACGGCATTCGGAGCACACCCTACAGTATGCTTTCTGACGGGAAGAATGTGTGGGCAGATGACATTATCGACCATGACTTCCGTAAGATGGATCCGCAGTTTGAAGTCACGAAGGATGACAATGGTGACTATCACATCATGATAAACTCTGCCATGCCCAGCAAGCTGTTTCAGTTTGTCCATAACACCGCACGACTGTATTGGCGTAAGGAAGATGATCAGAAACAGGAGCTGACTGCTGAAGAACGGCGCGACGAGGAGCTGAACCTCTTGGCGAAGGTGTCAAACCTGGGATACCTGATACATGGTCACAAGGCCGAGTCTATGGCTTGGGCTACGTTGTGCCAGGACAGTACGTTAGGTAATACCGACGACGAGTGTAATGGTCGTTCCGGAAAGTCATTCTATCTAAAAGCTGTCGGTGTATTGATCAATACCTTCCCTATTGAGGCAAGAACACCGAAGGTGGTAGAGAATCGCTTCCTCTTCGATGGCGTGACGGAAGACACCGACCTGATTATCGTTGATGAGTGTCACCGGAAACTGGACTACGACTTCTTCTTCGGAAAAATAACGGGTCCGTTCCGTGCTGAAGAGAAAGGTAATCACCCCTATCTGATACCGTTTCCGAAGAGTCCAAAATTCGCCTTCGGTACCAACTACGTACTGCGTCGTCATGATCCCAGCACCGAAGGTCGCCTGTGGCCGCAGGTGTTCTCTGACTACTATCACGTCATGGCACCTACCAATGACTACAAGGAAACGCGCACCATTCGCGATGATTTCCAGCAGGAACTGATGGGTGCTGACTATTCCGAAGCCGACTGGCAGGCTGATATCGCATTCCTGTTAGACTGTCTGCGTTTCTACCTATCGTTGCCAAAGAATGAACGAAAGATGTTGCCGCCACTCTATCAGGTTGAACGACGTGAACAGCGTGCTGCAATCGGTAAAGATTTCGAACTGTGGGCAGAAGATTATTTTGCTATCGATGGCGGCAATCTTGATCGTCCAATCAAACAGAGTGAGGTGATGGCAAACTTCAACACCGAGGCAACGTATCCGTTGAAGCCTAAACGTTTCACCAGTAAGTTGAAGGAGTATTGTTCCTTTGCCAATCACATCAGCTGTCTGAATCCTGTCAGTGTGACTGGAAACGAGAAAAATGGTGAACGTTGGCTTAAGAAGGAAGAAGGTAAGAATATTCCTTATTATTATGTGCAGTCGATTAACGACACGGCATCAAAACCAAAGCCAAATGAGGAAGAGGAAGATATTCCCTTCTAAGCACAGAATAAGTCTCATCTATACCGCCCTGAGCATCATGGAATGCCTAGGGCGGTATTTCGTTGGCACCAGAACCACAAGCACCACTTTTTTCTATTTCTCTCTCATCACTTTTGTTTTTCTTTTCTTTACCTCCAATTTTTCGGTTTTTAAATGGAGAAAATGGTGCCCAAGAAAGAAAATAAAGATAAACGCTTAATAGACAAATACTTGCATCACAATTCCGGCAGCACCACTTTGGCACCATTTTAGGCACCACTTTATTTCAACGATGAAAATGGTGCCAGATAGAAACCCCAAATTTACACAAAGGTTCCGGTTCTCTTTGTGTAAAATTTAACAGTTAGGGCACACAAAGGGTCGACCCTTTGTGTGAATTCCGCGTTTCTAAAACCTTACCTTTTACTCGCCAAAAGCATAGGTTTTAGGCGGTGAAAGCTTATGTTTTGCGGGGTAAAAGCTTACCTTTTACACGCTGAAAGGTGACCTTTTGAAGACCAAAAGCTTAGGTTTTGAATCATTGTTCCCATGGTTTCACATCAATTCCCATCCCATTCTATACACACAAAAAAAAGGAGTCTGAATTAGCATATTGCTTGTTCAGACCCCCTGCCCCCTAACTTAGGGGGGTCGGACTAAGGCTCCTGCTCCTCTTCCTCGTCCGGCTTGTCGTACTCAGCGTACTCCGAGACTTGGACACCTGTCAAGAACGTCTTTACGCGGGTGCCGTCGGCACTGCGCTTGACCTCAGGCTGGAACAGTACATGAAGGCCTTTCACGTTTTTTTGAACGGTGAAAGCCTTGGCAGTCTCGGCACCTTTGGTGCGGATACCGATCTTGAAGCTTCCGAAACCGTCGAGCTTTACGCGGTTGCCCGCCTTCAGCTCGTCGGCCATCGCCTCGACCAGCTCGGTGAGAACCGCCTGCACGTCGGATCTCTTCGCCGTACAGTTGCGCTGGATGCGGTCGGAAAGTGCTTCGAGATTGGTTACGCCCATCACGGCTGCACGACCGTACCACTGTCCACGTGTCGTGGAGTTCTTGCGGTTGTCCTGATACAACTTGTAACGTACCATGTCAAATCCTTTCTTTTAGAAATTGTTGTTATCCTGAGCAATCTACTTCGGGTTGCCCACTCCCGCTGTTATCCTGAAAGTACTTCTACAGGCGCCTTGTGTCATCCTTTCTTGAACGTTACAAAGATACAAAATCTTTCTGAATCTACCAAATATTTATGCCTTTTTTTCAATAAAATTCAGATAAAACTTAACGGAAACGAAAACGAAAACGAAAACAGATATAGTTTTTTTTGATGTAGAAAAAATGAATGAAAATTTGGCAGTCAGCACATTATTTTCTATATTTGCACATTCAAATACTAAACTTTTCAAGTTGAGCACACGCTAAACATCAATAAACTAACGATAACTAAACCTAACAAGTATGAGAAAACTTTACGTGTTACTCGTGCTCTCCCTGCTGAGCATCGGCAGCTGGGCACAAACCATCAGTGAACAGGAAGCCTTGAACAGAGCGTTGCAGTTTCTGAACAGTCAGACACATGCCGGACAGAAGAAGGCGCCTGCCAAGAAATCGCAGATGAAAGCCGCACGGCTGAACGTGGACGGTATCTATGCCTTCAACCGCGAGGGTGGCGGCTTTGTGATTGCCTCTGCCGACGAGCGTGCGCTGCCCGTCCTGGGCTATAGCGACAAAGGTGCCATCGACTGGCAACAGATGCCCGACAACATGCGGGCTTGGCTGACCAGCTATAGTCAGGCGATCAATGAACTGGGTGATGGGTGTTCGGTGACGGGTGTTGACGAACAGCTCACCAATACCGGCAAAGCAGCCATTGAGCCGCTGCTGAAAACGACTTGGAACCAGGATAAGCCCTATTGGGACAAAGCTCCGCTTGACCCAAACCGTCATCTGCCAAGTCTGACGGGTTGTGTGGCTACGGCGATGGCGCAGGTGATGAACTATCACCAGTGGCCGAAAGCTGCCTGTACAGCGATTCCTGCCTACGATGTGGGTTTTGAACCAAACATCCAGCACTACGACGAGTTGCCTGCCACGACTATCGACTGGGACAACATGCTCGCTGACTATGAAAAAATGAGCTACACCGATGCACAGGCAGATGCCGTAGCCACGCTGATGCGCTATTGTGGACAGAGTGTACAGATGCTCTATTCTTCAGGTATGTCGAGCACAGGCGGTGGTCTGATGGCTGATGCGCTGAGACTCTATTTCGACTATGACCCTAACGTTTATTATGCCACCCGAACCTACTACGGCATCGACGAGTGGGAAGACCTTATTTATAATGAACTGGCAACCAACGGACCTGTGCCCTATTGCGGACAGACCGATGCAGGTGGACACAGCTTCGTGTGCGACGGCTATGACGGCAACGGACTCTTCCACATCAACTGGGGATGGGGCGGTGATGCCGACGGTTATTTTTCGCTCTCCGTGCTCAATCCTCAACGTAATTCCGGTGCCGGTGCCAGCTCGTCAACGATGGGCTACTGCATGTTCCAGGAGGCAATCATCGGCGTTAAACCATCTACTGGCGGCACACCCGAATACCCTTCCAGGCTGATACTATTTGGCAACATCGCCCTCGACGGCAACAAGGTGAAGTATGCTGGACACTATGACAACCTCGTCTATCCCAAAGCAACTTTCGAAGCGGCATTGGGTACAATGGACGGTGACGGGAAACTGACTCCTGTGGTGAAGGCTGCACAGACATATACCGTCGAGATGCGCTTCAATGCTAATGTAGAGATTGACCTCAACAACGCAGGACTGGCTCCTGGCACCTATCATCTGATGCCAATGGCTCGCTGCGTTGCAACCGGTGACGAACCCGCTGAAGGACCGTGGCACCTGCTGAGTATGCCGGAAAGGAAAGTACAGGTTGTCGTCAACGGCGACGGTGTCACCTGTTCGCTGGAATACGTGCCAGACATTGACATCGAGAAGGCATACGTGAGCAATGGTACGTTGGTAGCCAACGAGCCGAACGATGTGACGCTGGAAATCAAAAACAAGGGTCATGAATACTCCGGCGAAGTGGTGGTACGCACATGGTTTATGGGAGACAAGACCTCGCAGGAAGCCATTGCCGACCTGCCTGCGGTATCAGAATTGAAAGCGGGTACCAGAACAGGCGCATATCTGAGACAAAACGGCACTGGGTCGCTGGTGATACCCATAAAGGAAAATGATAAAGGCAACTACCTGATGTTGCTGTACGAGGCCAACACGGAAGAGCTGCTCGACACCGCTACCATCGCGCTGAAAAAAGACTTCGAGCATGAGTTCATTAACTTGGAAGTTGTGGCTTACAAATTCGAATATAAGCTCATTCCTGACGATATTGATGTCCTTAACTATGAAGTGACGCTCAAAAACAACGATGCCAAATACAACTGGCCGAAATACGAAAACGAAAAAGATCAATTAGCAGAATCGGTCTACATCCAGGATCAGAGCCTAGCAAATACGGGAGATTTGGGGTTTACAATCGCAAAAGGACAAGAGAGATTCCATAATAATTCAACTTGGGTTTTATTTGATGAGTATGATGGTCCATGCACATACACCCTCACTGAAGTACTATATGACGGACAAAAGAAGGAAATCTTCAAAATCGATGTCCAGCCGGGCGAAACGCTGGTCTACCCCACTCCGACGGGCATCAATGCCGTTACCACCGAGCAGTCGGCAGGAAAAATCTACGACCTGCAAGGACGCCAGCTGAAAGGTAATCCCACACAGCGAGGTATCTATATTGTAAACGGGAAAAAAGTAGTGAAATAATTATGAGAAAGTATTTCGTATTTTTCGTGCTCTTCCTGCTGAGCATCGGCACCTGGGCACAGCAAGTATCGCCGGAACAGGCTAAGGAAATAGCCTCGAAGTTCCTGAAGGCCAATTACTCCCGAAGGAACATCAAGCGCAACGCTCCGGCAGTTAGCACTATGAAGACAGATGTTGTATTTGATGCCACAGACACATCGGGCCAGCCCTATCTCTATGCCGTCACCGACACACGGCAAAGCGGTTTCGTGCTGGTCAGCGGTGACGAGCGCTTCAATGCCGTGCTGGGCTACAGCGACAACAGCACCTTCGACGAGCAGAACATGCCCGAAAACATGCGTGTCTTCCTGCAGGGCTACATCGACGAGATGAAGTATCTGGAGTCTATCAACTACCAGCCCACCAAGGCCGCTCCACGGCGTTCTATGAGT
>CADBAP010000021.1 GCA_902792685.1 uncultured Prevotellaceae bacterium
CTGTCTATGTAAATCTTTCAAAGAACGCTATCCTAATGCCCTCATCCTCATTTTTGAGGCGAAAGCGGGTGCAAAGGTATGCTTTTTCAGCGAACCAGCCAAACATTCCTACGGGAAATTTTCAGATTTAACAAACGTTTAGATTTACACTTGACTTACATCAAGCACACAACCCGAAAACAAACCCTACACCTTATTATATATAATACAAGGATTTAAAACCTCCTATAAGTGGAGTTAAGCAAAGGGCCACAATCATCATGAGCGGAGTTCAAATGAACGAATTATACATGGCAATTTGTGTTAAACAAAAAAATTACCTATATTTGCAGCGGAAATACCAACTTAAAACCGTAAAGATAGACCCTGCATGATACCTAAATTGAAAATCTGGAACACGCTGCTGCTCATCATGACGACCTGTGTATGTATGGCCAATCCTGCCGACCCGACGCCGCATCAGGTAAAACAGCCCGACGGGACATCCGTCACCTTGCGTATGCACGGCGACGAGTATCTGAACTATGTGACAACGACCGACGGATTCACCGTAGTGAAGGATGAAAACGGTTTTTGGGTGTATGCCCGAAAACTGGACGATGGCACGTTGGCTGCGACAACGGTTGTGGCTCACAACGAGACCGACCGTACCGACGACGAGAAGGATTTCCTGAGCGACATGCCGAAGGGACTGGCTCCGAAGATGCTGGTAACAAGATTACCAGGCTTTGGTAACGTGATTACCAGGCTTTGGTAACGCCATTACCAAGCCTTGGTAACACTATTACCAGATTTGAGAGCTTATTCTGGTAATTTGGTTAATAACAAGAGATAATCGTTAACAATTCGCATGTGCTACAATGGGTTATCGTTAGTTTAGGTGCAGGATGAAAAGTATGATAGGGTGCAGGATAGAGAGTTGGTAATGAATTGTAACAACCTGATAACCAGCTTAGGTACAGGATGGAAGGATAAAATTTGCTTCTGTATTTTTTCTCAAAAAAAACAAAACTCCCCCTTTAACTTTATTCCACTGAAACAGAAATGTTTCAAAAGGTCTCAACAACAAAATTTCATGGAAAACAAAAAAACCCTCCGAAGAAGGAGGGTTTTGTATTCAATGAGCAAACAAAAGCAGGAGCGATTCAGAAAAAGAATCGCTCCTGTTTTGTTCATTAACGTTATCGTTAAATCTATTCCTCTTCCCAGTCGTCCCACTCTTCTTCGGGAGAAGTGGTTGGAATGGTTTCTTCCTGTTCGGGCATGAGGAAGTCAAACTGGCGGGACTCGGCGACGCTTTGGTCGCCTTCGACGTTGGTATAGACGTCTACATGGCTTGTTTGAAGTATCGTCGCAGACTGTATGCCGACCACCGCTATACAGGGATTGATATATTGTCTTTTCATCTTCTATTTGAATGTTTAGAGTTATTTAATCACTACCTTATGTCCACCGTAGATATATACGCCTTTCTGAGTCGGCTTGCTCATCATGCGGCGACCATCGAGGGTGTACCATGCGTCTGAATTCGTTAATTTCGTGGTCGGAAGTATGATTCCCGTCGTTTCATCACCCCAATTCAATGTGATGGTGCGTGATGTTGAACCAGTCGGTATATCAGCGGTCAGAATCTGCAGGTAGGCTCTGTTGGCGGGCATCTTTGTTTCTGCTGATGCGGCCTGGATCTTCACGAAGCAGCCGTTCGTCATCATGAAGTTGGTATAGAGTCCGCTGGTAGGTTCTACGTGTGTTGCAGAAACAACCGCAACGAGTGCATTATCGCTGATTTCAGCAGGAGTTTCTGTTGTCGTCGTGAGGATGTAGGTCTCTCCAGGTGTACCTTTCAGCAGCACGCCCGTATTAGCAGGTACGGCACCGTCGATATTCACAACACTGATGGTGCTGTTGGCTGTATCGTAGGTCTTGCAGTAGTATGCCGTCAGTCCTTCGGGCAGCGTGAATGCCACATCATTGCTGTATGTTCCTATGCCTGATGCTGGAACAATGTAAGAGAGCGTATTGGCATTCTGCACCGTCCATCCTTCAGGAATGCCACTTACTTCGTTGTTTGTATCCACGCCAATGATCCAGTCTTCCATGCTGGCTGCCTTGATGAAAGTACCTGTGGAAGCCACGTTGTTCAGCCATCCAGCCGTACTCTGGTCATCCTCCATGCTGGTAGCAAGGCACTTCACATAGTTCAGACTGGTACAACCCTCGAACATGTGCTCATAGCAGCCGCTGGGCAGGTAAGCCACAAGGAGGTCGGGCGCCTTCTCCAGCGATGTACAGCCATAGAACATCATGGTGTAACAATAAGGAACAAGTGTCGTTGCGGGCAACTCAGGTGCGTTCTTCAGAGCTGTACACTCCCAGAACATGTCGTTGTAGCACAGATCGTCCAGTTCAGTGGCAGGCAGAGCCGGTGCGTTGACCAAGCTGGTACAACCCTCGAACATGCGTTGGTAGCACTGTGTAGCTAATTTGGTAGCTGGCAGTGCTGGAGCCTTCGTTAGCTTCGTACAGCCAGAGAACATGTAATTGCAGCTTTCTGCCCCTAATGTTGTGACGTTCAGGTCACCAGCCGTTTCCAAATTGGTGCATCCCATGAACATAGCCTGCATGCCGTCATTACCAACAAGCGTGGTGGCAGGGATGGAAGGATATGAGGTTAGGCTGGTACAGTTGCGGAACATCATATTGTAGCCAAAATCATATACTGTGGTAGCAGGCAGATTGGGGATAGCTGACAAGTTAGAACAGCCGTAGAACATCTGGTTATATCCGCTTTGTGGAACAGTCTTTGCTGGCAGTTCAGGAGCCGTTGTCAGACCCTTACAGCCGTAGAACATTTGGTAGTAACAACGTTCTGCCAGTTCTGTGGCAGGAAGTACAGGAGCCGTTGTCAGACCACTGTTTGCAAACATACCCGTATAGCAGCCTGGCGCCAGGCTCGTAGAAGGCAATTCAGGAGCTGTAGTCAGATTAGAGCAGCCGATGAATGTGGCAAAGTAACAGGCTTCGGCCATCTTCGTGGCAGGCAGCACGGGTGCCTTTGTCATTTCTTTGCAATTCTGGAAGGTATAACGATAGCAGTTTGATGACAGAGTGGTAGCAGGCAGTTGCAGTTCCTTCGTGGGATGATTCTTCAGGTGGCTGCTGCTACGGAACAGACGAGCAAAAGCGTATTTTCCGGTCAGTGTGGTCTGTGACGTATAATTGTCGGCATCGACGAGACTCATCATATTGCCATACAGGTAGTAATCCTTGTCGGCATTGATACCCATACTGTTTGCAGCTGTACCGTCTGATGAGTAGGCTTCGTTGTCACCCCTCAATTGCACGGTAGCTCCGGCAGCGATGTCGCTGATGGTGATGGGGTTGGTGACACCCCAAGTCCATGTCGTGCCACCGTCGGTACTATACTCAATGGCCAGCTCAAGCGGATTGGTGATGGTGACGGTGGTTCCGTCCTCTATGGCCTCGATGGTGAGTGGTGTGTCGGTGGTGCTCCATCCTGCTGGGATACCGTTAGGACTGTTGAGTGTCCAACCTGCTCCATCTGCCTTGATGAAGGTTCCCTTTGCAGCAACGCCATTGAGCCACTCATCCGTGTTGTTCGTACCGAGGTCAGTGGCCAAACACTTCACGTAGTTCAGGTTCGAGCAGCCGTCGAACATGGCGAAGTAGCACTCTTTAGCAAGTGTCGGAGCGGGTAACAGGGGCGCAGTGGTCAGTCCTGTGCAGTTGCCGAACATACGGTGGTAGCAAATGGGCGCCAGCGTGGTGGCAGGCAGTTCAGGTGCACGTGTCAGCCCTTGACAGCCGCCAAACATGAACGCATAGCAGCTCTCCGTCAGTGTGGTAGCGCCAAGCACGAGGTCTTTCGTCGGATGGCTCTTGATAGTGGTGTTGACATCGGCCGGATTGTCGCTGCCGAATAGGCAGGCGAAGTTCATGGTGCCTGTCAGTACAGTGTTGTTGGTGCTGCCAGTGAGACTCATCACGTTACCATAGACATAGACATCAGCAGTACTCTTAATCTGGTAACCTTCACCCGGCTGTATGTTGCCGTAGGAGGCGTTATTGCCACTGAGGGTGAGTTTGTCACCTGGTTCCACATCAAAAGTAACGAGCACATCTTTAACATTGTTGCGGTATTGAGTATTATAGCCGTGCTGGAATTGATAATGAACGGCCAGTCCCTGCGGATTGCTGATGGTGATGGTACCTGTTGTGACTGCTTCGATAGTGAGCGGCGTTGCACCATAGTCGCCATCGGCTTCAGTGGCTCCTTGCACCATCCAACCTGTGGGGATACCGTCGGCACCAGTTTCAAAGTCGTGCATCTGCGACATCTTGACGAAGGTACCTGTTGCGGCTACACCATCGAGCCAACTGAAAGTAGCTGCATTGCCAAGAGCTGTGGCGAGGCACTTTACGTAGCTGAGGTTGGAGCAGCTACCAAACATCGTATCGTAGGCATTGCCAGGCACGATGCTGGCAGGCAGGTCGGGAGCCTTTGTCAGGCTGGTACACTCGAAGAACATCATGGTGTAGCAGCCCATCGCCAATGTGGTGGCAGGCAGTTGCGGAGCCTCTACCAGTCCTGTACATCCGCTGAACATATCATCGTAGCAGTAGGTTGCAAGCGTCGTGGCGGGCAAAGCAGGAGCTGAAGTGAGTCCCTGACATCCGTTGAACATGCCAGCATAGCACATGGTGGTGAGCGTCGTAGCCGGCAGCACCAGTTCGTTGTAGGGATGGCTCTTGATGGTGGTGTTCGGGTTGAATTCATCGCTGAACAGCCAAGCAAGCGCGAAACCGTCGGCCAGTGTCTTGTTGGTAGTGAAGGTATTCTCGTTGATAAGGCTCATCACATTGCCATAGACATAGACGGGGTTGGTGGCCGTGAAGTTGGTCGGGTCACTGCCCTCATTGCAGTAGTGGGAGTTGACACCGTGGAACTGCACCTTGTCGCCAGCGGCCACTGCAATGCTGATAACCTCGTCCTTGGAGGAAGTGTAGGTGGCGAAGCCGTCTTTACTATAGCGTATATACTGCTTGAGTGGATTCTTGATGACGATGGTACCTGCTTCGATGGCTTCCATTGTCAGCGGTGTGGCACCCATGTCGCCATCCTCGGCAGTAGCATTCTGCACTGTCCATCCCTCTGGAATACCACTGATTCCAGTGGTGTAGCTGTCATTGGTTGAAGCCTTGACGAAGGTTCCTTCGGCAGAAACGCCTTCCATCCAACCATCCAAGCAAATGTCAGCAGAGATGTCGGTGGCCAGACATTTCACATATTTCAAGTTAGTACATCCTGTGAACATATTACTATAGCAAAAGCCTGCCAGTTTCTTGGCTGGCAGCGTAGGTGCCGTCTCAAGGCTGGTGCAGCTGTCAAACAGACGGTGGTAGCAACCTTCAGTCAATTGTGTTGCTGGCAGTTGGGGAGCGCGTGTCAGTCCTGTGCAGCCAGCGAACATATACATATAGCAACTGTTAGTAAGTGTGGTTGCTGGTAGCACGATGTCTTTGGCGGGGTGGTTCGTGATAGTGGTGTTCTCCTTTGGAAAAAGACCACCATATTCGTCGCCTGGTGTGGAAAAGAGGTAGGCGAGATTACAGCCAGCTCCCCACTCGCTGTGGTCGGTCAGCGTGGTCAGTGTTGCGAAACCCGTGGAGCTGATGAGGCTCATCACATTGCCGTAGAGATAGACGGGATTGGTGGCGGTGAAACGGGTGGGCTGCTCGCCTGAGGAACCGAATTCCAGGTAGCTCTCGTTATCCCCTCGGAACTGCACCACATCGTTAGCAGCAACCGTGATGCTGATGGGATCAGAGCTGGCAGCCGTCCATCCCTCACCGTTCTTGTTGTACTCGATGGTCAACGCGTTAGGATTGACAATCTTGATTGTTCCTGCTTCCACCGCCTCGAACGTCAGCGGCGTAGCGGTCATGTCCTGACCTTTTGCTCCTATAGCTATCGCTATGAGAGCAAGTAATGATAATAGAAACTTTTTCATTTCACAATTTGACTATTTCATTATTTTACAATTTTCGAGAGTGCGGGGTAGGCTTCACTTAATCACTACCTTTTTCCCATTGATAATATAGATGCCCTTCGGCAATTGAGAGTCGAGAATCTGAGAACGATTTCCCACCTTTCGTCCTTGCAGGTCGTAAACACTATCATTACCCTTCAACGTAGAGTCGGGGTTGAGGCTTCCTATACCGTCTGGTTCTGTGATGATGATTTCCGTCGGAATCTTCAGGTTGCTGATATACGTACGGTCGAAAATAGTACCGCCCTCTGTTTCAACATACTGACTCTTGCTGTTGTCGAAGACATTGTATTCCACACCGTCGTTATCGGTTCCGTAGATGGTGATGAAGTACTTGCCATCGACCAGTTCGGATATACCGCGACACTCATCGCCACTAAATGCCCCCACCATGTATTTCTCAAAGTTGCATATGACGCTTCCATCGCTGATGTTGGCAATGATACACATGTTGTCGGCATAGTTGCGGCGTGGAATGGACAAGGTGCTGAGTGCCGGATGTTGCGTGGGTGATAGGTAACGGGCACCAGCGGCAGGTTCGTCTTCCTCGAAGTCGGCAACCATGGTGATGTCTTCTTCAACAGGTATCGTAGGATAGCTAAACGATGCAACAGTTTGCGAATATACCTGATACCCCTTACCTGGTTGCATGGTGGTGAGAGAGCCTACCCATTGTGTACCGTCGTAGATAGCAAAGCCGTCCTGTCCCTTCACCATATCATTCTCCCATGCCTGCCAGTTGGTGAGTGCCGTTGCAAGCGGCAGTTTCTCAACAGCATCGAACGACAGATAGTTCCATCCGCGCTTCAGCGTGATGTTGTTGGCTTCAGGTATGCGAGAATCGATATTGATGGCAGCAGGTTCGCTGACATGTACCTGGTAGAACTCGCCTGGGTTGAGCAGTGTGAGGTCGCCAGTCCATGTGTTGTTCTCATAGACAAGGCTCTGTCCTTTGCCACGAATCTCAAGTACCTTGTCACCCAATGGTGCGAGCAGAACCTTCGGGTCAAGCAGTGTGGCATCGGTGGGGTTCACGGATATCCAGTTCCAGCCTTCAGCCAGTGAATACGTGGTGGTGAGACGCGGTGGCGTATAGGTGAAGCGTACTTCTATCTGTGTTTCACCATTGATGGTGATATCCAGATTCTCATCAGTGCCCACCTTGTTGCCGTTCACCATCCAGCAATCGAACGTATAGAAACGTGCGGGAGTAGCCTGCAGGTGTACGGTGGTACCATATTCATAACGACCGGAACCGAGTCCGCGTACGATACCGCCAATCTCGTCGTACGAGAGCTTCACATTGTAATAGATTGGTGTGAAGACAGCAGTCAATGTCGAGAGCGATGAGAGTGCCGTAATATGGTAGGTGGTTTCGGCTTCTTCTGAAATCATCTCATCACCTTCTGCCCAATGACTGAAAGCATAGCCTTCGGCAGGCGTAGCCTTGATAGTGATATCGGTGTCGTATTCTTGAGAGCTGGTACCAGGTGTAATGGTACCGCCATAAACCGGACTTGCCGCCATGTTGAGCATACACTTGCCGTCGATGAACTGTATCCACGTGGTGCGGAAGTCGTTGTCGCCGGTGAAGCCGTCGGCATCAATCATCTTCGAAGTATAGACAGTGAGCACCAGATAGCCCGTAGCCCCTGCGAGGGCGCTGTAGGTAAGCTGATAGTTCAAGTCGTCAACTTTCTGGATGACTGGCTCTTGAGCAACGGGCTGTCCTTGACATGCCAAGTGCAGATGTTCGGCAGTAAATGCGCGAACAGGCTTATTCAGTTTCACCGTCATCGTTGTGATGGCCTCGCGTGTCAGTTCATTGTTCTTCGGCAGTCCAATGACCTCGTCCACCTTCAGTACTACGTCGGGACGCGGTTCAAACGTAATGGTGTAAGTATGTGGTTGTCCGTCAACCGTGAATTTATCAGCGAAATGGATGCGGTTTTCTTTGATTGGATCCATGCCGTCGCGCAGGGTGCGATCAGTTTGCCACATATTGCGCAGGTCTATCTCCACACCGTCGTCGCGAACGATGCTGAGGATATCCTGTCGGCCTGCTGTCGGGTCGTTCACACTACCGTAGTTCCATTCTTTCTCGCCCGGTTCAACGGTGAGGGTGCAATGAGTCTGGTCGGTGCGTGTGATGGTAGCCGACTTCGCCATACTTACCTGTTCAATCTCGCCATTGCTCAGGTAGAGCATATCGGGCAGGTCTTCGCGGTCTTTGATATCATTGACGAGCCAAGCCTTCAGCGGATTGCCAGCCACATCCTTTGTGTTGATGCTGCGAATCAGCTCGTGGATGGTGACCTCGTTCAACAGCGACAGGTCTTCGTTGCCATAACTGGTGAGGTGGGTAGCCTGCACGTCGTAGTCGAGGAAGTGCCCAAGCAGCGTGGAGGTAAACCACCACTGTGCGTAGCTCGTAGCGTGGGCACGGATGGTACCGAAGTCAGCTGGCACGCTGCTACCCAATGCCAATGTCTTGTCGCCGCCGTTGACCTGACTGGAGAGCAGCTCGAAGTCGATGAGCAATCCCTTCTCGTTTTCCACAATCTTCGGCTGTTCGGTGGTCATGCGTACATTCGTGGCATCACCATAGCCCACATTATTGATTAACAGGGCAAATTCTGCCGGAACCATCGGTTCCACCACGTCTTTCGTCAACGGGTCATCACCATAGATATCACGCTGCATGAAGTAGGTTAAGTCGAGCTGTGGCGATGGTTTCACGGTGAGCGTCACAGGGTCGAGGTCGCGCGTGACAACCAGTCCGGTGTTCGGATCGAGGTACGACAGCGAGCCGCCGAACGAATAGAGTCGGTCGCTTTCAGGTGCTGCATATTTCGTCGGGATGAACAGGATAGTAGCCGTACCTTGTTCGCCTGCTCCCAGCTGCCATTCGCCGTCGAGGTCGCCGGTGAAGCCATCCAGTTTTTCATTGTTGATCTGGAACTCGTGGGCGGTAGCCACATTGCCATCCTCATCGGTGACGGTGAGCATGAGTTTCACATTCTGCATTGCATTCTCCTCGTTGCCATTCTTCACGGTCAGCGTACCGCGGAAGGCCTGACGCGTGAGCACAAGCTGCTGCTTGAACTGCAACTTGATGGTGACACATACCGATTGTGTCTTCGAGGCATCGTTGAAATCGTCCTTCAGTTTGTCGCAGGCATCAACAAACAGTTGTCCAGCCGGATAGATGTCGTCGCCGTAGTAAGGTTCGGCGGTACTGGGCGCTTTCCTGCGCACGTTGTTCTTCTGTCCTGGATGCCAGGTAGGTAACTCATACCGGTTGATGTATTTGGCTGTGGCAATCTGATCGAGCATATACTGGAGGTTCATCTTGTTTTCGCTGTCGCGCTTGAAGATCGTGTTCTGCAGACGCTCGATAAACGCTCTTGCCTGTTCTTCCGTTACCGAGGCGGGCTTGTAGTCTTTGAGGTTTTCGTAGGTGATGTCCTCAAAATGATCGAAAGAACATATTTTCTTGAAGAATGCCGGACGCGTATCGTCGTCAACGCTGAACCAGATTTCATCGCCGTAGTAGGTGAGGAATACTTCCCGATAGCATAACATCTGACGATAGTACCAACGGGATAGTTCAGCGAACTCAGCCAGCCAGGAGTATTTGCGCATCAGTTCTTCCTGGGTCGATTCCTTCTTCACGGCATTCATGAACGCTCTGGCATCAGAGCTGCCGTATAAGCCGGCACAAAGAGATAAGAACCCTAAGAACGGCTGGGCGATAGGATGCGAGAAGGTAGTGGCTGTCGCTGCACCGAAGTTGCATACGTTGCCGGCTGTAGCTGCATCGTCGCCAGCAGCCATCGACTGTGCCATACCCTCAGCACTCACGCCGTAAGCCAAGCAGCCACCCATTCCAGGAGCCATGTTGATAAACCCGTCCATAATCGTTTTCTTCGTATTGGCCAAATCAGGATCGCAGGGGTCGTCGCTGGTGAGATAACCACCATAGTTACCGGTATTGGTGGGATAATAACTGATACCACCTTTACCTGGTGAGCCGGGACCACCGCCGCCACCGCCAAGGAATACACCTCCAGCAACACCTGCCACACAGGCACGTACGGCGAGGGCAAGCATCGCAGAGTTGCTCTTCAGGTCTTTACCGCAGAGTATCTCATAGAGCACACCGAGGTTCTTCATACAGTGGGTGAAGGCGTTGTCGTTACCACTCGATTCTGCACGACGCGGAGCATTCGTCAGATCGGCTCTCGCACCAGCAGCTGGAGCTTGCTTCGTCACCCTTACTGGAATGATCATCGCCTGATTGGCTGCCAGGTCGAACGGTCCCGTGTTGGCCAGCGTCTCGAAGAGGAACTCGCTATCGCTCTCCGGTCCGTTGAACACACAGTTCTTGGCCATGATCAAGCCCTCGTTGGTTACGGTGTAATAAAGCAGTTGCGATTCACCAGGAATCATTGCGTCACCGTCAATCTTTTCAGGACCGCGAATCACGACTACTGGAGCCGGCACATGGGTTTCGAAGGTGGCGGTGGTGACAATCTCATACTTGTCTTCCACCTCGGTTTCCTTCACTTCCCAGTTGATGGTAACAGCCTGATAGCTCAGGTTCACCACCTTCGTCGTCTGACGACCTGGGTCAACGAGCACGTTGCCGCGGTAGCTGTCGTGCTTGTCGGCACTCACGCTAAGCGTGTACCAGCCTTCCGGCAGATTGGCCATAAAGAGTCCGTCGTCACCTGTCGTACCCTCAGCCACCAGCTGTCCTGTTGTAGGATGGGTAATCTTCACGGCGGCACCCTTCAGGTGAGGAGCCTCATCAGTATAATAGGTATATTCGTCGCACACATCGACCACGAAGACACCCATGTTGTCGCTGACGGGTTCGATGCTGAACGGCAGACTCAGTCCCTGTCCGTTCTCGCAGTTGATACCGATAGAGCCGCGAACAGGCACATTGAGCTGCATGTCGGCTGTCGGTGTGAAGCGCAAAACGATGGTGGCGGTATCAGCAGAAGCCAACGCGCCCATCTCTTTACCCGTAACAGCAGTAATCCACGAACCTTCAGGCAGCGACAGACTGATCTTTCCAGTGGTGCCGTAACCCGTATTGGTGATATCGAACGAGTAGTCGCGCTGTTCGCCCTTCACCATCGTGGTATTGATGCTGGTGATGCTGGCACGCAGCTTTCCTGTTGCCACGCGGTTGTAATAATAGATGGTTCCATCGAACGCAGCACCTTCCTTGCTGGTGAAGCGCACCTTCAGCAGTTGCCAGTCGTCGCCGCTGCTGGCTGCCGTTCCTGTCAGCGTGATGGGCAGGCTGGCGTTCTTGCCGCCGTCAAGTGTGGCGATGGGCTGTACGGCTACATCGATGTTGCCGTCTGAGCTGACAATCTGCATCGTGATGTTGGTGAGCGGCAGACTGCCAGAGTTGGTGATGCTGATATTCATCGCATGAGGTACACCTACCTGCGGCTCAGCCTTCAGGAAACCACTGTCGGTGCGGCGCATACCATAGATATCGAAACCAACCTGTTCGTTGCGCAGGTTTTCACCTACATAGCAGGCGCCCACGCCATAGTGTCCGGCCACGCCCTTTGGCTTGAAGGTGGCACTGAACTTACCCGTAGCGTCGGTGGTGGTCATCAGCGTGTCGCGTACATTGCTGTGAATCAGGTATATTTCCACTTTCTTGTTGGCGATGCTGCTGCCTGTTGCCACACCTTTGATGACGATATCTTCATCGCTCTGGTAGATATTCTTGTCCAATGTGACGGTAGCCGTAAACGGAGCAGTCAGCGTCAATGGTGTGGTGGCAGAAGTATTGTTGAGATATACCAGCTCCTTCACGCTCTTGTCTTCGTTGACAATTGCCTTCAACTGGTAGCTGCCCGCCAGATTGGGCATCGCGAGCTGCTGGGTGATGTCGGCGCTGCTTCCTGCTGCAATCGCCTCCTGGGTGTAGAGCGTAGCCAACAAGTCGCTGCCGATATAGAGGTTCACCTTCGTCTGAGCGGGCAGATCCACATTACCGATATTGTTGACCGTCACCGTTACGTCAACAGCACCGCCTGCAGGTACATTGTTTTGTGCCAAAACAGGAGCATCGACGGTGGCATCGGGCATCGTCTGATCGGTAATCAATGCCCAGCAGGTTCCCTGCGTGTAACCGTCGGCGGCAACGGTGAACACCACCGTGCGCTCGTCGTTGGCAATATCGTTTTTCTTGACGCTTACAGGTACTGTTACCGAGGTCTGTCCGTCGGCGATAGTTGCCGTATGGTTGTAGGTCAGGTCGCCATCGCGGTCGCTGCTGATGGTGACTACCGTTGTTCCGCTGGTGCCGGTATTACGGGTAATCGTCAGCGTGGTAGCGTTCTCCTTGCCTTCGAGCAGCGATGATGACGAACTCTGTATCGTTAGCGTAGGACCGTCGTCGTCGAGAATGGTCAAAGGCGTGGTTGAGGCTCCGAGCGTGGTGCCTGTCGCTGCACAGTTACAAGAGCTTACCCATACACCAGCGGTAATGTTCACCGTGCGGTCGCCTTCTTTCTGTGCGTTGTCGATGGCACCAATGGCAAACTCGGCTGTCGTCACGCCCGCTTTCATCGTGAAGCGTTTCTGCGAATAATAGATGTCGTTGTTGCCGTCGTCGCTCAACACGATGGTGATATCGCTGTCGGTATGGGTCTTACGCAACAGACGAGCTTTCACACTGGAGAGTCCGGCACCTTCGCTCACCTGCGAGGGTGAGAGAATCAGTTCCAGCTCCGGCATATCGTTGTCGTTGACGATGACGAGCTGTTCGGCCTTGTTGTATTTCTCGGCAGTAGCAAAGAACGCTGTCGTCAGCTGCAGCTCCGGCGTGTTGTTGTCAATCACCTCTACATCAATGCTTGCTGAGGCCTGACCCTTCGCAATGACAACCGATGCCGGCATATTGAACCGTTTCGGAGTCTCAGCGGTAAACTTGATCTCCGTATCGGTCTTCGCTGCCTTCGGTAGGGTGACGGTCAACTGGAAGGTGTCGCCCTCGTTGAGTTCCGTCTTCGATGCCGTGAGCTGCATATCGGGATATTCGTTGTCTTCGATGATGAGCTGTCCCGTTGCTGAGGTATATCCGTCGGCTGTAGCGGTGATGGTCACCACAGAATCCTCATTGTTGTAGATACTGTTGTCAACAACGTTCACATAGAACGCAGTTGCCGACTGATTGCGACTAATGGTCACTGTTTCCGGTACCGACAGCCGGTCAGGTTTGTCGCAGCTGAGGTTGAAGGTCTCCTCCGTGCTGTGGCTACCACTACGGGTCAACTGCAGACGCACGTTTTTACCTTTATTCTCACCGATGGCTGCGGTCGGCATCACGAGCTGCATGGTCTTCTTCATCGTCACACCCGTAGCGGTGGTAGCGGTGTTGTTCCATTCAGCCTCTGAACGTTCGCCTGAATCGGAGTTGCCTTTGATGTTTACCCTCAGATTGACATCGCCTTCAATACTCAACACATCGGGCAACGTGATTGTCATCGAGCGGTTCACGCTCGCTCCTGGAGCCATTCCCGTACTCTCAAAGCTGTTGGAGCCGATAAACAGTTCTGTATTGTTGCTGCCGGTAAGATAGAAATTCTCTTTCCATCCGCCCGTAGCAGCGGTCTCACCGATGTTTTTCACAACCCATGCAAACGTCACCTCGCCACCTGGCGTGATATCGGCTTTGCTCACGGTCAACCCGCTCACCTCGAAGTCGGGATAGGTGGTCAACGTCAGCTTCGCATCAACGGAATTGGTGAAGACATCCCTTCCCTGTTTGTCCGACATGACGACATTGGAAAGCTTGATGTCGTACGACTGCTCGTCTTCCAAACCCGTCCATATTTTAAACACGATATCGCACAACTTTCCGGAATTACCCCTCAATACCTCATTGGTGGGTGAATAGAGCATGAAACGATGGGTATATGAACCTCTCGACTGCCCACTGATGATATGGTCTGCCCTTCGGTTCACTGCCACCGTTGTGGAGTCGTATTGTACCTGCGAGCCGGCCGGCAATGTGATATCGAACTGCAAGGCTGCAATCTCCGATGTGTTGTTCAGATAGACTGGTACGGAGATGGTCTTTCCACGCATACCGTTCACATCTTTTACACTCAGCTCATTGATGTCTTGAGCCTGTATGAAAGGTAAAAAAGTAAAAAGGTAAAAAGGTAAAAGGAATAGAACCTTTGCGATCTTATTTGTTTTCATATCTTGTGCCCTCCATCCTTATTTGATTACAACTTTCTTTCCGTTCTTTATCACTACTCCCTTGTAGCTCTTGCCGACACGCTGGCCTGACAGGTTATACGCCGGAGTATCATTGTCTAATGGTGAATTTGTCGAATTGTTCAAACTCTCAATTCCTGTTATCACCGCTGTCGCATCATTGAGTTGAGCGTTCAGCTCTACAGCCTCTTCGTCAACAAGCATCGCATTCGTGATAGTGGCGTTGTTGCTACACGTACCGATGGTACTGATGCCCACAGGTAATGTCTTGCCGGAAGTGCTGTATATAATAAGGTGCAGCTTGCCGTCGGTTAGCTGTCGCTGTGAGACGGAGGAGAGAGAAGAGAGGAGAGAGGAGAAAGCGAGATTACTATTCTCGTTCCCTCGTTCCTTTGTTCCTTCGTTTCCTATGATGATATCAAGTGCTGCCACAGGACGGCTGGTGTTCAATATGAGCTTGCCGTCTTTGATGTAGAGAGATGCTTCGGCACACTGAGTTTTCTGAGTATTCAGATTACTCCGAGTCATCCAACGACTTTGGTTACTCCCCT
Organism: uncultured Prevotellaceae bacterium; assembly: GCA_902792685.1. Lineage (GTDB taxonomy): Bacteria > Bacteroidota > Bacteroidia > Bacteroidales > Bacteroidaceae > Prevotella. The sequence goes on from CADBAP010000021.1 coordinate 14,885, forward strand.
CGCCCATTGGAGAGTGGTTGGGGGTGAGGCCTAATAACAAATCCACATGCGGCACGATGTCGAGCACGTTGATGGCGTTGTCGGCATTCAGGTCGCCGGCAGTGAAGTTATAACGGCTGTATCCGGAGTAGCTTTCTTTAAACAGGTAGTTGATGCTCTGCTGCAGGTCACTGATATTCAGCAGACCATTGAAATCGACATCGCCCATATCGTAGAAGAAGTTGGCGTTGAAGTTCGTGGTTTTGTTCTTCGAATCGGTATAGCTGCACTTCGCTATGTCGCCGCTAGCACCCTTCCACGTGCAGTTGCCCGTGATGGTGAAATCGTTGGAAGCATTGTAGTTCACCGTGAACGAACCCCAGTTCGTCTGACTCTGCACGCCGATGCTGATGTTGTCGGCATAGGTGCGCGTATCAGGATCGTAGAAGACGATGGAGGGCAGCGTAGAGAAGAATCCTGCTTCCGTCATATCACGCAGGTCAACTGTTGCCACGATATCGGTAATGGTCTGATTGCTGATGTTGATGTTCTCCAGTGTTTCAGACAGTGCCGGCCATACGGTAGAGAAGCGATTCTCGTGTAAGTCGAGCGTTTTCAGTGCCGGCAGCGCGTTGGCGAGGGTCGAAATATTGCCTGTGAGCTTGTTGCGCTGCAGGTCGAGGTATTCGAGCGTCGGACTCAGCGTCTTACCTGCCGCCAGCCACTCTTCTACCTTCTCGCTGATGTTTCCATAAAGCTCACCGTTGGCGATTTCTATCTTCTTCACCTTGGGCAAGGCAAGCAGACAGACCGGTGTCTCGTTGGCATTCAAATTGTAGATGCTGGTGCCCGTTCCGAAATTGATTTCCTCGACATGTCCCTGGTTCCACTTCACACCAAAAATACCGTGAGCCGATTCCTTCACGCCCTTGATGAGTTTCCAGTTGGCTGCTACACCATTACCGCCGCCACCGGCCCACGTGTTCTTCGCACCCGTCGGGTCGTAGGTGGTGTTGTAGAAGTCCCACAGCAATGCAAAATCTTCGTCAGCAATCTCCTGCACGTTGAACGTGGCTATATCATTAAAGGTAGCAGGTTTGTAGTAAGGACCTTCCTCAAACTCCAGCGAGATGCTGTAGCTACCGCCTTTCGTCGGCATCGTAGCAGTCTTGTTGTTCTTCGAGTCGGTATAATAAACGCGGTAGTTGCCCATACCCTCAAACCAATCTACATAGATGGCTTCAGGACCGCCCGACAGGTAGGTCTCGCCGTTCAGACATGAGAGGTGGATGAGGTCTTGCGTCATCGTCTGCTTCTCTGCCGGATAACCCTTGATGGTGCGGTTGTCTGTGACATCGGGTTTCCACGACGAGCTGTTCTGGTAGTCATCTTCCTGTCCTTCGGGTACCAGCATGGTGAATGCCGGCTGGTACTGCCAGAACACGTGGTTGCTGGTGCCGGGCATGGTGCTACCCATAATACCTATCGACTTGAAGTTATTGTTCGATGAGGTTGCGGTGGTATGGATGGCATAGTTGCCGATGCTGGTCACCGTCGAAGGGATGTTGAGGTATTGCAGGTTCTCGTTCCAGGCGAAACAGCCGCTGCCGATGGTCTGCAGACCTTCCGGCAGACGCGCGTATTTCAGCTTCTTACAATAGTCGAAGGCTTCGTCTCCGATCGCTGTCACATCATCGGGGATATAGATGGTCTGCAGGGAGTCGCAACCGTAGAAAGCCTGTTTGCCAATGCTGGTAAGCGTTGTCGGCAACTCTACTTGGCGCAGGCGGTCGCACTCTGCGAACATTCCTTCTGGAATGGTGGTCATGCCCGCCTGGGGGAAGGTGATGCTGCGCAACTGCTTGTTGTATGAGAAGTGCTGTCTGCCCGTAAAAGTAAGGTTTGTCACATCTGCCGGGAACGTCACCTTCAGCAGGTTGTCGCAGTCGTCGAAGGCATAACCTTCAAGTTGGGCCAGCGAGGCGGGAAGGGTGACCTCCAACAGACTCTCGCAGCTCTGGAAGGCACCACTCTTGATGGTCTGGATGCCTTCCTGGAAAGCAATATGTTCCATCTCGCAGCGATAGAAAGCGTGATCTTTGATGGTTTTCAGCGTGGCTGGCAACGTCAAGGTTCCTTTCAAACCGCAGTACTGGAAAGCATAGGCATCGATGGTCTCTAATTCTTCGGGGAAGGTGATGTTCTGCAACTGCCTGCAGTAGCCGCAAAGGTCTCTAGGAATGGTCGTCAGATTCTTCGGGAAGATGATGGTCTGCAGGGAGTCGCAACCGTAGAAAACATCTTCTTCCAAAGTCGTCAGCTCGTCAGGCAGGGTAATCGACTTCATTTGGTCGCAGTCCTGGAAAGCACTGTACTTGATGATCTTCACCGACTGGGGCAGTACGATGTCACCACACAGTGCCTTGCTTCCACTAAAAGCAGCGGCAGCAATAGTTGTCAGCTGTGCCGGCCAGTTGAACGATTGGAGTGCCGTACAGCCGTAGAACGTATGATAAGGCAACTGGGTGATGTTATCGGGTAGCGTCGCTTTCTCTAATGAGGTGCAGTCCTTGAACAGGCCTTCACCAATGCTTGTCACCGTTTCCGGGATAACGGCCTCATTCAGCGCAGTGCATCCTTCGAAAGCATAGCCCTCTATCTTCGTCACGCTTGCCGGAATGTCGATAGCCGTCAGCGCCTTACAGCCGTTGAACATCGCATAGGTGATGGTGTTCAGGTTGTTGGGCAGCGTGACGCTCGTCAGACCAGTACAGTTCTTGAACAGGTAGCTGCCTACGGTCGTAACGCTGTTGGGCAACGTCATCGCGGTCAGTCCCGCACAGTCTTCAAACACGCTCTGTCCCAATTTCTCCACCGTTGAGGGAATAGTCAGCTCGGTCAGCAGTTTACAATATCGGAAGGCATAGTTGCCGATTTCCGTGATGCCATCAGGCAGCGTCAGGGATTTGAGCGATGAGCAGCCATAGAGCAGATGCTGTGAAATCTTCGTGATACCGTTGGGCAGATTGATGCTTTCCAACTTGCTGCACTCACGGAAGGCATATTCTCCGATGCTCGTCACCGTAGCGGGCAGCGTCATCGTGGTAATCGGCGTGCCATAGAAAGCATAGCTGCCTATCTCCGTCAGGTTGGCAGGCAGGGTGATGTTGCCCAGTGCCGTACACAGATAGAACACACCCTGTCCGATGCTCGTCACCGACTGCGGAATGCTTACCGACTCCAGTTTGGTACACTCCGAGAACAGGTCGCGCGGAAGCGATGTGACGCCGTCGGCGATAGTGGCCGAAGTAAGTCCCTTACAATGACTGAACACATATTCACCCATCGTCGTGACCGTAGCAGGAATCGTAACACTCGTCAGACCATTACAGCCGTAGAACGCACTGCTTTCGATGGTCGTCACACTTGAAGGAATGGTCATTTCGGTCAGACCCGTGCAGTCGTAGAAGGCAGAATTGCTGATGGTGGTAACACCCGACGGAAGGGTGATGCTCGTCAAACCCTTACACCCGTTGAAAGCGCTGCTTTTGAGGGTGGTCAGCGATGCCGGCATCGTGAACGTCGTGAGACCCTTGCAATAGATAAAGGCAGACGTACCAATCTCCGTCACCGTCGAAGGAAGGTTGATGCTCGTCAGCTTATAGCAATTGTAGAAAGCAGCCTCATCCACCTTCGTCAGTTGCGACCCGGCAGCAATCGTTACCGTTTCCAGGTTGGTGCATTGCGAGAAGTTCGATGAACTCAGCTCTTTCAGCGAAGCAGGAATAGTCACTTGCGTCAACCCGGAACACCAGCGGAACGAGCAGAAGTCCATATACTCCAGCGTTTCAGGAAACGTTACCGAGGTGATGAACGGCTTCTGGTCGAAGGCATACTGGCCGATCTTCGTCACCGTATAGGTCGTAGTACCGTCGCTGACGGTTGATGGGATGTTGATGTCTGGTGTACTCTTGTAGAGACACTCACTCACCGTTGCCGTACCATCGCTGTTCAGCGTATAGCGCAACGAGTCCACGTCAATGGTCTCACCATGTGCTGTGAGCACCATGAGTGCTGACAAGATAAGTAGCGTGAATGTTTTCTTCATGTTTGTATGGTTTTTGTTAGTATTGTAGCATATTAGATAGTTAGTTAGGAAACGTTATGGTGCAAAAATAAGAAAAAAAGCGGGTTATTAGTGTAAAGAAAATTAACTTTATGACGAATGGAGTGTTGGGAGTGACGAAAGAGCGTTTTCCAATGACGAACGAAAAAATTTCACACATCTGTTTGTGACTTTTTGCTCCATATTAAAATGTTTTGTAATTTTGCACCCATGAGACAACTGCTAATCTTATCCTTACTACTCTTGTCTCTCAGTGGCTTCTCCCAACAGACAGTTGCTGAGAGCGGACAAAAACGACCTTTGATAGAAAGTAGCCTCAGTTACCGGCGCTATACTACCAACGACGGCTTGCCACACATGCAAGCAGAGACTTTTTTTCAAGACTCTCGCGGATATATTTATATTGGTACACTGTCGGGATTTGTTCGTTATGATGGGATCACTTTCACCTCGTTTTTGAAAGGAAAGAAGTGGAATATTATCGGTTTCATCGAGTCAGCAACATCCGAAAAGTCGTTCTGGTACAGATTTCTGCATGGCGAATATCCCACCATTCACGCATTGAGTTTCCGCAGTCAGTTTATTCTCAACGGGAATGAACTGGAAACACAGCAGATAGACCCTCAAAGACAGTGGCTGCTGAATAATTTCAACACACCAGACCTGCCGGCAGGATACCTCCTGTTGGAAAACGAAAATGAAGAACAGCGGCGGCTCTGTAAGATGACAGATAAAGGTATTCAGATTGTTCTGAAGAGCGCCGTGTTCGATAAGATGGAACCCGACCGGAAACTCTATATCGATTCCACCGATATCTATGTGCCTACACGAGAAGGACTGTATTGCATCACCCGTCACCCAACACCCACCATCCATCACCTATCAACCAAATCCAATATCTATACTTTGTGTCGGCAAGGAACGAAACTCTATGCTTTCGCAGATGATGGCATCTATTTGGTGATAAACCGGAAATTAGAGAAGCTGCAGCCCTTCCACTTTGAAGCACCCGACTACGGACTCTACGTGCGCAGCACCCAACAAGGTCAACAGCTCATCGCCGACTCCCACACCATCTATTGTTACGACGGACAAACGGTGCGCCAGCTGGCTACTGGTTTCAATCTCATCAAGAGTCTTTTCATAGACCGATGGAACCAATTGTGGGTGGCTACCTACCAAGGCGTTTATCAGTTCTTCAATATGAACTTCGTCAACCACCAACTGACCGACAAAAACGATATTGTTCAGGCGGTGGCAATAGGACCTGACGGACGAGTGGTATGCGGTACGCTGAACGGTACCGTCTTTTCCATGAAGACCGACGGCACCGATATTCAGCAACATAGTACGATTGAAGGCAACTTCTATGCGCCTGGTGCAGCACGCATCGGCAACAATATCTATATGGCAGGAAAAGGTGATGTGGCCTGTTTCGATGGCAAAGAACTGAAATGGCTGCATCTGCCGAACGACAACTACCGCTTTGTAACGGCAATCGGAGGAAAACTCATCATTGGCACACCCCATCAGCTGCTCTCCTACGACCCCGACACCCAACACTTGTCATCCATCACCCAAGATATAATGCATCCTTGGGCGGTGGCCGACGACCACCACGGGAACCTCTATGTAGGTGCTACCTCTGGACTTTATAAGGTTGAGAGTGGAAGGTGGAAGGTGGAAGGTATAGGACTGAAGGAGGAGGTTGAAGGAGGCCTCCAGAAACTTGTTGTTACCACGATGGATAACGACCTCAAAGGAAATATCTATTTCGCATCGGCCGACTCGTTGTTCCTGATACGAAACGGCAATATTGAAGACCTTACCAGTCAGATGCCGCAGTTGGCATCACACGAGATCCGTTCTGTTCACGTATCACCACGCGGCTATCTCATCGTTGCAGTGCTCGACGGGATGTTTGTTGCAAGAGTCAACGAACGGTGCGAAATCAGCGACACCCACTTCTTCAACTATGCCAACGGATTCACCACCCTCGGACCGCTGAAAGCAACGATGGCCGAAGCTCCCGACGGCACGATATGGCTCACAGGGGTAGAGGAGATGACATCGTTCAACCCCGCAGACCTGTTGGCCCACCAAAACGAATCGACAATCGTCAAAGCACCTTTGCTATGGTGGCAGCATTGGTGGTTCTGGCTCCTGCCGGCAGCACTCATCGCCATCATCATCTGGATTCTTTCCCGTCACTACGAAAAGCGCCACAACCGATTGGTGATGCAACGCTTGCAGCGCGAAAAGAAGCAAAAGGAGTTACAGATGAATGCCATCCGACTGAAGAATATCCCGCATTTCCATGCGAATGTATTAGCCGGAATCGAGTATTTTATCATGAACAACTCTTCGGAAGATGCCATGCATTATCTGAAACTGTATTCCAATTTCGCCAACCAGATACTGGCTGACCTCGAAAGACCAGCCCGTACGGTTGCTGAGGAAATCGAAAATGTGAAGGTGTATCTCGAACTGGAAAAGCTGCGCTATGGCGACCGCCTCACTTATACCATTGATGTTGACAATCATGTGAATACCGAATCACTTCTGCCCACGATGCTCTTGCATACCTATTGTCAGAATGCGGTCAAGCATGGTATCGGCAACAAACCAGAAGGAGGACATATTACTATCAGCATCAAACAGAACATAATCCAAGACATTGAAATGCTGGTGGTGAGAGTACAGGACAATGGGGTTGGGCGTGCTGAGGCCACACGACTGAATAAAAACTCTACCAAGCAAGGATTGAAAATACTGCTCGAACAGATACAACTCTACAATCAGGTCAACCAGCACCACATCCACCAGCAGGTCACAGACCTCTACGACGAACAGGATACACCCAACGGCACCTGCTTTGAAATGCTGATACCCGTCGATTACAAATTCTAAAATGAACTTGCGAAAAAAAGAGAAATGATGAATCGTGATACATTAAAAGCCATTGTGGTAGAAGACGAACGCTATCCGCGTCTCTCCTTGTTACAAAAGCTGGAGGAATTCCGGTCACAAATTGAGGTCATCGATGCCTGCGACAGCTACGATGCTGCCCTGAAAAGCATCCTGCTGCATCGGCCTGATCTGTTGTTTTTGGATATACAGCTGCAAGGGCGCGACTCTATCCAGTTGCTCAACGAACTCCAAAACTCCATGCATACGCTGCCTCGCGTCATCTTTACAACAGCTTATGCCGACAGGCGCTATCTGATGAGTGCCATCAAATTCTCTGCCGTCGATTATCTTCTTAAGCCTGTTGACAAAAACGAATTGGCGCTCGCAATTGCAAAAGCAGTCAACACCCATCACTCATCACCCAACACCCATCACCCATCACCTGAAAGCCAAAGCGACAAACTGTCTTTCAGAACGGTCAATGGAAAAATATTTGTCAAGCAAAACGATATCGCTTATTTCCTGGCCGACGGAAATTATTCACAAATCATCCTGTTTCAAGACAACGATGTGCTCTTGGAAAGTCTCAGGATGCTCGAACAACGCCTCGATCCAAACGTCTTCCTGCGCATCGACCGCAAAACCATCATCAATCTCAAGCGCGTCTATAAAATCAATTCCAAACGCCGCCAATGCACCCTGAAGGCAGAAGATGGTTCCGAACTAATCCTCGACATATCGAAAAGTGGTACCGAAACCCTTCTGAATAACATCTAAACAATTTAAAGCACCCCAACTGACCATGAACGTGCTATTTCCTAGCACATAACTATTTGGATATATGCAATTTTTTTAGATGACAGTTACCAGGTTCCTGTCATATCGCTTCAACCATCAACCTTCTTCAGTTGTATGTTCTCGTACAGCTCCTGATGTCCTTTCCGGCTTTCCGGCAAGAAATGGATGCGGAAGTTGCGGATGTGTTTTCTGACATCAAACTCTTCTGGTGTATCCACCTTGTCGCTTTCTATCTCCAGCTTCAGAAGGCCTAAATCTTTCAGGCGCACCCTGTCACCGCGCTGCAAGTGGCGGGTGATGACTTCCGACAGTTCTGTCAGCACCGCCACCACGTCGCTCTTCTTCAGCGAACAGTTGTCTTGTATCTCCTGGCACACCTGCGCCGTATCGATGGTTTGATGATGTACCGCCACAGCCTTGTAGCGGCCGTAGTTCTTCAAGGTGGGTTTGTTTTCTTTGACGATTCTATATTTCATTGTTTTAAATGCGAGTTAAAATGGAAGTTAAAGTGGGAGTTAAAATGGAAGTTAAAGTATTAAAAAACGATTTAGAGACTGACACACTGACACAATGCCGATGTACAAAGGGATTGCAGTCTTTTTTGAGACTGTCACCACTGACACAAGACTGTCACACTTTTATTGCGTCAACAGTCAATTGTTGTTTTTGTATCATCCTGCCTACTAGGTATTTACGCCGTTCCCTACCCTTTCCTCTATCAAATTGCTCCCTTCGCAGATAATTGCCCAAAAACACCGAATTTGAATGCGTAACAAGGTTGATGTGTAATTCGTCATGCATCCATTGCAGTATCTCCGTGGGCGTCATCAGCAGCTCCTCGTCGCCAGCCTGAGGCTTTCGGAAATGGTCGCAGAAGATGCTCACGACATTCGGCTCGTCATAGTATTCGGCAGCATTGGCAACAATCATCTGTTCGCGCTCGCCATCGAAATAGGTTTCCTCGCCTCGGCGAATCTCCTCTTTGATCTGCGCATAGAGCTGTGGATAGTCGATGGCGCGAATGCCCTGTGTGTCAGTATCAATCACATCGGTCACCTCTACCACCATATAACGGCGCGAACCCGTCTCGTCTTTCAGCGGCGTAAGCGAATTGGTTGTTGCGCAGAAGACAGCATAGCGCTGCAGCTGTTGGTAGGTGGTTTCATACATCTTGCGCTCCTTCACATCGGTGCGCTGGATGAGGTGTTTCAGATAGGCTGTCTGCGCCTTCGACACCTGGTCGTACTCATCGATGTTGATCAACAGGAAACGCCCCAGCGCCCTCAACGCTTCTTTCTTGTTGCTGAAGTCGATGCGGTCGATGTAAAACGCTCGCAGTTCCGGCGGCAGAATCATCCGCATAAAGGTTGACTTGCGTGTTCCCTGAGCACCCACGAACATCATCACCATCTGGGCACCATACATCTGGCCGGCTCCACTCGTCCACTGGCTCACCATCGCACGCATCCATACTTTGAAATGGTTGCGCCAGTCATTCAGTTTCGTCGGTACACGGTCGGCCATCTCGCCCAATCGGTCTCTGCCGTCCCATTCAGGAAGACTGTTTATCCATTGTCGCACTGGGTCGTAGTCATCTACATGACTCGAACCGATATACCTGTCCATATCCTTCGGCCACACCTTGATGCCCTCGTCTATCGCTGCATTGTTGATGTCGTTGCGCGACTCTTCGGTCAGCGGTCGCCAGCTGGTGATATAGCGTCCTTTCTCCTGAAATTCCACCTCGCCCGTCACCACATTCCTGCGAAACAGGTAGCGGCGTTTCAGAAAATCCTTCATCAGCTGCTGATACATCAGCGACGAATCAATGGGGTTCACCACACCATAGCGGTGTTTCTGGTAGGCATTCGCCATCGTCGAACGCACCAGCGCCTCCTTGTCCCAGTAGTCGCCTACGTTCAGCAGACATTTCGTGGCCACCTCCTGGTCGATGCCGGCCTGATGACAGGCGTGGGCAACGGTCAGCAGATATTCGTCGATAGGCTGCTTGCGCTTGAATGCCAGCTTCCTGCAAATGGCATTGAACTTCATCATATCCATTTCGCGTTGCGAATAGCCTGGCAACACGTCTTGCTCCAACGGCTCTGCGGA
>CADBAP010000022.1 GCA_902792685.1 uncultured Prevotellaceae bacterium
TGGTATGTGGTGAGTGAGGATGTTGGAATCACTCCCTATACTTCACCAGATAACTCCAATTTCAAAACGAGACGTATTACTGTTAATGGTGATGTTAAGCTTATCCTTGCTGATGGCGCAACGCTTGATGCTGCAATAGTGCAATATTACCCCGATTGGAGTCAAGAAATAATTCTCGAAGCAGCTGGTGGCATCCATGTGCCTGAAGGTAGCTCTCTCACCATTTACGGACAAAGTCAAGGAACAGGAACGATAAATGCTGCGACAAACTCGTCTGACGAAGCTGCCATCGGTGGCGGATACCCTGGTCTTGGATGGGGTAATGCTGATGCCGGCACCATTACCATCTATGGTGGCACTATCAATGCTATAGCGTACGATAGCGGCATAGGTGGCACTCAAGGCAGCCACGGAGGTACCGTCAACATCTATGGTGGCACAGTCACAGCTCAATGGCAGCTGTACCGGTTTCACAGTTAACATCTATGGGGGTACCGTTAATGCAACAGGTGGCACTGAAGCAGCAGCCATCGGTGGCGGCGGTTGGGGTTCCGGCGGCACGGTCAACATCTCTGGCGGTGTCATCAACGCAACAGCTAATTACAGTACTTATCTCAATGACTATGAAGGCTTCGGCATCGGCGGAGGAACGGGTAGCACTTCACCTACCACCGTCAACCTTAGCTGGACCAACGCGACCGACCGCATCACGGCCACCAGCTACAACGGCACGGTGAACCTGAAGAAAGCCTTCCAGGATACCGACGGCGCCACCTGGAGTGCTGCTGACAACATCAGTACCAAGCCCGACGGCAAGACGCTTTACCCAGCAAACACCCTTCTCTTCTTCCTCAGCGGCCGCACTCTCATCAAGGACGGCAATTGGAACACGCTGTGCCTGCCGTTCGATGTGACCATAGCCAGCAGCCCGCTGGCAGGTGACAATGTCATAGCCAAGGTGTTCGACGACACATCGAACTTAGACGGTGAAGGGCAACTGACGCTGAAGTTTACCACAGCCCCCGCCACCATCCCCGCTGGCACGCCGTTTATCATCAAGTGGGACAACACGGGTGTAAATCTGGAGAACCCCGTATTCGCGGGCGTCACCATCAGCAACGCTGCCGAACAGGAGGTGAAGAGCACCGACACGAAGGTGAAGTTCGTGGGCCAGTACTCACCGTTCAACATCACCGCTGAGAACATCAACTCCATTCTCTACGTCGCCTCGGGCAACAAGATTGGCTACTCGAAGAACCAACGCAAGCTGAAATCGTGTCGAGCCCACTTCTGGGTACAGCCCAACGGCACGGCACAGGCGGCCGCCCGCTTCATCAATATCGACTGGGGCGACGGCGAGACTACCAGCATCAGCATCGTCAATTTCGACAGCGAGAACGCCGCCAGCGGCATCTATACGCTGGACGGCCGCAAGCTCAGCACAGAGCCTACACAGAAGGGCCTGTACATTATGAATGGTAAAAAGGTAATCATAAAATAAGGAGGACAACGCAATGAAGAAAGAATATCAGAAGCCTTCGATGAAGGTAGTCCTGCTGAAGCTGCGGACGCATCTGCTCGCTGCCAGCTATGGAGCCCAGTCGCTCATAAATGATGACAAGTTCCAATGGACTGACGACATGACTGAGGACGATGTGTAAAATACTACAGCCCCCACCCCTGCGAGGGGGAGGGAGTGGCTGGCGCACTTAAGGAAAATCCATCATCTCTCCCGTCATCTTACGAAAAGCCTTTGTACAAAGGGGATTGAGCACGGGAGAGATGCCTTTAATCTCTCCCGTCATCTCTCCCATCCGATTCAGGCAGCCCTCATTGCCTTCAGCCTTGTTTTCGGCCTTAGGCAGAACTGCAAACTCAACCTTCCCGTTCAGGATATTTCTGCGGAAACGGTAGTTCTCATTCAAAAACAGCTCGATTGCGAGTGTCGTTTCGAGTGCTGTATTTATAGCACATCCAGTGATAGATGTTTTTTGTTCCATAGAAAAGCCTCCACGTTTATTGCGTGGGGGCTTTTATACAAATAGAAGGCCCAAGCGGAATGCTTGAGCCTTCTTCCTTGATGAATAAAGGGAAAACCTTATTCGAGATTGAGTGATTTCTTGATGGCCTCTACCTTCTCGGCAGCAGCGTTCATGCAGCGCTCATAGTCTGCACCGCTCTTGAAGGAAGGATCCTTTACCTCCAGATAGAACTTAATCTTCGGCTCTGTACCAGAAGGACGAACACTTACCTTCGTACCGTCTTCGCAGAACCACTGGAGCACATTGCTGGTTGCCGGCATATCGAGCTTGGTCACATTACCGGCGGCATCCGTAGCCGTCAACAGCTGGAAGTCCTTAGACAAGACAATCTTCGAACCACCCAGATCCGTTGGCGGATTGTTGCGGAAGTCAACCATCATCTGCTTGATTTCGTCGGCACCGGTCTTACCTGGGCGTACCACGTTGATGGTCACCTCACGGGAGAAGCCGTATTCTGCATAGATGTCCATGAGCAGGTCGTATAGCGTCTTGCCGTTGTCCTTTGCCCATGCTGCAATTTCGCAGATAAGACAGATGGCTGCGGGTGAATCCTTGTCGCGAACGGCATCGTAAGGCAGGAATCCGAAGCTTTCCTCACCACCGCCGATGTACTTCTTCTTGCCTTCGTTGACGCGAATCTCGTTGGCAATCCACTTGAAGCCGGTGTAGCAGTCCATGTATTCCACTTCGTTCTTCTTGGCAATCTCGGCAATGACCTCTGTGGTCACGATGGTCTTCACGATGAACTCGTTGCCCTTCAGCTGACCGAGCTTCTTCTTGTTGGCGATGATATACCAGGAGAACATCATACAGGTCTGGTTACCATTGATGATTTCCCACTCGCCCTTGTTGTTGCGGCAGACGATAGCCAGACGGTCGGCATCGGGGTCGGAAGCGATTACCAGGTCGGCATTGAGCTTCGTACCGAGTTTCATACCCAGCGTCATAGCCTCTGCATTCTCCGGGTTTGGAGAAACAACGGTTGGGAAGTTACCGTCGATAACCATCTGCTCTGGTACTACATGGATGTTCTGGAAACCCCAAGAGCGCAGAGCCATCGGGATGATGACGCGTCCTGTACCGTGCATAGGAGAATAAACAATGTTCAGGTCTTTGTTGCGCAGGATGACATCCTGGTCAACCATTGCCTGCTTCACAGCCTGGATGTAGTCCCAGTCCATTTCACCACCGATAGGAATGATGAGTTCCTTGTTGCCTTCGAACTTCACGTCGTCGATGGTCACCTTGTTTACTTCCTCAATAATACCTACATCGTGTGGACGGAGAACCTGTGCACCGTCGTCCCAGTAAGCTTTGTAACCGTTGTACTCGCGTGGGTTGTGGGAAGCGGTTACGTTGACACCGGCCTGGCATCCGAGGTGACGGATGGCATACGAAATCTCAGGTGTAGGACGAAGGCTCTCGAAGAGGTAAACCTTGATGCCGTTGGCTGAGAAGATGTCGGCAACGCTTTCTGCAAACATACGACCGTTGTTACGGCAGTCGTGACCTACTACCACGCTACACTGCTTACCGGGGAATGCTTTCAGGATATAGTTGGCAAAACCCTGGGTAGCCATACCGACGATGTACTTGTTCATTCGGTTGGTTCCTGCGCCCATGATACCGCGAAGTCCACCTGTACCAAATTCAAGGTCACGGTAGAATGCGTCCACGAGTTCTGTCTTGTCGGGATTGTCCAACATTGCCTGTACGGCTTTACGGGTCTCCTCATCAAACGATGGAGACAACCATTGCTTCGCTCTTTCTTCACATTGAGCAATAAGTGCTGCGTTATTTTCCATAATAAACAAATAAAGTTATATGTTACGTTAATAGCTATATTTGCGACAAAGATAGTAATTTTTATTGAATTGATGCAAAGAATTGAACGATTTTTTTGTATTTTTGTGCGCAAATAATAAAAAAAGCCATTTCCACCTTATATTATATATGAAAACAGAACTGATATTAGTCGGTAAAACCGTCAACAAGCATTTCGTGGCAGGCATCAACGACTACACGGAACGCATCAATCACTATATGCCTTTTCATATCACCGTCATTCCTGAATTGAAGAATACGAAAAACATCTCAGAAGACATTCAGAAGGAGCGCGAAGGGGAATTGATACTCAAGCAGATACAGCCAACCGACACCGTCGTTCTTCTCGATGAACACGGGCACGAATACCGTAGCGTTGAATATGCTGCATGGATAGAAAAGAAACAGCAAACCTGTCGGCGTCTGGTGTTCGTAGTAGGCGGTCCCTATGGCTTCTCCCCTGCCGTTTACCAGCGTGCCAACGAACAAATATCCCTCTCTAAGATGACCTTCTCCCATCAGATGGTGCGCCTGATTTTCACCGAACAGCTCTACAGAGCCTGTACAATTATCAAAGGTGAACCCTATCACCACGAGTAACAGAATGAGGGTCAATCGCTAAAAAATCAAAAATGAAAAGGTTTACGTAAAAAAAAGTGTGGAAATCACATACAAAACCCACAACTTTTATATAACTTTGCAGACAAATAACAAGAAAAACGATTTTATACTAAAACATTATCATGGCACAATTAAAAGCATTAAACAAGCAGACAGCGCCGAAGAGCGTTATGCCTGAGAAGATTATCCAGTTTGGTGAAGGTAATTTCCTTCGTGCATTTGTTGACTGGATTGTATGGAACATGGATCAGAAGACCAACTTCAACGGTTCTGTTGTCGTTGTTCAGCCTATTGAGCGCGGTATGGTTGACTGGCTCAATGGTCAGGACTGTCTCTATCATGTTAACCTGCAGGGCCGTCAGAACGGTGAGGCTGTGAATACATTGGAGCGTATCGACGTCATCAGCCGTGCACTGAACCCCTACAGCCAGAATGCTGCTTTCATGGCTTTGGCTGAGCAGCCGGAGATTCGTTTCGTCATTTCCAACACCACAGAGGCAGGTATCGCTTTCGACGACACTTGCAAGTTTACCGATGCACCAGCATCTTCTTATCCTGGTAAGCTCGTTCAGCTGCTCTATCGTCGTTTCAAGACTTTCAACGGCGACCCCAAGAAAGGTTTGATTATCATGCCTTGCGAGTTGATCTTCCTGAACGGACACCATCTGAAGGAGTGTATCTACAAGTACATCGAGCTGTGGAAAGAAGACCTGGGTGCCGACTATGAAGCATTCAAGGAGTGGTTCACCAAATACAACTATGTATGCGCTACCCTCGTTGACCGTATCGTACCTGGATTCCCACGCAAGGAGATTGCAGAAATTCAGGAGAAGGTGGGCTACAAAGACAACCTCGTTGTGCAGGCAGAAATCTTCCACCTCTGGGTTATCGAGAAGGCAGAGAATATGACTTGCGAAGAGCTTCGCGCAGAGTTCCCAGCAGAGAAAGCTGGTCTGCACGTGCTGATTGCAGAAAGCGAGAAACCATACCACGAGCGCAAGGTTACCCTGCTCAACGGTCCTCACACCGTACTGTCACCTGTCACCTATCTCTCTGGTGTTGACATCGTTCGCGATGCATGCAACCACGAGGTACTGGGCAAGTACATCCACAAGGTACAGTTCGAGGAGCTGATGGAGACCCTGAACCTGCCAATGGACGAGCTGAAGCAGTTTGCCGGCGATGTACTGGAGCGCTTCAACAACCCATTCGTTGACCATCAGGTAACATCTATCATGCTCAACAGCTTCCCGAAGTTCCAGGCTCGCGACCTGCCAGGCGTAAAGGTTTATCTGGAGCGCAAGGGCGAACTGCCACAGGGCCTCGTCTTCGGTCTCGCAGCCATCATCACCTATTATAAGGGTGGCAAGCGTGCTGACGGTGCAGAAATTGTTCCGAACGACGACCAGAAGATTATGGACCTGCTGAAAGAACTTTGGGCAACCGGCGACACACAGAAGGTTACCGACGGAGTGCTGGGTGCAGAGTTCATCTGGGGCGAAGACCTCCACAATGTGAAGGGCCTTGCAGAACTCGTCAAGAAAGACCTCGACCTGATCCAGGAAAAGGGTATGCTCGAAGCTGTAAAGACCATCCTCTAATCAGCCACAGCATTCCAAAAACAAAAGCCCCAGACGGTGTGTCTGGGGCTTTAAAAGTTATTCATAACAAGGTAATGAAAAAGATAATGAACTGGGTGCTTGCCGCCATCCTGATTGTCAGCGGCGGATTAGTGACTATGGCATTCTCAGAAGACAACTATTTAGGAAAACCCGACACAACGGTTCTTGACCAGTGGCAGGCAGGAAAGACTGTCAGCCAGGAGGCCGTTGCGGCCTACGGAGGTGTGGACAAATGCTTTGCTGCGGAACCTATCCCCGATAATGTGTGGGCACGCATGCAGGGAAAGACTTATAAGGAGAACCCCAACATCGGACGAGACGACCTGCGACACATCCGTGCACTGCACTGGGACTACGACAATCAGATGCATGTGGGCGAGATGATTGTCAACAAGGTGATTGCCGACCGCGTAGCCCGCATCTTCCGTCAGCTGTTTGATGCAAAATACCCCATTCAGCGGATGGTGCTGCCCGATGTCTATAATGCCGACGACGAGACTCAGATGCGTAACAATAACACTTCGTGCTTCTGCTATCGCGCCATCGCCGGCTCTACCAAGTTGTCGAAGCATGCCCGCGGGTTGGCTATCGATATCAACACGCTTTACAATCCTTATTATAAGGACCGCGCTGACGGCACACAATTCATACAGCCTGTTACCGGCAAACCCTACTGCGACCGCTCGTGGAACTTCCCTTATAAGATAGATCACAAAGACCTTTGCTTCAAACTCTTCACCGAGGCAGGTTTTGAATGGGGCGGTGACTGGAAAACGTGCAAGGACTTCCAGCATTTTGAACTTATCGAGTAAGCGAGGGCAAAACAAATTTATTTGAATTTTGCCGAGCGCGAGATAAGTCGAACGAAGGTCAACTATCGAGTAAGTGAAGCCCCTCCTACTCCCCCCCCCCTTAGGGGGAGAGCGAGGTGCAAGGGGCGAGGGGTAATATAGCCGAAATACTTGAAAAAGATGGAATTTCGCTGTTTATTCAAAAAAACTTGGCGAAATGTTTGGCAGTATGAAATAAAGTGTGTACCTTTGCACTCGCATTTCAGAAATCACATGCTGAATGCCAACAAAAGGATGCGCTTGTAGCTCAGTTGGTAGAGCATCTGACTCTTAATCAGAGGGTCCAGGGTTCGAACCCCTGCAGGCGTACAAAAAGAGAGGTAATCGAAAGATCGCCTCTCTTTTTTTGCTTTACCCCTCGTCGTTTGGTCGTTTAGTCGTTTAGTCGTTTGGGGATGTTACTCCTTGCCCCTCGCTCCCTTGCTCCTTACTCTTTTCTCTTCATCTTCAGCAACTTCCCAATAGCCCGGTCAAGCGACTCGGTTGGTTCGATAATATTATAGTCTTGCCAGAAGGCGGAATCAAGGAAGAAGTCCACTTTGTCGTAGAAGGCATCACGCTGGTCAAACGTGTCGTGTCCGCGAAGCGGTTTATCAGCTCCGTTTTCCTCACGACTGGTGACAACCATTTCGCAACAGGCCATAAACGATGTTGCAAAGAGTCTTTTCTTCCAATCGCAATTGAAGCGGAAAGTAGCACGTACATAACGAATATGCATCGTACCGTTTTCCGGTCGGTAGTCAATGAGCAGGGATAATTCCTTCGGACGGAAACGCACACCGGCTGGTTTCTTAATCAGCATCAAAGCCGAAGCTTTCTCGCGGTCGCTTACATCGAGGTTCAGTTCTATACGGCTGAATGCCAGCGTTTCCTGATCAATAAAAAGTCGTCCATAGTAGAGCGCATAAGGCATCGGTCGGCTCGGCGAGATGCTGACGACAAAATGGCGTCGGTCGTCAATCGTCGTCGGCGGCTCCATCTTCATCGCATAACAGTCGAGTTCGGCCTCATTCAACAGGAAGTCCGGGTTCTTGACCACATCGAGCTGCACGGGTACCACGGGGCCTCCCAACACCTTGATGCCGAGCGTGTCGCCGGAACGGGGACTCAGCAGACGGCGCCCCTTCCTGATAGCCACACGGTCGCGCTTCACGCCGTAGTTATAGCTCGTCTTAAACATATCGACCACTCCCTCGGCAACCATGATATGACGCTGCCGTTTCATCGCCGTCTCACGATAGAAACAACGATACAACTCCGGCTGCTGACTATAGTTCTTTGGAATCTTCTCGATGGCAGCCTCCACCAGTGAACGCGGATCTCCACCTGCCACGATGAGTACCTCTTTCAATTGTATCGTGGTAGGCTGTAACCGTATATGCAGTCCTTCCGTTTTCCATTTTCCGCTTTTCTCCTTGAGATGTTCAGAACGATATCCCACATGCGACACAACAATACTTGTCAATTGCGAGTTGCTTTTCAGCTGGAAATAGCCGTCGTCGTTGGTGACAACCGACTGTCCGCCTCCGCTGACACTTGCACCTGGAATCGCTTTTCCAGTGGTACCGCTCAGTACCCTTCCGCTCACGATGCTCTGTTGCTGGGCCTGTGTACTCAGGCTCATCAAAACAATCAACAACCATAAAACCGTCGCCTTCTTCATATCATACTCCTTTCACCATTTTCAGTGTCTGTCTAGGTTTTATTGCCAGTTGGATTTCATACAAAGTATAAAAGAGACGACTGTGCGAGTCATCTCTTTTATAGAATCGGTCACCATGATTACTTGCCGAAATAGCGTTTCAGGAGTCCTGCGAAACCGGCACCGTGACGGGCTTCATCTTTTGCCATCTCGTGTACGGTATCGTGGATAGCATCGAAACCAGCCTTCTTTGCATTCACAGCAATACGGAATTTATCCTCGCATGCACCAGCCTCAGCAGCTGCACGTTTCTCCAGGTTGGTCTTTGTATCCCAAACGCATTCGCCCAGCAGCTCAGCAAAACGGCTGGCATGGTCTGCCTCCTCGAAAGCATAGCGTTTGAAAGCTTCTGCGATTTCGGGATAGCCCTCACGGTCGGCCTGACGAGCCATTGCCAGATACATACCCACCTCACCACATTCACCGTTGAAGTGATTGCGCAGGTCATTGATCATCTCCTCGTTGACACCTTCTGGTTTGCCATCGCCAATCTTATGTACAGTAGCATAAGTTGTTTCGCCCTCCTCTTTCAGTTCTGAGAACTTGCTGGCAGGAGCTTTACAGATGGGGCACTTTTCTGGTGCTTCAGTTCCTTCGTGGATATATCCACATACGGCACAAATAAACTTCTTTGTCATAATGATTACTGTATTAGGTTGATAAATTGGTTGTAGATTTCGTCTCAAACGATTAACTCTTCGCAAATATAGTTATTTTTTACGAAGCCAACAAAGAAATATAGATTTTTTAACTAGAATAAGAAAATCAGAGAGAAAATCAGAACGGCAAACCGACTGAGAAATGAAAAGTGAAGTCGCGTCCCCATTTCGGATGGAAGATAGCCCAGTGCTCATCACTTGTGTCATAAACAGGGTTGATGGCTTTCATACCACCATCCATACGAAGGATGAAATAGTCGAAGTTCAAACGCAGTCCGAGTCCGTATGAAACAGCAATCTGCTTGTAGAATTCCTTGAATTTAAACTGGCCTCCCGGCTGGTCTGGATAGTCACGCAGTGTCCAGATATTACCCGCATCGATGAAGAGAGCACCTTGGAATTTCCAAAACAGCTTGGTACGGTATTCTGCATTCAGGTCGAGTTTCATATCACCCGTCTGGTTGATGAAATCGATGTTTCCGTCTGTACCCTTGAACTTTCCAGGTCCCAGTTCTCTTACGCTCCATCCGCGTACAGAGTTGGCACCACCGGAGAAATAGCGTTTCTCAAAAGGCAGAATCTTACTGTTCCCATAGGGATAGGCAATACCGAATCCCGCATGCAGCGCCAACGAATTATTGGCATCGAAGCGGAACAAATGCGTGTAGTCAACATCAAACTTCACATACTGCGCATACGCTATATTAAATAAGGTGTACTGTCCGTCTTCGTTTTGTTTGAAGTTGAACATGTGCGACAGACCATTGAGAATATTACCAGCCGTCTCCACATTCGTCTTTACCGCATCAACACCATCGTTATAGCTGAAGGCAAAACCTATCTTCATGATAAACAGGTCTTCGTAGTTATAGCGCAAGATGGCATTGCGGTTGGTGACATCGTCGAGATAGTCTTCCTTGAACTTCTGACTGATCCAAGGCATATTCACATAGTTCAAGTCAAGTACGTCGAAACCATAACTCATGTGCTTCGACGGTTGCGTCCAACGATAGCGCCACGAGGTAGAGAAAACGCGTCGATGGAACTCCGGACGGTTCTGGAGGTTATAGCTGACGGCAAGCTGTGAGGTAGCGGTACTCTTCCGTTTGAACTCCTTCGACAGGAAGGGTGCCATGAAACGCGGGAACTCCAGTCGTGCCTCAATACCGTATTCCTCGTAGTTGCTGTTCTCGTATCCTTCCAGTCCTGTGATGGCTTCAAAGGCTGCACGTAACTCGATGCTCAGCAACTCTGATCCGCGAAAGAGGTTTCTGTTCTGATAGGTCAGCGAAGCAGCTGCGCCCAAGTCACCAGCCGTATTGGTGCCCTCGGGCTGAAACGAGATGGAATTGGGTTTGTTGGTTGACAGCTGAATATGACAATCCAACTCGCGGTTCAGAGGCTCCCCCACCCGCGCACTGTCAACAGCATTGCTGTCGGCCAACTCTGTAAATCCTATATTGGTAAACCGGACGATACCCAACCGGCCAAAATTATTATAGGTCTTCTGCAGATTTGAGGAACTGTAATACGCCCCAGGCTCCAAAGTCGTGTTGTTGACCAGCACACTTTCTCGCAACGGCACCTTGCTGGAATCATTCGACAAGTAGTTGATATGTCGGATGCGATAACGCGGATGGTCGGTTTCAGGGGCATTGCTGTTGGCACGATAGCGCAACAAATGCAGCGTGACATCAATATCACGCGAACCCCGAACACTGTCTGCCGTATATTGGATGAAGTCCTTATGGAACCGATAATAGCCGCTGTCTGTGAGTAACTGGGTGATACGCTTTCGCTCATTGTTCAGCGCAGGCACCGTGAACGGGTCGCCCGTTTGCAAACGTCGTCCTTTGTCCTGATCGAGAATCTGCTTGATTTGCGGATCTGCGATATCGTAAGTCACACGATTGATAAAGAAAGGTTCACCAGGACTCAACCGATAGTTCACCCGGATTTTCTTTCCCTTCGTATGTGTTTTCAAATCCACAGTGGCATGCATATATCCCAAATTCTGCATCGCCTGCTGCAAATCCGAACAAGAGAGTCGGGCCTGTAGCGTATCATACAAAACCGGCTCCTCACCAATGCGCTGCAGCATCCGGTTGATCCATTTCGTGCTATCCCTGCCTGCTGCGGAATATACACCCAAGGGTATCTTGAATGCAGAAAACCATTTCGAATTGGCTTTCTGACGGATATACGGTTCGAGGGCTGCCACATCGAAACCCTTGGTGTCTGCTGTGATGCTCACACGTTCGAGCAAATATTCATTTTCAGGCACAAACTTCGTGGATGAGCATGCATTCCAAAGAAGAATAATGCTCAACAGCAACAATAATCGTATAATATTTGAAACGTATTTTCTCATTTGTTGGCACAAAGATATGGAAATTCGCCATAATAAACAAATTATTTTGTAATTTTGTGCTAACGTACGAAGGGTAGGATGCGTCTTGGAGTAAAAAATAAATTTCTATTTATTTTGTTCTCCGCTCGACTTTCACTACCTTTGTACCCATGTTATCAAAGAATCAGGCAAAACTCATCCGTTCGTTGGAACAAAAAAAGAACCGCGAACGCGAAAAACTCTTCGTCGCAGAAGGGCCAAAAGTTGTTGGCGACCTGTTGCAGGCCGGCTACAAGGCACGCATCCTGCTCGACGATGAGGAGGATGTGCGCAAGGTGAGCTTCCTGCAACATCCGCAAGGGGTATTGGCCGTCTTTGAGATTCCTGACACCGCACCGTTTACAATAGGACAAAAGGAATTGGCATCAACCGATTACCTCCCCTCACAGGGGAGGACAGGAGGGATCCCTCTTTCGCTTGCCCTCGACGGCATACAGGATCCTGGTAATCTGGGTACCATCATCCGTATTGCCGACTGGTTTGGCATTGAAACGATTTACTGCTCAAAGGGAACCGCCGACGTGTATAATCCGAAGGTCATTCAAGCCACGATGGGCAGCATCGCCAGAGTGAACATCGTCTATACCGATCTGGCTGCCTTGATAGACAGTCTTCCCGAAGGCACACCTGTCTATGGCACCCTTCTCGATGGTGAGAACATCTACGAGCAACCGCTGAGCGCTCACGGTCTCATCATCATGGGCAATGAGGGCAACGGCATCTCCCCTGAAATCAGGAAAAAGATAACCCATAAACTTCTTATTCCCAACTTCAACACAAATCCAAACAGCGCAGATTCACTGAATGTCGCGATTGCAACAGCAATAACATGTAGTGAGTTTAGAAAAATAACACAAAGGGTCTGACCCTTTGTGTGCAAATCAAGAAGAAGATGATGAAAGTACTATTTATAGACAGAGACGGCACATTGATTGAGGAGCCGCAAGACGAACAGATTGACTCGTTTGAGAAACTGAAATTCACACGCGGTGTGTTCAAGAACTTGCGGTTCATCCGCGAACAGCTCGACTTCAAATTCGTGATGGTGAGCAACCAGGACGGCTTGGGAACAGACTCGTTTCCGGAAGATACCTTCTGGCCTGTTCATAACTTCATCCTGCAGACGCTGGAGGGCGAAGGCATCACTTTCGACGAACAGCTTATCGACCGCCATTTCCCAGAAGACAACTCTCCGATGCGGAAACCCGGAACTGGTATGCTGACAGCGTATCTCAACAATGAAGCATACGACCTCGCCAACAGCTACGTCATCGGCGACCGCGATACCGACCGTCAGTTGGCAGAGAACCTAGGATGCAAAGCACTGATTCTCGGTCAGAATGGGATGACGTGGGACAAGATTGCTGAAATCCTGTTTGCTGGTGAACGTACGGCTGAAGTGAAACGCACCACAAAGGAGACGGATATCTTCGTCCGTCTGAACCTTGACGGCACAGGCAAAACGGATATCGCTACGGGCTTGGGATTCTTCGACCACATGCTGGAACAGATTGGCAAGCACGGTATGATGGACCTGACGATCCACACGAAAGGCGACCTGGAGGTTGACGAGCACCATACCATTGAAGATACGGCGCTGGCATTAGGCGAATGTATCCTGCAGGCATTGGGTGACAAGCGTGGCATTGAACGCTACGGATACACGCTGCCGATGGATGACTGTTTGTGTCAGGTAGCGCTCGACTTCGGCGGTCGTCCCTGGCTGGTATGGGATGCGGAGTTCCACCGCGAAAAGATTGGTGAGATGCCTACGGAGATGTTCCTGCACTTCTTCAAGAGTCTGAGCGATGCGGCGAAGATGAATCTGAACATCAAGGCGGAAGGCGACAACGAACACCATAAGATAGAAGGTATCTTCAAGGCGCTGGCGCGCTCCCTGCGTATGGCGGTTAAACGTGATATCTACCACTACGAACTGCCATCGACGAAAGGGATGTTGTAACCTCCCTCAACCCTCAGCACTCCCTCCCCTTGGGAGGGATGGGGTGGGATCTCTATAACTTATACCGATGCTTTTTCGTTGCTGGCTGAGGCGTGCTGGCAGCAGAACCGCCACCGATACCGAAAGAACCTGCACCAGCGGCAACACCACGATACTGGTCGTAACGGCGGCGGATGCTGTTGACATAATCCACTGTTTCCGTAGAACGCATATAGCCGTATTTCACCACAGGGTCGCTATAATAACGGGCATCCATCAACAACAGCATATAATGAGACACATCGCTCCATCGATAGGCGTTGCCGCCATGCTTACGCGCCAAAGCCATCGCATCACGAACATGTCCTGAACCACCATTATAACTTGCCAACACGAAGTTCAGGCGCTCCTCACGACTGGGTACATCCTTGAAATCATTACTGAGCATCGCCATATAACGGGCAGCGGCCGAGATATTTGGCTCAGGCTGAAACAGCTGGTCGCCACTGATACCCAGTCGGGAACCTGTCGATGGCATAATCTGCATCAGACCGCAGGCTCCTGCCCACGATTTAGCCTTCGGGTCGAAACATGACTCCTGATAGCACTGAGCTGCCATCAGACGCCAGTCGATACCGACCACACCTGAATATCTCTTGAAATAGCCGTCATAGTTGGAGATGACACCACCGCTGCCATCGAGCACGGGTGCATAGACATGACGGGTGATACTCTGAGCCGAGAAGATATAGCTCTCGCGCTGCTTTACCTGTGCTATCATTTCAGGCTTATACCAGTGGTTCAGCGTGTCGGCAAGTTCCTGATTGTCAGCCGTCACCGCCCATTGCACGCCCGCCTTCTCATCACCAGCACCACAAGAGAGCAATCCGTTTGCTTTCTCCAGCGCCTTCGGCAAAGGATAGACGATAATGTCGGCATCGCCTCGCTTCAACCGGTTGATCATCTCCGTCGTATCGGCACATAGCTCCACACGCAGCGTCACCCCGATCTCACGGGCAAATTTCTCGCACAACAGATACTGCAGTCCCATCCCATGACCGTGATAGTCATAATAGGTCTGCGGTCCTGACATCGTCAGCATGATCATCTCACCGTTGGCGATGATGTCGTCAAGGGTGAAAGTAGTAGTTGTATCTTCGTCGGCATGCTCCTCACCCATCACTGTTCCCCAGGGTGTCATCTTGGGTTCCTCCTTCGTGGAACAAGCTGCCAACAATGCAGCCAAACAGCAGGCAAAGAGCCATTTCATAGGATAATTATTCATTTCTCATTCACCGATACGGGCTAATTGGGCACAAAAGTACAACAAAGTTTGCACATTCGCACGAAAAAGCGTAATTTTGCGACAGAATTTAAGTTTTATAAACTCAACAGCATCTATAACACAGCATTATGTTACGAATAGCAGTACAATCAAAAGGACGTCTCTTCGATGACACGATGAATCTGCTCGCTGAAGCAGACATCAAGGTAAGTGCCAGCAAACGCACCCTTCTGGTGCAGTCATCCAACTTCCCGTTGGAGGTTCTCTACTTGCGCGATGACGATATCCCACAGAGTGTAGCCAACGGAGTGGCTGACATAGGTATTGTCGGTGAAAACGAATATGCCGAACGGGGCGAAGACGCACAGATTATCTCTCATCTGGGATTCAGCAAATGCCGTCTGTCACTGGCTATTCCGAAAGAATACAAATACACGGGGCTGGAATGGTTCAATGGGAAGAAGATTGCCACCTCGTATCCGAATATCTTGCGTAACTTCATGAGCAAGAAGGGCATCAAGTCGGATATTCACGTCATCACCGGCAGCGTAGAGATTAGTCCGGGCATCGGCCTCGCCGACGGTATCTTCGATATTGTCAGCTCTGGCAGCACGCTCGTGAGCAACAACCTCCGCGAGGTGGAAGTGGTGATGAAGAGCGAGGCGCTGCTCATCGCCAATTGGAAACTGGATGAGGAAAAGCACCAGATACTCAACGAGATGCTGTTCCGCTTCGAGGCTGTGCGCTCTGCTCAGGACAAGAAATACGTCATGATGAACGCACCGAAGGACAAGATTCATGAAATCACGGAGGTGCTGCCAGGTATCAAGAGTCCGACGATTATCCCACTGGCCGATGAGGGTTGGTGCTCCATCCACACGGTGCTCGATGAGAAACGCTTCTGGGAGATCATCGGCAAACTGAAGGAGCTGGGTGCACAGGGCATCCTCGTCACTCCGATTGAGAAAATGATATTGTAAGATGAAAATATATAAAAATCCAAAGAAAGAATCGTGGAAAGAGATTACGGAACGTCCGCACTTGGATGTTTCGCAACTCAACAAGACTGTTGCCGACGTGCTGGCTGATGTGAAAGCCAACGGCGATACCGCCGTAAAGCACTATGAACAGCTGTTCGACCATGTGGCATTGGACACGCTTGCTGTTTCCGAAGCCGAGATGCAGGAAGCCGAAAGCCTGGTCAGCGACGAACTGCGTCAGGCACTGGAACTGGCTCACGACAATATTGCGAAGTTTCATGCCTCGCAGACCTTCGAGAGTCGTCGCATCGAAACCTGCAAAGGTGTGGTGTGTTGGCAGAAGAGCATCGCCATAGAAAAGGTGGGCTTGTATATCCCAGGTGGAACGGCACCGCTGTTTTCTACCGTACTCATGCTGGCAACACCCGCGAAGATTGCCGGCTGCAAGGATATCGTGCTCTGCACCCCACCCGACCGACAGGGAAAAGTGAACCCCGCCATCCTGGTGGCTGCCCGCATCGCTGGCGTCAGTCAGATCTTCAAAGCCGGTGGCGTACAGGCTATCGGTGCAATGGCCTACGGCACAGAGAGCGTACCGAAGGTGTATAAGATTTTCGGACCTGGAAACCAATATGTAATGGCTGCCAAACAGCAGGTGAGTCTGCACGATGTGGCCATCGATATGCCGGCTGGCCCCTCAGAGGTGTGTGTGATTGCCGACGACACCAGCCGTGCCGACTTTGTGGCAGCCGATCTGTTGAGTCAGGCGGAACATGGTATCGACTCACAGGCAATACTTATCTCTATCTCAGAACATTTTATCGAATTGGTTCAAGAGGAGGTTGAAAAACAATTGGCACAGTTGCCCAGAAAAGAAATCGCGGCCAAAGCACTCGAAAACTCAAAACTCGTATTGGTGAAAGATGCTGATGAGGCGATGGCCTTGAGCAATGCCTACGCACCAGAACACTTGATTATCGCCACAGGAAACTACGAGGAACTGTCAGAAAAAGTCATCAATGCCGGCAGCGTCTTCCTGGGCAAATATGCGTGTGAGAGTGCAGGCGACTACGCCAGCGGCACCAACCACACGCTACCCACTCATGGCTATGCCCTCGCCTACAACGGTGTCAATCTGGACAGCTATAACCGCAAGGTTACCTTCCAGCATCTCAGCGAAGAGGGTGTCTGCTCTATCGGCAAAGCGGTGGAGCTGATGGCTGAAAACGAACAGCTCGAAGCCCATGCAAATGCCATGAGATTAAGAAGACCCACCCCCAACCCCTCCCTGTATGGAGGGGAGTAGATAGGGAAAGCAAATTGTGAAATCGTGAAATCGTGAAATCCGTCAAATCCGTCAAATTCATGAAGTCTTTAGAAACGCTCGTCCGTCCCAACATACTGGCATTAGCGCCATATAGTAGTGCACGCAACGAATACAGCGGTCACACAGCACACGTGTTCCTTGATGCCAACGAGAACCCGTATAACAAACCGTTCAACCGCTATCCTGACCCGCTGCAGGAAGAGCTGAAAGCTCAGATTGCAAAGGTGAAGGAAATCAAAACCGAACAGATCTTCTTGGGCAACGGCTCTGATGAAGCCATCGACTTGGCCTACCGCTGTTTCTGTCGGCCACAAATCGACAATGTGGTCGCCATCGAACCCACCTACGGCATGTATAAAGTATGTGCCGACATCAACGATGTAGAATACCGTCCTGTGCTGCTCGACGAGAGATACCAGATAGAGGCCGCCCAATTGCTGGCTGCCTGCGACGACCATACGAAGATCATATGGATCTGCAGCCCCAACAACCCTACGGGCAACAGCATCAACCGCGAAGCCATCGAGGAGGTGATCAACCGTTTCGACGGCATCGTCATCGTCGATGAAGCCTATTCCGACTTCTCCCAGGTGCGTCCCTTCCGCCTCGATCTGGCGAAACACCCCAACCTCATCGTCCTCAACACCTTCAGCAAGGCGTGGGGCTGTGCTGCCATCCGTCTGGGAATGGCTTTCGCCAGTCCTGAGATTATCGCTATATATAATAAGGTGAAATATCCGTATAACGTCAACCTGCTCACGCAGCAGCAGGCAATGGAGGTCCTGAAGGCACGCTATGATGTCGACGACTGGGTGCGCGTGCTCAAACAGGAGCGCAGCCGCATGATATCAGCCTTCAACGACCTGCCCATCTGTCTGAAGGTCTATCCCACCGACGCCAACTTCTTCCTGGCACGCATGACAGACGCCCAGGCCATCTACGACTACTTGGTCGATTGCGGCATCATCGTGCGCAACCGCACCAGAGTGAGTCTCTGCCAAAACTGTCTGCGCATAACCATTGGTAATAAGTCTGAAAACAACGAATTGTTGGCTGCATTACGACAATTCTAACTTTTTTCTACTTTTTTGCAAAAAAAGTTATCAAATTGCTTGCTCTTTCCGAAATAAAGTGTAACTTTGCAACCGAAAATTAGGAAAGAGTAATTTTTTCATGGATTTATAACCAACAATAAAAGTAAAAAGATTATGAAAGCAACAGAAGTTGTAGAGAATCTGAAACAGAGATTCCCCAATGAGCCGGAGTACATTCAGGCAGTAAGTCAGGTATTAGGAACTATCGAGGAAGAGTACAACAAGCACCCCGAATTCGAGCGCTACAATCTCATTGAGCGTCTCTGCATCCCCGACAGACTGGTACAATTCCGTGTAACATGGGTTGACGACAAGGGTAACGTACAGACAAACATGGGTTACCGCATCCAGCACAACAATGTGATTGGCCCGTACAAAGGCGGTATCCGTTTCCACGCAAGTGTAAACCTCTCCATCCTGAAGTTCCTCGCCTTCGAGCAGACCTTCAAGAACTCACTGACTACCCTTCCGATGGGTGGTGCCAAAGGTGGTTCCGACTTCTCTCCACGTGGAAAGTCAGCTAATGAGGTGATGCGTTTCTGCCAGGCTTTCATGTCTGAATTGTATCGTCACATCGGTCCTGATGAGGACGTTCCCGCAGGCGACATCGGTGTAGGCGGTCGCGAGGTAGCTTATATGTTCGGTATGTACAAGAAGCTCACCCACCAGTTCCAGGGCGTGCTCACTGGTAAGGGTCTGGAGTTCGGCGGTTCACTGATCCGTCCTGAGGCAACGGGTTACGGTAATGTTTACTTCCTGTTGAACATGCTGAAGACCAAGAATATCGACATCAAGGGTAAGACCGTATTGGTATCAGGTTCTGGTAACGTAGCTCAGTACACGATGGAGAAACTCATCCAGCTCGGTGCTAAGCCTGTTACCTGCTCTGACTCCGACGGTTACATCTACGATCCAGACGGTATCGACCGCGAGAAACTCGACTTCATCATGGAACTGAAGAATATCGAGCGCGGACGTATCAAGGAATATGCTGAGAAATACGGCGTGAAATATGTAGCAGGTGCTAAGCCTTGGTTCGAGAAAGCCGACATCGCACTGCCTTCTGCTACTCAGAACGAAATCAACGGTGAGGCTGCTCAGGCATTGGTTGACAACGGTGTGATTGCTGTCAGCGAAGGTGCCAACATGCCTTCTACCCCAGAGGCTATCAAGATCTTCCAGGACGCCAAGATTCTCTATGCTCCTGGTAAGGCAGCCAACGCTGGTGGTGTAGCAGTATCAGGTTTGGAGATGAGCCAGAACTCTGAGCGTCTGCACTGGAGCCGCGAGGAAGTTGACCAGAAGCTCAAGGACATCATGTTCGACATCCACAGCAACTGTGTGAAGTACGGAACCGATGCCGACGGTTATGTCAACTACGTCAAGGGTGCCAACGTTGCCGGCTTCCTGAAGGTAGCTAAGGCTATGATGGCTCAGGGTATCGTATAAGACCACACAAACATACAATACAAACACGTCAAAAGGCACTCCTTCACGGGGTGCCTTTTTTAGATACGAAATCCCTGACGCGCTCGACATATTCCTTTCTATGCAGGAGGTACGACTCCGCATGCTCAGCCCCAGGAGCAATCCATAAAGCTTTCTTTCCCGACTTCGCCTCATAGAGCCGATGCACCATCTCCGTAGGCACAAACGTGTCTTTGCTGCCATGAATAAACAACATCGGATACGGCGATTTCCTGACAGCATCAATGGCCGAAGCCTCACCGAAGCTCCAGCCATAACGCAACTTACACAACAGGCTGGTGGTGAACATCAGCGGGAACTCCGGCAAGCCGAACTGGTTTTTCAGCTCTCCCGCAAACTCATCCCACACGCTGGTATATCCGCAGTCTTCTACGAAGCGCAGGTCCCTGATACCCTTTGGCATCACCTCAGCCGACAGCATCATCGTTGTCGCTGCCCCCATCGATACCCCATGCACCACCATCGTGTCCGTCTGGAATACCGATAGCCAGTGCAGCGCATCCTTCCTGTCGAGCCACCCCATCTGTATCATGTCACCCTCGCTCAGTCCGTGCGCATGAAGGTCGGGAATCACCACATTGTAACCCAGTTCCCGTTCATAAAGACGAGCCAGATAAAGGAAGCTGATGCTGCAGTTACGCCAACCATGCAACACGAGAGCCGTCCTGTTGCCACCCTTTCTGACATAGAGCGCATGGTGCCGTTCACCCGTAGGCATCGTCACGAACGTATCGCGCAGGGCGTTCCTCCTCACCAGACTATCCACCCAGGGACGCGTCTCAGGAAACTCCTTGTATTGTTCGCGGAAGCACGCCGCCGTATCCGTCCGCTCAGGATTCGGAGCCAGCGAGTAGTCGAGCATATAAAAACTGCTTCCGATGACCGTCACGAAGACCATCACCACAACCACAACTACCAACCATACAATTCTTTTCCTGCTACGTTCCATATTGATTAATATTTGTATTTTGATTAGACGTTAGTCCGCTCTTCCCTTACTTCCGCAGCCATATCCATTTGCATATCCTCCTCGTCAAGTCGTGGATACCTCTTACATCTTCCATCATGCATCTTACCTCTTATATCATCCAACCAAATTTGGTTCAATGTAAAAGCAACAGAATCCAGCGTCTCTTCCCGTTTCTTTGGCGTAAGCTGACATTCCCAAATGGTGATGCAATGCCAGCCCATTGCGGCAAGCTGCCTCTGTTCCTCCTTGTCGCGTTCCTTGTTCCTTCGGATCTTTGCCACCCAAAACTCCCTGTTCGTCTTCGGAATCTTACAGCAAGGAGAATTGTCAATTCTCAATTGTCCATTCTCAATTTGTGGCAGCGCTACATTGTGTCCGTGCCAGAAGCATCCGTTCACGAAGATACACGTCCTGTATTTCCTCAATACCAGGTCAGGATGCCCAGGTAGCCGTTTATGATTGAGTCTGTAGCGAAAGCCCCTCTTCCACAGTCCACACCGCACAGTCATCTCCGGCTTTGTATCCTTCGACCGGATTGCCGCCATATTCTTGCTTCGCTGCTTTGGAGAGAGTCTGTCCATATCACTTAAACATTCTATCAGTTCCTTCTTCGTTCATTCTCTGTATTTAGGTTGCCAGTTATTTCTGATGACAAAGATACGATTAAGTGAGGATAATACAAAATAAATCATTGTTTATTTTTTTTGTCGAGCGAAAGTTTCTTTGACGAAGTCAAAGTTAGTATAAATCGAGCGAAAAGCCAAATAAAACAAGCAAGAAAAGCAAAAAGGTTCTTCCGAAGAAGAACCTTTTGCGGTGCGTACGGGAGCAGGCATTCTAACCAGGCTGAACTAACGCACCTTTTTGAATTGAGAATTGCTATTCCCTTCGACCAGCAACCGTTGGTTGGGAATTGAAAATTAAGAATTCTCTCCTCTATGGCGGCTTTTCCGAGCGGTGCGTACGGGACTCGAACCCGTGACCTCCTGCGTGACAGGCAGGCATTCTAACCAGGCTGAACTAACGCACCTTTTGGTTAAGCGGTTGCAAAGGTAGGAATATTTTTTGTTTCCACCAAAACAAAACGCTATTTTTTTATAAAAAACATTGTAAAAGACAAGCATCGTGATAACCTTCGGGGGTGAGGAGCC
This sequence comes from uncultured Prevotellaceae bacterium, assembly GCA_902792685.1. Taxonomy (GTDB): domain Bacteria; phylum Bacteroidota; class Bacteroidia; order Bacteroidales; family Bacteroidaceae; genus Prevotella. The sequence goes on from CADBAP010000022.1 coordinate 21,969, forward strand.
AGTCGTGCAGGATTGTTCTCTCTTTGAAACCAGCTTCATCGAACAACTGGCAGGAAGCGTGGTTGTCGTTATCGACATAGGCATAGAGCTGATGGAGACGGAGCACATCGCGGGCATAATCCAACAAAGCGCTGAGGGCTGCAAGGGCATAACCCTGATGACGGTACTGCTGTAGGATCACAATCCCTACTTCAGCTCGCAGATGCTGGGGGGAGAAGTCTTGCAGGTCGATCAATCCGACGGTGGTTTCTTCGGCATTGTCGATGACCAGCCGTACTTGCTTGTCGGTATAGATGTCGCCTGTCGTACGTGCCAGATAGTCGTGCAGCACATAGCGCGAATAGGGAACATTGGTGTTGCTGACCTGCCACAGCTCACGGTTGTTTTCTATCTGGTAGAGCAGGTCAAGGTCTTCTGGCTCCAGCGCCCGAAGGGCTACTTTCGGCTGTGAATGCAGGTTGTTCATCGGAATATCTCGTTGGGAGTGATGATGGTTTTCGTATCGGGATGATAGGTGGCGAGCAGCACATCCTGCTGCGGGTGTTCGCCGAAGATGTTGAGCAGGTGCTCGTAGGAGTAGGCCGATGCGTCATAGACGACATAGGTGGTGCGCTCCTTGTTGAAGGGAGTGGTCAGGGTATGATGGCCGCCAGGCAGTGTGGTTTCTGTTCCTTCCTTTACGGCGACGCAGGCGAGTCCTTTCTTCTTGGCTAAGGCGACGCAGGCTTCGAGGTTTTCCAGGTTGCCGATGAAGATATAGTCGGCCTGGGTTTGTTCGTTGGGCAGGAAGAAGCCGAGCGACTTCTTCATCCGGTTGTACTGCATGCTCATCAGGGCCAGGAAGGCTTTACCGTAGATGGCGAGTTTGATGGGGATGGTGAGGAAGAAGCTCTGCTGACCATAGTGTTTGCGCATGAAGATGAGCATGGCGTCGTAGAAGACGTGTACGTAGCGGAAGCCTGTGTGTCGCGAACTTTCGCCTTTATAATGGAGGATGCGCAGGGGCAGGTACCAGTTTTGGAAGCCGCCTTTGAGGATACGACAGCTCAGGTCGATGTCTTCGCCATACATGAAGAAGTCTTCGTCGAGGAGTCCCACTTTGTCGAGGGCTTCGCGGCGCAACAGACAGAAGGCTCCGCTGACGACTTCGATGGGTGCCTGTTGGTCCCAGGGGAGGCCGCTCATATAATATTTCCCATAGCGCGGATGCTTGGGAAAGAGCTGGCACAAACCACTCATCTTATAGAACGACACCATCGGCGTGGGTAATCCGCGTCGTGACTCACGGGCATCGTTGCCGTTAGGGTCCATCATGCGCACGCCCAACGCTCCTGCATCGGGATGCTGCTCCATAAAGGTGACAGCCTGCTGCAACACCTGTTCGCCCACGATGGTATCGGGATTCAGCAGCAGCACGTATTCGCCTTCGCTCTGTCGGATGGCCACGTTGTTGGCACGCGAGAAGCCGAGGTTGTGGTTGCTGTCGATGAGGTGTACCTGCGGGAATCGTGCTGCGATGTATTCCACCGTTCCGTCGTGGGAATGGTTATCGACCACGTACACCTCTGCTTCGAGGTTGCGGATGGCGCGGAAGACACTATCGAGGCACTGCTCCAGATAGTACTTCACATTGTAGCTGACGATGACAACAGATAGTTTATAATGCATAATGCGTAATGCGGAGTTCCTTGAGAACTTGTTCGAAAAATGCGTAATTATTTTGGGGTTTCCGCAAGACACCTGTCCATACTGGGATAGATGAAGAACATGCTGAGGAAGAGGATGACCGCCATATAGAAATAGGAGGTGGTGAAGCTGAAGAAATAGTAGAACCAGATGTTGACGACCATCGGTGCAGCGAGCATCATGATGCGCAGCAGGCCGAACAGCAGCAGGCGTTGTGGTGCTTTCTGGGCATCTTCGGTGAGCTGCTTGTGGATTTTTGGTATCCGGAACATATACAGTGCGAAGGGTATGGAACCCATCGTCAGCAGCACCATCACGGTTCCTGCAACGAAGTTGACGCTGGGGTCTTGCAGGTCGCCTGGCATCAGGCATTCTGTTTCGTACAGCACGATAATGGCAACTGCCAGAATGACAGGTGCAAAGAATGCAATCAGTAATTTCCTTTGTGTTTCTTTCATCATATCTCAGTTCTGTTTAAGATGGCACGTCCGAGGGTGAGTTCGTCGGTATATTCCAGTTCGTCGCCAACGGAGATGCCGCGGGCAATCACACTGATTTTCACACCCAACGGCTGCAGCTTGCGCTGGATATAGAAATTGGTGGTGTCGCCCTCCATCGTACTCGCCAACGCCAGGATGACCTCTTCTACCCCACCCTGACTGACGCGCTCAACCAACGAGTCGATCTCGATGTCAGAAGGTCCGATACCGTCCATCGGTGAGATGATGCCGCCCAGCACATGATAGAGTCCATGAAACTGCTGGGTGTTCTCGACGGCCATCACGTCCTGGATGTTTTCGACCACACAGATCACCGATTTGTCGCGGCGCGGATCGGAACAGATGGGACAGACCTCGGTGTCGCTGATGTTGTGGCAGACGCTGCAATGCCTGATATCCTTCCGCACGCGGGCTATCGCTTCAGCAAACTCCTCCACCTCGTCGCACGGCTGGCGCAACAGATGGAGAACCAACCTGAGGGCAGTCTTACGACCTACCCCAGGCAGTTTGGAGAATTCCGTAACGGCTTTCTCCAGGAGTTGTGAAGGATATGATTGCATTTCTAATGCGTAATGCGTAATGCGTAATTAATCGTCGAAGAGGTAGATGCCTACACCTACACGCAGACCGATGGTGGAATAGTTTTTGTGACTGGTGAACGACTGGTCGTAGTAGATAGCCGGTTCGATGGTCACAGAGCGGTTGAGGAAGAAAGCATAGCCTACCTCCAATCCTGGCATCACGTCGTTGTGGTTGTGGTCGCAATGAACGAGTTTGGCCGCAGCACCAAAGAACAGACCGCATGATTCCAAATAATAACGTCCACCGACGCCGAGGGTGTAACGGTCGGCGACAGCATCATTGCTGCTATGCTCGAACGAAGCCTCACCCAGCAACATCAGGTTGTCGGCGATAAAATAACCGCCCTGAGCCTGCAAGCCTAACGTAAACTTGTCGTTGCCGTTGTAATGAAGGTTCAAACCTGTAAGGGAAGCTCCAATGTATCCCTTACCTTTCTGGAACTGTGCACTTGCGCTCAATGTCATGATGCAAGCTGCAACCAAAAGAAATAATTTCTTTGTCATAATTGTTTTATTTTGAATGAATAATATTCTAGGGAGTCTTAAGCCTCCCCATCAGGGGGGAGGTTGGAGGGGGCTTTTCTCATCTTCCACACCCCAAACCAGATGATGGCAATAGCGAGGGCGATACCACCCATCGCATAGCTGAGCGTCTGCGGCAGGTTGAATGCCTGCGGGCTGACGAAGAGGAAGGTGACGCATACCGTTGTCATAAACAGGGCGGGAATGAGCGTAATCCAGTAGTTCTTCTTGTTTTGCACGAGATAGACGGTCAGCGTCCACAATGTGAATACAGACAGCGTCTGATTTGACCAGCCGAACCAATTCCAGATTCTGTTGAAGCCTTCAATATCGGACATCTGCCACACCAGCAGGGCGATGGCAAGGGCGAACATCGGGATACACACCGACAGACGGCGACGGATGGAATGTTGCTCGAAATGCAGGAAGTCGGCAATGATCAGACGGGCACTGCGGAAAGCAGTGTCACCACTGGTAATCGGCGCTGCCACTACACCCAGCATCGCGAGGATGCCGCCAGCAACGCCCAACCAGTCTTTGCACATGATATTCACAACGGAAGGTGCATCGCTCAACGCATCCTTGCCGCCAGCCACCAGCTCGTAACCTGGGGTGGGTTCCTGATAGAAGAAATACATCGCTACCGATGCCCAGATCAAAGCCACGATACCTTCGGTAATCATCGCACCATAGAAGATAGGACGACCCTGTTTCTCATGCTTCACACAACGCGCCATCAACGGACTCTGGGTTGCATGGAAACCACTGATGGCTCCACAGGCGATGGTGATGAACAAGCCAGGGAATATCAGGCTCTTGGCACCAAAGTGCTCAGCTCCCATATTGCCGAACTCTTGCCACAGCTCTGGTATCTGCGGCCATTTGACAAACATCACTACCATCAATGCTAACGCCATAAAAATCAGCGAGATAGCAAAAAGAGGATAAATCTTTCCTATAATCTTATCGATAGGCAACAGTGTGGCAATGATGTAGTAGATGAAGATGACGGCTATCCAGAAGAAATAGCTACCAAACTGTTCGACGAAGAAGGCAGGTTCCCAGATGCCGCCCAGGATTTTGGCAGGACTGAACACAAACACGACGCCTACCATCATCAGCAGCAGGACGGAGAAAACCAGCATCACCTGCTTGGTGACTTTTCCCAAGTACGTACCCACCATATCGGGCAGGTTGGCTCCTCCGTGACGGATGGAGAGCATACCACTCAGGTAGTCGTGAACAGCACCAGCAAAGATGCAGCCGAAGACAATCCACAGATAGGCTACAGGTCCGAACTTCGCACCCATGATGGCTCCGAAGATAGGACCCGTTCCTGCGATATTCAGAAACTGGATCATGAAAACCTTCCAACTGGGCATGACGATATAATCTACCCCATCGGCCTTCGCAACGGCAGGAGTAGGACGGTCGTCAGGACCAAAAATCTTCTCAACAATCTTTCCGTAAACCACATATCCCAACACCAGCAGGACAAGTGCCACCACAAATGAAATCATCTTTTATTATCTATTTTTTCTATTTTATCGGACAAAGGTACGATTTTTATTCGAAATACTGAAAATATTTATTATCTTTGTGCAAAATTTACGAAATCATGAGACGAAGACTTCTATTCACGATAGCAATCTTATGTGCGCTAACCGCTTTTGCACAAGTGCCGAAACACGAACTGCGTGCCGTCTGGCTCACCACCGTCAAGAATCTCGACTGGCCGAAAACACTTGTGAAGAGTCCTGCCGACGTGCAGAAACAGAAGGCGGAGTTGTGCCGTATCCTCGACAAACTGCAGCAGGCAAACGTCAATACGGTGCTGTTGCAGACGCGTGTGAGGGCAGCCGTCATCTATCCATCCGACATTGAACCGTGGGATGTCTGCATGACGGGCACACACGGAAGGAATCCTGGCTACGATGCGTTGCAGTTTGCCATCGACGAGTGTCATGCTCGCGGAATGGAGTGTCACGCGTGGCTTTGTACGCTGCCCGTAGGCAAATGGGACGCGCCAGCTTGTAAGGCCATCCGCAAACGGCTGCCCCACCTTATATATAAAATAGGTGACGAAGGATTTATGCGGCCGGAGTCGCCAGAGACAGCCGACTATCTCGCCAGCATCGCCCGCGAAGTGGTTACGCGGTATGATGTCGATGGCATCCACCTCGACTATATCCGTTATCCGGAGCAACAGGCCATCCGTATCAGCGGTAACGAGGCTCGTTCCAATATCACCCGTATCGTACGGGCTATCCATGATGCGGTGAAAAGCGTGAAGCCATACGTGAAACTCAGCTGTTCACCTATCGGCAAGCATGCCGACCTGCGCATTCAGTCGAGTCGCGGATGGAATGCACGCGACAAAGTGTATCAGGACGCCCAGGAATGGATGCGCACAGGACTGATGGATCAGCTTTATCCGATGATGTATTTCCGAGGCAACAACTTCTATCCTTTCGCCGTTGACTGGAAAGAGAAAGAATATGGAGGCGCTGTGGCCGCAGGACTGGGCATCTACTGTCTGGATCGCAGCGAAGGAAACTGGCCGCTGGAGGAGATACAGCGCCAGCTGAACACCACCCGACAGCTGGGATTAGGTCATGCGTACTTCCGCAGTCAGTTTTTTACTGACAATACAAAAGGTGTTTATAACCTGATAGCCAACGACATAGACCGCTACCCTGCCCTCGTTCCGCCGATGCGGAATAAAAACACCCATCACTCATCACCCAACACCCATCACCCAACACCCATCACCCTTTCCCTCTCCCCCCACTACATCGTCCTTTCCTGGGATGGTGATGCCCCGCTTTATAATGTCTATGCCTCACGCGAGTTGCCTGTCAATACGGATGATGCCCGCAACCTCATCGCTATGAGACTGACCCAAAAACAGTTGGTGTTCGAAAATACACCGCTCACCAGACAGATGAACTACGTGGTGACGGCGATGGACCGTTTCGGCAACGAGAGCGTACCCCAGCAGTCGGCTGCTGTCAGCACGCAAAACGCCTTCCTGCCCAACGACGGAAAGACGCTCGTTGTTGACACCCAAGAACTCTCCAACAAAGACTATTTCCTGATACAGACCCTACAGGGAACCACCGTCGCCAGCCGCAGAGCCTATCGCAGCCACATCGATATCGCCGACCTTCCCGATGGCACCTATCAGTTGCGCAGCGTCAACAAAAAAGGCGTTGCTCATCGCATCGCCTTCTTTATCATTAAAAGATAATTATTCTTCCAGCCTTTATTTGCCGTAGGCTTCCCCCCTCCCCTTGGGAGGGAAAAGGGGTGAGGCTTTATTCCCACTCAATCGTCGAAGGTGGTTTGGAGGAGATGTCATAACAAACGCGGTTGACACCTTTCACCTTATTGATAATCTCATTCGACACTTTTGCCAGGAAGTCGTACGGCAGATGTGCCCAGTCGGCAGTCATCGCATCGGTAGAGGTGACAGCACGCAGGGCAACGGGGTTCTCATAGGTGCGCTCGTCACCCATCACGCCCACGCTGCGAACGGTACTCAGCAATACGGCACCTGCCTGCCAGATCTGGTCGTACAGAGAGACTTCTATCTCGCCGTCTTGCATCGCTGCAGGAACGCCGGCAGCCAACACACGACGCGCTTCTTCACCGCTGAGCTTCACCTTGTATTCGCGCAAACCGCGGATATAGATATCGTCGGCATCCTGTAAGACGCGCACTTTCTCTGGTGTGATGTCACCCAGAATACGGACAGCCAGACCCGGCCCTGGGAACGGGTGACGGGTGATCAGGTGTTCAGGCATTCCCATCTGGCGACCTACACGACGCACCTCGTCTTTGAACAGCCACTTCAGCGGTTCACACAGCTGGAGGTTCATCTCCTTGGGCAAGCCGCCCACATTATGATGACTCTTGATAACCTTACCCGTGATATTCAGTGACTCGATGCGGTCAGGATAGATGGTGCCTTGAGCCAACCAACGAACAGCCCCTTCCTGTCCTCCACCATTAGAATTGATGATGGCCTTAGCCTGCTCATTGAACACCTCGATGAAGTCGCGACCGATAATCTTGCGCTTCTGTTCCGGATCGGTGACGCCGGCAAGGTCGGAGAAGAACTTCTCGCTGGCATCCACACCTATCACGTTCAAGCCCAGCACCTTATAGTCTTCCATCACCTGCGTAAACTCATTCTTGCGCAACATACCGTGATCCACGAAGATACAGGTCAGCCGATCGCCGATAGCTTTGTTCAACAACACAGCAGCAACGCTGGAGTCAACACCTCCCGACAAACCCAAGATCACACGGTCGCTGCCTATCTGCTCGCGGAGTTCGGCAACAGTCGTATCGACAAACGACGCTGCACTCCAGTCTTGCTTGGAACCACAGATGTCAACCACGAAATTCTTCAGCAGCAGGGAACCCTGAATGGTGTGGAACACCTCCGGATGGAACTGGACGGCAAAAAGAGAAGACCCACCCCCATCCCCTCCCTGTGAGGGAGGGGTGTTAAATGCCTGCTTCCAATATGCGGCGTATTTCACATCCTTGGTAGAAGCGATACACTCAAAGCCGTCGGGAATGGCGGTGATGGTGTCGCCGTGACTCATCCACACCTGTGAGTGCTGGTCGAAACCCTTGAACAAAGGATTCTGCGTGTCAACGGTCTCCAGATGGGCGCGACCATACTCGCGGGTATTGGTCTTCTCCACCTTTCCGCCGTTGGCATAGGAGATATATTGCGAACCGTAGCAGATACCCAATACCGGCACCTTGCCTACAAACTGGCTGAGGTCAACCTTGAAAGCCTCTGGGTCGTGAACGGAAAACGGCGAGCCGCTCAGGATGACACCGATAACGGAGTCATCGTCCACAGGGAATTTGTTGTAAGGAAGAATCTCACAAAATGTGTCCAGTTCACGTACACGACGGCCAATCAGCTGCGTTGTCTGTGAACCGAAATCCAGAATAATAATCTTTTGCATCGTATTTTATTTATTTAAAAATTTCTCAGCTTCTTCCAGCGAATCGAGCTTGCCTACGTCCAGCAGACGGAGATCATGAGCCACGTAGCCTCGAATCAGGTGATCGCCACAGGCCTTCAGGTAGAAGTCCATAATGGGAAAACGATCGGGCCAGTCAGCCAACAGGGGTGCTAACGACGGATGAAACATGTGGATACCGCTGAAAGCAAGGAGCAGCCGCTGACCATCGACCTTTGACCTTTGACGATCAGCTATCGGGCCTTTCACCTCTCCCGTTTCGATATTCGTCCAACCCTGCAGACGCATCTCGTCGTTGAACAGCAGATAGCGTTTGGTTTGGCGCTGACTGACAACGAGCAACGGAGCATCGGTGGGCAACGACTGGAGATCGAGATTACTCAGGATATCGACATTATGAATCAGGATCGGTTCTGTAGGGTCAAAAAGCGGAAGCGCTTTCTTGATGCCGCCGCCTGTCTCCAACAGCGCCTCACGTTCGTCAGAGATACGGATATCCAGCCCGAAGTTGTTTTGTTCCTTCAGGAAGTCGATAATCTGGTCAGCAAAATGATGGACATTGACGACAATACGCTCATAACCCGCATCCTTCAAACGAAGCACTACATGTTCGAGCAACGGCTTTCCGCCAACCCTCACCAATGCCTTCGGCATCGTGTCGGTCAACGGTTTCAAACGGGTTCCCAAGCCCGCTGCAAATATCATTGCTTGCTTCATGGGGACAAAAGTAGGAAAAAAATTGGAGATATGCAAATAAAATATTATCTTTGCCACCACAATTATTTCACCTTATCTAAAACTTATCGTACGATGACAGACAGAAAAGAATGGCTCAAGCCCTATCGCGACATTATAGACCAGCAGTTCCAGCTCACTCCTGAAGCCCGTCAGGATGTTGATGCTTTTTTCAGTCGTTTGGAGCAGAAAGCAGCTGAATGCAGCAGTCAGGCAGCTTTCGCCACAGCTTTTATGGAGAGTCCGATGTATCAGGAATACACGAATCTCTTTACCAAATACAGCAAGATGGTGACAACCGCTACAGGTGAGACGGCTGAAGAAGCTACCAAGACGATGAAGAAACAGGCGGCAAAGTCTGCTGCCACAGGATATGTGAGTTCAATGGCCAACCAGGAAGTGAACATCGCCGTCTCGCACATGCTTCCTGACGAGATCAACCAGTTGCGCTGGGGCGGTCTTCGCGCTATTCCCATCATCGGTCCTATCGTTCAGTGGATAGACAATATCGAGTGGATTCGAAGACTGCTGGGAAAATAACGCGCTCGAATCCCTTTCCTACACCTTTGTGTTTTTCAATACCTGTGTGATTCCCTGTTCACGATGACAGATATGCACCTCCACCCCATATTTCTCGTGGATGTGTTCTGCCAGATGTTGGGCACAATATACCGAACGGTGCTGACCACCTGTACAACCGAATGAGAACATCAGGGAGGTAAAGCCGCGCTGTATATAGCGTTCCACATGATGATCGGCCAACTGATAGACACTCTCCAGGAACGTCAGAATCTCACCATCGTCTTCCAAAAAACGGATGACGGGTTCATCCAATCCCGTAATCTTCTTATACGGCTCATAGCGTCCAGGATTATGGGTGCTACGGCAGTCAAACACATATCCGCCACCATTCCCTGACTCATCCGCAGGGATTCCCTTGTGGTAGGAGAAACTGAACACGCGCACCACCAGTGGACCCTTCCCGTCGTATTTCGAGAAGGTAGCAGGACCGTCTTGCGGATGCGCCTCATAGATATCTTTCTCCACCGTTTTGTATCCGTCGCTGCGCACAACAGGTTGCTGCGGCTTGGGGGCAAACTGTGGCAGTTCCGTCAGTCGTTGCAACACATCCATCAGATAGGGATAAGGCATATTCTCGTTTTCAGAGATGCCCGCTTCTCCGTTTCCACGGAAAAAGTCCAGCACCTCACGCAGATTCTGTATGGCAGGCGGTATGCTGTCAACGAAATGCTGTTTGTGTTCGAAATAACCTCTGAATCCGTATGCGCCCAACACCTGCAACGTGCGGAAGAGCACAAACAGCGCCAACTGGTTGGCGAAATGGTGCACGGGCGGCACCTCTGTATATTTCTTCAACTCGTCGTAGTATTCCTTAATCAGTTCGCGACGCAAACGGTGCGAGTATTTCGCGGAAGCCTGCCACAGGAACGAGGCCAAATCATAGTACAGCGGTCCCTTCCGACCTCCCTGAAAGTCGATGAAGAATAGGTCGCCTCCCGTCTTTCCCCCATCAGGCGAAGCTTTCAACATCACGTTTCGTGCCTGGAAGTCGCGATAGAGGAAACAATCCATCTGCTCGGATGTAAGGTCTTTGGCCAACAGTCGGAAGTTGGCTTCCAGCTTCATCTCGTGAAAGTCCAGATCTGTAGCCTTCAGGAAACAGTATTTGAAATAATTCAGGTCAAACAACACATTATCGACATCAAACTCCGGCTGCGGATAGCAGTTTTTCCAGTCGAGTCCACGTGCTCCACGAAATTGGATATTGGGCAGTTCACGAATGGTTCTGATCAGCAGCTGCTTCTCCTGCTGGTTGTAACGGCCACCCGCATCGCGTCCACCTTTCAGTGCGTCAAACAAGGAAACTGGTCCCAGGTCGGTTTGCAGATACCGCATCTCGTCATCGTCAACAGCCAAAATTTCTGGCACCGGCAACTGCCGTTGCGTGAAATGCTGGGCAAGATAGATAAACGCGTGGTTCTCATCACGACTCGTTCCCACGACACCAATGACGCTTTCTCCCTGAGGGTTGGTCAGTCTATAATACAATCGGTTACTGCCTGCGCCCGCAAGCTGTTCGATGGCTGCCGGCTCCTCACCACACCACCTTTTATATAATTGTTTCAGTTCGTGCATGTTGTTTTGACTTCTATCACGCTGCAAAATTAAGCAAAAAATCTCAATTACGAATGAATAGGTAAATAAAAAAATCGGATGTCATCACGACGTCCGATTTCCAAAACAAACTACTTAAAAACTAATCTACTAAAACAAATCAAAAATATCAATCTTCGGTTGGTACAACGACCTTCCATCAGATTTCAGTTGCAAAGATAGGGCCTTTTTTCATTCCCCACAAGAGAAATCGTAAAAAAAATACATATTTAACTACATTTTTTCAAAAAAAAGGAGACATTCGTAACGAACATCTCCTTTTTGATATACAGACTTTACATTTTTACATCATTCCACCCATTCCTGGTGCACCACCCATCGGCATTGCGGGTTCCTTCTCTGGTTTGTCAACGATGAGACATTCTGTGGTCAGGAACATACCTGCGATAGAGGCAGCATTCTCAAGAGCTACACGAGCAACCTTTGCGGGGTCAACGATACCTGCTGCACGCAAGTCCTCGTAAGCATCGGTACGGGCATTGAAACCGAAGTCGCCCTTGCCCTCGCGTACCTTCTGTACGACAACAGCCCCTTCGCCGCCAGCGTTGATAACGATCTGACGCAGAGGCTCTTCGATGGCGCGCTCAACGATATTGATACCCGTCTGCTCGTCCGCGTTGTCACCCTTCAGACCCTTCAGGGCATCCAGTGCACGGATGTAAGTGGTACCACCGCCTACAACAACACCTTCCTCGATGGCTGCACGGGTTGCACAGAGTGCGTCGTCAACACGGTCTTTCTTTTCTTTCATCTCCACCTCGCTGTTGGCACCGACATAGAGGACAGCCACACCGCCTGCGAGCTTAGCCAGACGCTCCTGCAGCTTTTCCTTGTCGTATGAGCTAGTGGTATTTTCAATTTCTTTCTTAATCTGAGCCACACGGTCAGCGATAGCCTGCTTCTCACCAGCACCGTTGACGATGGTGGTGTTGTCCTTGCTGACTGTCACCTTGTCACAGGTACCCAGCATCTCAAGCGTAGCCTTGTCAAGTGACAGACCCTTCTCCTCGCTGATGACGATACCGCCAGTCAGTACGGCAATATCTTCCAGCATAGCCTTGCGACGGTCGCCGAAGCCTGGAGCCTTTACAGCACAGATCTTCAAGCCGCCGCGCAGACGGTTGACAACCAATGTGGTCAGTGCCTCAGAATCTACATCCTCAGCGATAACGAGCAACGGACGGCCGCTCTCTGCTGCAGGCTGCAGGATAGGCAGGAAATCTTTGATGTTGGAAATCTTCTTGTCGTAGATCAGGATATACGGATTCTCCATCACACACTCCAACTTGTCTGCATCGGTAACGAAATAAGCAGACAGGTAACCGCGGTCGAACTGCATACCTTCTACCACACCGATATTGGTGTCGCGACTCTTGCTCTCCTCGATGGTGATCACACCGTCCTTGCTTACCTGGCGCATCGCGTCGGCCAGCAGTTTACCGATTTCCTTATCGTTGTTGGCACTGACAGTAGCCACCTGCTCTATCTTGTCGTAGTTGTCACCAACCTGTTCAGCATTGTCCTTGATGAACTCAACGACCTTATCAACAGCTTTGTCGATACCACGCTTCAAGTCCATCGGGTTGGCACCAGCCGTTACGTTCTTCAAACCCTCATTGACAATCGCCTGTGTCAGGATAGTAGCTGTTGTGGTACCATCACCAGCATCGTCACCAGTCTTTGAAGCCACACTCTTGACGAGCTGTGCACCCGTATTCTCAAACTTGTCTTCCAGTTCTACTTCTTTGGCAACAGTCACACCGTCCTTGGTGATTTGAGGAGCACCAAACTTCTTTTCAATCACAACATTACGACCTTTCGGGCCAAGTGTAACCTTTACTGCGTTTGCCAACTGATCGACGCCCTTCTTCAGCAAGTCGCGGGCATCCATATTGAATTTAATATCTTTTGCCATAGTTTTATTTTATTTTTTATTCGTTATGTCGTCATGTCGATATGTCGATATGACGATATGTCGATTTTACTTATCCAATAACTGCGAGAACGTCGCTCTGACGCATGATCAGGTATTTCTCACCTTCAAACTCCAACTCTGTGCCGCTATATTTGCCGTAGAGCACTTCATCGCCAGCCTTCAGCACCATTTCTTCGTCTTTGGTGCCGTTGCCAACAGCAACAACCTTACCGTGTAAGGGTTTCTCTTTAGCGGTATCAGGAATAATGATGCCGCCCACTTTCTCTTCTGCAGGTGCTGGAACTACCAACACGCGATCTGCTAATGGTTTAATGTTCATTGTTGTATAAATTAAATTGTTGTATCGTTTGACCTTTCCATTGCGAAAATCGTGCCAAACGTACAACATTTACCTTTACGTTGTCATATCTGCCAAATTGTCACGTCCAAAACTCCTTCTCCCCTGTCGCCTCCATCTCACCCTGACACTTCGGACAGGTTCGCCGGTCCCAGATACGGATTTGATCGCTGCCACAGTTCAGGCACAGCCTCCCTACCTCGCTTCTGTAGGAAGGGGCTACATCAGCAATGATGCCGCCGACCACAAGATTCTGGATCGTCTTGCAGTCGGGGCAACTCACTGAGGTAATCTGCTGACGGAAAAGGCCTCGCCCTTCATATACATCAGCCTCGTATCCACAGGCTTTACATCGGTATTTCAGTTTCCATGCCATCTACTCATGTATCTGATCTATGATGTCCTGTGCAGCATTCACGGCCTTGAAGTGATAGTAGAGGCCGATGGCTCCACCAATGACGGCGCCGATGAGCAGGGGGAAGCACATCCACAGGGGGTTCACACCTTCTGGTGCATGCTTCCAGCCGAAATCGTAGCAAGCCCAACCGATCCAGGGAATCAGGATGACCGGTGAAAAGAGCAGCCACTGGTTGTATTGCTTCTTGAACTTCGCCATCACGCGAGCCACCGTTGCAAAGTCGTCTGTCAGGAAGTTCAGGTCGTCAACGGGCTTGTGGATGTAATAGGTGGCAGCGGCGCAGAACAACATCATCAGACAGGTCACGATGCTGAAGGCCAGGCCCCATGCATGGGTGTAGAAGTTCAGGGGTGTCAGCAACAAGGCTATTACAACACAGGCATAGCACATCCGTTTGGTACTATTGATATTACCCTTCTTCGCTTTCATCGTCTCACGCAACAGATGGTCGCTGACGATTTCCTGCTTATCCAATTGTTGTTTAAGGATGGCAAACTGATTGCGCATTTCCTCGAATTCCATATTTTCCATATTCTTGTAATTTTTTGTTTTACATTTTTAATCGGTCAATAACCTTTAACCATTAACCTTTAACCATTCCCCTCCCTAGGGAGGGGTCGGGGGTGGGTCTCCTCACCCTTTCTTCAGGTTCTCCTTGATACGGAAGAGCTTTACCCCAACGTTCTGAGCAGAGATTCCCATCACGGCACCAATCTCGTCGTAGCTCATGCCCTCCAGCCACATCATCACCAAGGCTCTGTCGACCAAACCAAGTTTTCCGATGCGCTGATGGAGCATTCTGACCTGCGTACTGTTGGTGTCGTTGTCCTGGAAGAAGTTCACATCCATCGTCAGAGGCACTTTCTTCACCTCCTTCTTTTTCTTGCGCTCTTGCAGAAGACATGTGTTCAGGGCTACACGATAGATCCACGTGCTGATCTTACTTTCTTCGCGAAAACCACCGATGCCTTTCCACATGTTGATCAGCGTCTCCTGAAAGAGGTCGTTCACTTCCTCTTCGTCCTTTGAGAACATATAGCACACGGTATAGATGGTGCCCTTGTGCTCTCGTACCAGTTGGGTAAAAAACTCTTCTTGTTTCATCTTTTTTGTTTGTCGTTTACACCTTAGATGCAAAACGCTATCTGAAAATTACAAGATCATTATTTTTTTTCATGGAACATTAGTCCATCACTTCAATATAGAAACTAAACGGACGGAAACCGTCATTGCAGCTGATCATCGCACTCATCGGATTCTTCATCCAACCGTTGCTGTACTGAACCGTTCCGTCGGGAGCCGTTTGTTGGTCTGCAAAGAAATGGCCTTCGCCTCTGGCCAGCGACTCCACAAATTCGCGCATCGACGACCAGGCAGAAGGACACATACCTTCTGGGCACTGTCCGTCAACAGATATCCACTCCTGTCCCACTCGCACCTCACAAGCATGCTCGATCGGGTTCTCGTATTTCGCCATCAAGTCAGGATATACCGTCTGGCGAACCGCTGTAATTCTCACCTTATTCATATTATATATACAATTATTTTTCTAGCCCCTTGCCCCCAGCCCCTTGCTCCTTGCTCCTTTCACCATGCAAATATAGTAATAATCATTGAAATATCATCAACAAGCAACTTTTTTCCGTTATTTTCACAAAACAACAGCAGCTACAACGTCGTTGCAGCTGCTGTTTCATACAAATGATAAGCGTAATTTCTTTTCTCTAAACAATCTTTTTTATTTCTCAATTTTATTTGCTTTCTTGCAAATATACACAGCCTGAGCTGCAGCAAAGACCTCTACGGCCAGTGAAAACATTGTTAACATCATAATCTTTTTCCTTTCTCTACTTTTAAATGTTATCCTAATCTTTTTCCTTAAAACGCTGCAAAGGTATATCCATTCTGCGATGCTCCAACCTTTTTCCATCTGTTTTTTACGAAAGGCCCCGTTTTATTGACCGAAATCAAATATACCTTTACAAGGTGAAAAATTATAATCGAGGATCTTTTTGATTTTAAAATACAATTCCTTATCTTTGCGCCAAAATTAGACTAAAAACTTGATATGAGAAAATTAAGCACCTTATTTTTATGTATATGGTGGCTAATCTCGTGTTTATCAAAAAACAGTGCCTACCCTGCTGACGATGATAGCCCACTGATTACATCCTGCAGACATTGCAGGAACTTGGCAGCATGACCGCCATCCATCTGGACGTGATGAAACTGGATGCATACAGGCAGCGTGGTCTTGAACAGGTGTTTGCGATACCTGCCCCAACAGATAAACGGATTGGTAAAGATGCCCGTATATTGGTTGACGATGCAGTCGAGTTCTGTTTGTATGATGGCCGACGTGCCGATGACGGCACAGTCGTCGAGTGCGAGATTGCGGCATTCGTTTGCCACCTGAGCCGTCAGCGACTGGTAGTCATGATTGAACTGCTGCAAATCCTCCGAGAAAGGAATATCGCAGTTGCTAATGCCTCCCTGACAATTGTCCACAATCACATTGAGACCAAGCTTGTCGTAGCGGAACAGCTTGGTTTTTTCGAGCAGCACATGAAACTCGTCGATGCTGTCGGCAGCCTTGCCGATGCACCAGCACAACAGCGTATTGAACTTCACGCCTGTACGCTTGCTCACCTTCACCAGACGGCTTACATCCAGTGTCTTCACAAACGTCACCATCGGCATCGGCGATGACATCCACATACGGTATGCCTCCGCACGACTGCTCTCCTGAGGTATGATTTCTGTTTTCATTGCTTGTTCTGTTGATATTTTTCCGTTGATTCGTTTCTGCAATATGCCCATAAAACAACATTGCAGCATCCGTCAACGACGGATGCTGCAAATATACAAATTTCTTTTCAACTAATTATGAATATGATTAAAAAAACTTATTCTTCAAAATCTTTTAGCTCCTCCAGACCCCGTTCAACCTCACGCATCTGCTGGGCTTGACGGCGAAGTTGCCACTTGGCAATGACGAGTCCCAGACCTAAGGTGAGCACAGAGAGTCCGAGAGGGAGTATGAGACGTGTGCCCAATTCGTAGCCGGCTTCTTTGTTGAATCCGAGTTCCAGGATGTAGAAGGCAACCATCGCCAGGCATACACCAGCAATTATCCAGATTTTTTCGTGGTGGCACACCTTCTTGTATTGGAGTACGAGACTGCTCAGCTCATTACACTTCTTGCCGCCCAAGTCGAATCTCGACAACAGCGAGAGCTTCCATATCTGTGGGATCAGTCCGATTACCATCATACCTTCCACGATGGCGAAAGAGAGCGGACGAATGGGCGTGTTCATATAGACATAAGGGAACACCACACAGATAATCAGCGTACAGACAACGAGGTTGTAGATATTATGTCCCATAATGCCGTCGAAGGCCGTTTTGGTTTTCTGCGAAACCATTTCCTTCACCATACGCATATTCACTATTTCTGTTTCTGCCAGACGCTTATCGAGAGCGTTCCAACTGGTTTTCAAATCGTCAAGTTCCATGATTCAATGTTTTAACTATTAGACATTCTTTTTAATTTCTCTCTGATACGATTGAGTTTCACACCGACGTTTACCTTAGAGATACCGAGAATATCGGCCATTTCCTGATAGTTACGTTCTTCGAGCCAGAGGAGAATCAGCGCGCGTTCCAATTTTCCGAGTTGGTTGATGAGCGTATAGAGTTCCTTGAGCCTCGCCTCCGTTTCCTCATCCGTCACCAGGCACCCCGCTATTTGTGTCGTCATCGGGACTGTCTGCAGACGGGTGTTGGAGCGACGCAGGAAGGTGATACAAGTGTTCATGGCGATACGATATACCCAGGTATTGAAGGTGCTGTCGCCCCGATATTTGGGAAACCCCTTCCACAGGTTCAGCACCGTTTCCTGAAACAGATCGTTCAGGTCGTCTTGATCGTTCGCATACATGTAGCACACCTTATAGATAGTACGTTTCTGCTCCTCGATCATGCTCAGGAATTCTTTCTCTAATTCTTTTGTTTCCATCGTTTTAACTCTTTCGTTTGACCTATTAGTCGCAGAAAAAGTGAAATAATTACAGCCAGCCGCATTTTGTATAGAAAAAATAGCGACAACCATGCTAATTCTTATTAAATCGAATGCCAAAGATACACTTCTTTAGCCGATTATTTGTAATTTTGCCCTCAATATTAACAAAAGTTGAGTCTTGTTACGACAATGAAGGAACTACTCTTCGTCTGCATTGGCAGTTTCTTTGGAGGCGGCGCACGCTATCTGGTTGGTAAAGCCGTTCAGTCATGGGTGGCCGTATCATTCCCTTGGGGAACGATGACGGTCAATGTCATTGGCTGTTTCCTGATAGGCCTGCTTTCCGGACTGTCGCTTGGTGGACAGATTTCCCCCACCACAAAACTAGTTTTGGTGACCGGTTTTTGTGGCGGCTTCACAACCTTCTCTACATTTATGAACGAGAATCTACTATTAGGACGTGACGGCTCAATGCTTTCAGCTGTGCTATATACATTGCTCAGTTTCGCCCTCGGACTAATTGCCGTCATCATTGGTTATCAAATCGTGAAGTAATAACCCTCCGACCTTTACCCCGTAAAGGTTTCTCTAAACACTAAACTCTAAACTGTAAACAACTATGGGAACAAAGAAAGACATTTGGAAGTTTGTCATACAAACTGTGATTGCCATCCTGACGGCAATAGGAACTACGCTGGGCGTTACCAGCTGTATGGTGTGAAAAAAGCCTCCTTTAAGGGGGCTTCTTTTTACTTATCATCATCTGTGGTGCCAGTTATGGTGTGGGGCTGGTCCTGGTTTGCCGTGATGAGGGGCGGGTCCGTGATGAGGACCATGTCCGTGATGAGGTGCAGGTGCAGGACCGTGATGAACGGGAGGCGGTACTGGGCGGTGATAGCAGTAGTATCCTCTGTCGTAACGGGCATAGACGCCGAACGACCAGGTGCCAGCCCTCCATGCTACGGGGCGATAGAAGTAGCCGAGTCGCACATAGCGGTTGTACTGGGAAGTGGTCAGCACACAACGGATTCCAGTATTGCGGCAGTCCCACGAGCGACCGTACACATCGCCTGCCCTGTCTAAACTCAACAGATAGTTGAGGTTGAGTTCATACACCCTCATATACTGATCTTCCGTAAGGTTCAGTTCGTAAGCCATCTTGTCGCTGAGGAACAGCGCCTCGTTCTTTGCTGAGGTATAGCTCATTGCGTTGGCTGCGACGGTCATGACCATCATCATTGCCAGAATCATCATCTTCTTCATCATTGTATCTCCTATCTTTTGTGGTTATTATTCTTTTACAACGGCAAAGGTCGGAGTTTTTCACAAGGTATCAAAAGGATTATTCCTAAACGACAAGGAGGATTTCCCCAAAAGTTGATAGGGGAATCCTCCTCGATTTTTTTACAAAACTTTTTGCTCATCCATAAAAAGGTATTACTTTTGCCAGCTGAATGAAGCATCAAGCATCAAGAATCAAACATAAAAAACAACCTATATGAAAAAATTAATCATCCTCATGGCGCTGATGGGCGCCTTCGCATTCCAGGTGAATGCACAAGTCAATGAATCGGAGAAAAGAGCTGCACAAGCAGACAAAAATCCCAATGACGGCAAGCTGCAACTGCGTGCTGCCGACGCGTTCCTGAAAGACACGCTGGGTTACACACGCAACGACGAACGGGCACTCTACTATGCCAACAGAGCATTGGAAGTTGCCAACAAGCAGACCGTCCTCACAGACACGCTCAAGGGTCTCTCCTGCTATACCCTTTCTCTCATCTATCTGAACAGGCAGGATTACGAGAAGATGTTCGAATACAGTCAGATGGCAATGGACGCCTTCGAACAGGAGCTGGGAAAATGCGACCCTGTGACCAACGGCACCAAACTCGTCTTCGCAACGCTGTTGATGAACTATGCCCCATACCGTGCCTTCCCCTATATACAGGAAGCGTTCTACTACAACAGCATCGCACCTGATGACAAGAAAATCACCAACATGGAAGAAGCCAACGTCGCACTGGAGTTTGCACTCGAAGAACTCATCGCATCCTATACGGATATGTTCCGCTACGCTGTTCCGCTCGTCTGGTACAAGGGAAAAAAATACCTCGTTCTACAGACACGCGACTGGAATATGGAAAAACCGCTCATAGGATGGTCCGTACCCAGTCTCTTGCGCAGCGACGAGGAAACGGCAACCTTCGATGGCGACGACGTCATCCTGTTTGACGGAGATGAAGAATGGATCACCCTGACGGGCGACGACAGGAAGACGCTGCAGCTACAGTTTAACTTCAAACATGCACCTTCCGACCCACGTACGCTGAAGGCAACGGAAGGCGACAGCCGCATCTGGTTCCTGAACAAATCCTACTACGACGACTTCCTCCAGAAATTCCGTGCGTATAAAGCCAGCAAGAAGTAAAAGAGGGAACCCTCTCACTCCGCAATAAAACAAGGCAGCAACTTTCGAATTGCTGCCTTATTTTAATTTTTTTTCTACAGGTAGGAAACGTTCTCTGTCAACAATGAATCTCAGGTGTGTACCTTCACCAAGCAGCGTATCACCAGAGGAAGCAGACACCTTAAACGCTATCTTCTTGCCGTCAACTTTGGTCACCTCGGCTGTAGCAGATACTTTGTCGCCAATCTTCGAGGGTTTCAGATGCGAGGATTCGATATAACCACCAACGGTTGTGCAACCTTCAGGCAGTTCATCAGCGACGGCAAGCATTGCAGCGTTCTCCATCAAGGCCATCATGGCAGGGGTAGCAAGCACAGGCATATCTCCAGACCCCATCTGAATAGCGGTTAGAGATTCACTTACAGTCAGTTCGCTTGTATGTTTCAGTCCTATTTCAATCATTTCTTCTTAAAGAATCAACTTTAGTTAATAATTTGGATAGACCGCTATTCTCTCCATCTCTAATCAAACAGTTTCTTCCAAATCCACAATACGGTAACGGCACCAACGACACAGAACACGAAG
Organism: uncultured Prevotellaceae bacterium; assembly: GCA_902792685.1. GTDB lineage: Bacteria > Bacteroidota > Bacteroidia > Bacteroidales > Bacteroidaceae > Prevotella. The sequence goes on from CADBAP010000022.1 coordinate 42,905, forward strand.
TTGGTTAGATAGCCTTTGCCTAACAGTTCTATGTTCAGCAGATGACTAATGAACGTCCCGACATAGCTGCCGAGGATACCGATGATCAGGTTCATGCAGCACCCCTTACCTTCACCACTCATAATGCGGTTAGCAATATAGCCCACAAGGATGCCTGTCAGTATGGGCCAGGCTGTAAAATCTGCGATCTGTTGTAACATTGTAGTCTAATCTTGATTTATAGTTCCACATCTGAAGGACTGTAGTTGTTCTCCCATCACGCCCTTCATTACCTCAAACACTTTATCGCCAGTGCAATGGCTTGTATAGAACTGCGTTATAGGATAGTGTTCCTTCAGTCTTTTAGCCAAAACCTTTAGTTCTTCTTCCGACTCCTGACCGTCGAGTAAGTGAAAGCCACCTACTACAAACTTTACAGGATAAGGACAGGCTGCCAGTATGTTCTCTATTCCACTATGAGCGCAGCCAGTGAATAAAAAGCCATCGGTATATAAAGCCAGTTCATGACGGAAATCATCATTCACATATTCGCCATTAGCATCTTTCACAAAAAGGTGTGTATTTCCTTTTGGCATTGGGTGAATCTGAGGAATATGGGCAATAATACCAAGACCATCGGCAATCTCGTTCGTCTTTTCTACTGTTATGAGCCTGTCCTTTATGCTCTCTGGCCATGCTGTCGTTATGCTATGCAGATTCCCTCGTTTGGAGTAGAAATTTCCGCTCATTGCATCAGGCGATACGATAACTTTTGCTTGTCGGTTCAACTCCAGGAAATATCGTAAACCTCCCGCATGGTCGCTATGTCCGTGAGAAATGAATACATAATCAACTGTACTGAGGTCTATACCCAACAAGTACGCATTTCTGATAATCACATCACTTGCTCCAGTATCAAGCAGAATCCTATATCGTTCTGTTTCCAATAGGATAGAAAGGCCATGCTCCGTAAAGAGTTGGCTGTCATTGGTTCGATTATCTGATAATACAGTCCACTTCATATCGTTATCTCAATTTGAATTCCCTCCGGGGCATTCCCTATTTCAGTTGTTTACCATCAGAGAATGCGTTACCTACTGTCTTGCCAAGCTGTATGTAAGTGTGGTGTACCGGATCGAAGGTGATAAGTTCCATTTTCTCTACATCGGGCTTTCCATCTTCAGCCAGGTACTTTTCATCACAGAGGATATTGACGATTTCAGCAACAAGATAATAGCCTGTCTCGCTCTCATCTATCTTTTGTTTCACCCGACATTCAAGTGTCATTGGGAACTCTTTGAACACAGGAGCATTAACATTCGGAGCCTTCTCAACTGTCCAACCAGCCTTTTCCATCTTACCAGGTGTGTTCCTGCCGCTAACGATACCGACATAGTCAGAAGCAATCATGGTCTCTTTAGTAGCGAAAGTAACTGTAAACTCTGGATTTTCAGCAAGGTTGTCCGTTGTAGCATGAGAACCAAGTGAGATAATGATTTCGTGCATATCCCATTGACCTCCCCAAGCAGCGTTCATTGCGTTGGACTTACCGTTCTTATCATAAGTGCCGATAATCAGCACTGGTTGTGGAAGAATCCACGCTGTTGACTTAAAACTTTTCATATTGTTTTTGATATTATAAAATAGACGATTAATGCGAGTTGAATAATGATAATAGCTGGGACACCATATTTGAATTTCTTATGCTGGGTCTTATGATGCCAGACTTTTATTCCTAACCAAGCTCCAATACTACCACCAAGTACAGCCAAGCCCAATAATGCAGTCTCTCTTATACGCCACTTAGACTTCTTGGCTTTCCACTTGTCGATGCCGTACATGAAAAAAGTGACCACGTTGATGACAGCGAGGTAGATAAGGACGATATGTAAGAGATTCAGTTCTTTCATTTACTTTTCAAATGGATTTCAATAGATTCTTAGCCAAAGGTACATACCAGTCACGGACTTCATCTGCTGTCGGAGTATGACCTCCTGGGAAATGGAATGACTTGTTGTAATACTTC
>CADBAP010000023.1 GCA_902792685.1 uncultured Prevotellaceae bacterium
GGTCATAATGGCCACACCACCAGCGATGGCGTATTTCAGTACCTGCATCACACGGTCCATCTGCTGAGCACCAAAGTTGTATCCTGCTATCGGCTGCATACCCTGATTGATACCCATCACCACCATGAAGAAGATGAAGGCGATACGGTTGGCAATACCATAGGCGCCAACGGCAGCATCGCCGCCGTAGCTTACCAGTTGGTTGTTGACGAAGATAACCACCAAACAGGCACAGGCGTTCATCGTGAAGGGAGACATACCGATGCCGAGGATATTCTTGACCAAATCCCATCGTGGTTGGAAGGTGCCGCGCTTGAAGTGCAGCAGTTCTTTCTTGTTGCAGAAGATGCTCACCTGCCAACAGAGCGCCGTTGCCTGTGCCAGGATGGTCGCGATGGCGGCACCGCGGATGCCCCATTCAAACACCCAGATAAAGATGGGGTCGAGGAGGGTGTTCAAGGCAACGGTAAACATCGTTGCATACATCGCCTGCTTGGGTTTCGATGCCGACCGCAGCACAGCGTTCATGCCGAAATACAGGTGTGTGATGACATTGCCCAGCAGGATAATCTCCATATAATCCTTGGCGTAAGGGAGCGTTGCATCGCTGGCACCGAAGAATCGGAGGATAGGGTTCAGGAAGATGAGGCATACCGCCATCAGCAGCAAACCCGTAATCACCTTCAGCGATACGGCATTGCCCAACAAGTGTTTGGCGGCCTCGTAGTCCTTCTGTCCCAGTTTCATGGAGATGAGCGTGGAGGCTCCCACACCAATGGCGGCACCGAAAGCACCGCTGAGGTTCATGAACGGGAACGTGATGGCCAAACCGGAGATAGCTGTTGCATTCACACCTTGTCCGATGAAGATGGAATCCACCATATTATACAGCGATGAGGCTGTCATCGCGATGATGGCAGGTGTGGCATACTGCACCAGCAGTTTTCCCACAGGTTTCGTTCCTAATTCTAATGTTGCTTGTTTGTTGTCCATAATTTGCTGCAAAGTTACATTTTTTTTTGGATATTCCATCATAATACGTTACTTTTGCACATTATTTAAAAAGATTTCGATATGAAAAAATACCTGTTACTATTCTTATTGCTTCTGTCAGCAAACATCGTTTTTGCTCAACAGACACAGAAACAATACTTGTATCGCGTATATCTGACCGACAAGAAGGGTACTCCGTATTCGTTGAAACAGCCGGAGAAGTTTCTGTCGCCCAAAGCTATCGAGCGACGCAAGAAACAACATCTGAAACTCGATGCAACCGACCTTCCTGTCAGCCCGCAGTATATCTCGGCTGTGGAGCAGCTGGGTGTGAAGGTGGTATCCAAGAGCAAGTGGAACAACACCTTGGTGGTGAGCACCAATGATGAGGCTGTTGCGAAACAGTTGCAGCAGCAGAACTATATCAATAAGGTGGTAAAGGTATGGACTTCCCGTGACTCCGTGAAATATGCGAAGCGCTACCCCCTGACCACTCTGACGAAAAAGGATACCATCATGCCCAACTACTATGGAGCCGGTCAGCGGCAGATTACGATGCTCGGAGGTGACAGCCTGCATGCAGCAGGGTTCACGGGGAAGGGCATCACCATTGCTGTTGTCGATGGTGGCTTTATGAATGTGGACAGCATCCCGTCGATGCAGCGTATCGACATTCTGGGTTCGCGCGATTTTGTGGCAACAGGCCGTCATCAGCCGTTCGATGAACTCGATCACGGCACTTCTGTGTTGTCGTGCATCGCGATGAAGGCACCATACGTGATGGTGGGCACTGCTCCTGATGCATCGTTCTGGTTGCTGCGCAGTGAAGATGGCTATTCCGAGAGTCTGGTGGAAGAAGACTACTGGGCTGCCGCTGTGGAGTTTGCCGACAGCGTGGGAGCCGACATCATCAGCAGTTCATTGGGCTATTATGAGTTCGACGATAAATCCACCAGCCACAAATACAAGGAACTTGACGGCCGCACGGCACTCATCTCCAACAGTTCATCGCTTTTGGCAGGAAAAGGTATCGTACATGTAAACAGTGCGGGAAATGCCGGACGAGGCACGTGGAAGAAAATCGGGTTCCCTGCTGATGCCATCGATATGCTTACCGTCGGCGCTGCTGACTCCTTGAAGGTGAATACGGCGTTTAGCAGTTTGGGACCTGCTGCCGACGGACGTGTGAAACCCGATGTGATGGCGATGGGTATGAATACGGCTGTGGTGAAAGGCAACGGACGTTTGAGCAAAGCCAACGGCACTTCTTTCTCCTGTCCTGTGACAGCTGGAATGGTGGCTTGCCTGTGGCAGGCGCTTCCCAACAAGACTGCCAAAGAAATCATTGAGATAGTGCGTCAGAGCGGTGATAACTACGCTACACCCGATAATGTCTTCGGCTATGGCTTCCCCAATTATTGGCAGGCGTACCAGAAAAATAAATAGCCCCCTCCCAACCTCCCCCTTAAAGGGGAGGAGTGTATGAATATAATAAAGATGAATGCCTTAACCCTATATGAACTGAATGCCTTGGTACGCGAAACCTTGGAACTGTCGATGCCCAATGAGTATTGGGTACAGGCAGAGTTGGCTGAGGTGCGCGAACGCAGCGGACATTGCTACATGGAACTGGTGCAGATGTCGCCTGCAAAACAGCTGGTGGCAAAGGCTTCGGCACGCTGCTGGCGAAATACGTGGCAGTTGTTGCGTCCGCATTTCGAACGTCTCACGGGACAGTCGTTGCATGCAGGGATGAATGTGATGCTGCAGGTATATCCGCAGTTTCATGAGGCATACGGTTTCTCGTGGATTGTCAGTGACATCAATCCGGAGTTCACGATGGGGGATATGGCTCGCAAACGACAGGAGATTATCAGTCAGTTGAAAGAGGAAGGGGTGTTCGACCTGCAGAAGGAACTCACTATCCCGCTCTTTGCCCAGCGCATCGCCGTCATCTCCAGCGAGACGGCTGCGGGTTATGGTGATTTCTGTAACCAGTTGACCGACAATGCATACGGTTTCCAGTTTCATACAGAACTGTTTCCTGCTGTGATGCAAGGTGAACAGGTGGAGCCTTCTGTGATTGCAGCCCTCGACCGTATCTATAAAAAAATAGCCTCCCCCTTGAGGGGGAGGTTGGAGGGGGCTGCCTTCGATGTGGTCGTCATCATTCGTGGTGGTGGAGCAACAACTGATCTGAGTGGTTTCGACACGTTGCTGCTGGCTGAGAATGTGGCCAATTTCCCGTTGCCCATCATCACCGGTATCGGTCACGACCGCGATGAGAGTGTGCTCGATATGATTTCCCATACACGGGTGAAAACTCCGACGGCGGCAGCAGCCTTCCTCATTGACCACCTTGCTCAGCTGTATGAACGCATTGAGGATTCGCGGAGTGCATTGGTCAATTATGTGAAAAGGCGCATGGAGATGGAACAGATGCGGCTACAACGTCTGTCATCAACCCTTCCCGTACTGTTCTCGCTGGTGAAGACGCGCGGGAATGCACGCTTGGAGCGTTTGCAGACAAACCTTCTTGCTGCGATGCAGCAACGCATCAGGGATAGTCGCAATAGTCTTTCAATGCTCAATTCCCAATTCTCAATTCTTAATTCTCAATTGATTATGCGCCACCGCCACCGTTTGCAGCTCATCGAGGAGAAAGTCAAGAACCTCGACCCTGCGCTAATGCTGAAACGTGGCTACAGCATCACGATGAAAGACGGTAAAGTCGTCAGGGATGCCAACCAACTGAAAGCGGGCGACGAAATAGAAACCCGACTGGAAAAAGGAGCCGTGAAGTCAATCGTAAAAGGTTAAAGAGGAAAATAATCATATGGAAGAAACAATGAAATACGAAGAGGCAATTATCCAATTGGAAGATATTGTCCGTAAGATGGAGAACGACGAGTACAGCATAGATGAAATCGCTGCACAGTTGAAAACTGCACAGCGATTGATTAAGTTCTGCAAGGACAAACTGACCAAGACAGAAGCTGAAATCTCAAAGATTCAGTCCGAAAGCGAGTAACGCTTAGAAGTACAGACCGAGAGATACGGATCTGAACTCAGGACCGCGTCCGTTCTTCAACACGCTCATCGGAGAGTACTTGCAATAGATGCCTAAACCCTTGCAAACGTGCACGATACCAATAATGTCCACTGTGAAAGGACGGTAGCCGATATTCTTGGTGTCGAGGTCGCACTCCAAGTCGCCATAGTCGTACTCACTGTTGGAACGGCCATAGACATTCCAGTTGAGCTGCGCACCCAGTGAAACGGCAAACTCCTTGCCGAAGCGCTGTTTCACGAGTAACGGCATCGTGATGGCAAACGTGTGGATATCGGAAGACAGGTCAGACATAAAGCCTTCGCGGTCTTCAGCATATAACACATCACCTTCCTTGACAAATAATTTGTCGTGTCCGCTCAGCGTATATCTGCGCCATTGTACCCCTAAACCGGCAGAGAAAGTGGTCTTCGGCATACATTTCGGAGTGTAGTCGTACTGAATCGCTGTCACTCCAAATTCCCAAGAGCGGAAGGGGGCAAAGTCAACACCATCTGGTGCGCCTGTAGCGATGTTCACACCTAAGTTGAGATGCAATGACCAACGATCGTCAGCATCCTTGCCGTCAGCAACTTTAACGCCACCATCATGGCAACATCCCTGAACAACATCTTTTTCTTGAGCAGCGGCGGTCATTCCGACAGCCAGCAGTGCTATAAAAAACAGTTTCTTCATTGTTAGTTTCCTTTATGAATGTTAAAATCAACGGCAAAGTTAGTTTATTCCGTTCGAATGAGCAAGAATGCAATGTGAAAAAACTACTTTTTACCTTTTTTTGTTGCTCAAATGTAATAATATGATTAATTTTGCAGCCAAATTGATTACAACATAACGTTAGAAATATATGAAGAATTTAGATTGGGGTAGCCTTTCATTCGGCTACATGAAGACCGATTACAACGTACGCTGCTACTATCGCGATGGTAAATGGGGCGAAGTAGAAGTATGTTCTGATGAGTATTTAAAACTGCACATGGCCGCAACGTCCTTGCACTACGGCCAGGAGGCGTTCGAAGGACTGAAAGCCTATCGCTGTCCAGACGGCAAGGTACGCGTGTTCCGTGTGAAAGACAATGCAGCACGTCTGCAGTCCACCTGTCGTGGTATCATGATGCCGGAGGTGCCCACAGAGCTGTTCGAGGAAATGGTCAAGAAGGTGGTACGCCTGAACCAGGAATGGATTCCTACCTATGAGAGCGGAGCAACACTCTATATCCGTCCGCTGCTCATCGGTACGAGTGCTCAGGTAGGTGTGCATCCCGCCAAAGAATATATGTTCCTGATTTTCGTAACACCGGTAGGTCCCTACTTCAAGGGCGGTTTCTCCAGCAACCCGTATGTTATCATTCGCGACTTCGACCGTTCTGCACCTCTTGGAACAGGTAAATATAAGGTGGGTGGCAACTATGCTGCATCGCTCTTTGCCAACAACCTGGCACACGAAAAGGGCTATGCCTGCGAGTTCTACCTCGATGCAAAGGAGAAGAAATACATCGACGAGTGTGGTGCTGCCAATTTCTTTGGTATCAAGAACAATACCTATATCACACCGGAGTCAACCAGTATTCTGCCTTCTATCACCAACAAGAGTTTGATGCAGGTTGCTGAAGATTTGGGCATGAAGGTTGAACGTCGTCCGATTCCAGAAGAAGAACTGGAAACGTTCGAGGAAGCAGGCGCCTGCGGTACTGCTGCTGTCATCAGCCCAATCAGCTATATCGACGACTTGGAAACAGGCAAGCGCTATAACTTCGGTGAGAAACCTGGTCCGATGAGCAAGAAACTCTTCGATACCCTTCGTGGTATCCAGTACGGAGAAATCGAAGACAAGCACGGCTGGACCACCGTCGTCATCGAATAAGCCCATACATAAAGGGGCTGTCCCCTTTGTGTCATCCGCATATCATAAAAGACTTGCAGTTCTGCGAGTCTTTTTTTGTTTTAGAAAAATCGTATCTTAGACCTTTCAAAGTTCGATGATATTTATACTCGAAAATGAAAAAAGCAAACTTTTCTTTTGCATTTTATTCGTTTAATCGTAACTTTGCAGCATAAACCAATAAACCCTAACAAGATGAAAAAAGTATCATTGACAATTCTTCTGGTCTGTTGCACGCTGGCACTGGCAGCACAGGACAGCGCTATCAAAGTAAACTATCGTGGCGCAACCCCGACGATTAGTGATTTCGTCTGGGCATACTTGTGTGAAATAGTAAAAGACGGCGACGACGTTGACTGTTACAACGAATCGGAAGGAGCCTTCAAAAATGCTTGGCTTCGCCATCGGAAAGGACAGCCCCAAAATGAGGGGTGTACGCTGACTATCGACGAGAAAAACGGCTATGTATGCTATGAGTCGAGATACGAGGAGCACTTGCTGAAAGTGGAGGCGTGCTACTGGAACGAGGCCGACAAGAAACACAAGTTGTTTGCCATCAATGTGGCATGCTTCTCCAACGGCAAATACAGTCCCGGACAGTTTGACGGCATCGCCTTCTACCGTTACAACAATGCCACGAAGAAGATGGTCGATACCGAAGACACGGGTATCGACAGGGCGCTTGGTACGGACGACGGTGCGTGGATATCTTACGCACTGCCTCACAGCGGTAAGGACATCGTGATGACGAAGTGGTGGACTGAAACAGGTAAGCAAAAGCAGCGCACGCTGAAGTGGAACGGACGGAGATTTGAATAACAATAGACAAATACCTCAAGCGAAAGAAGATGAGTAAAGGAAAACTGGCGAAATTCGCCGAGATGGAGACGTTCAAGAATGTGTTTCAATACCCCTTTTCCGTTGCGGAGCAGGTGCCGTTCGAGATGAAAGGACATTGGCGCGAGCAGTACTTTCACAACGACAACCCGATTGTCCTGGAGCTGGGATGCGGCAAGGGTGAATATACGGTGGAGTTGGCAAAACTCTATCCCGATATGAACTTCATCGGCGTCGATATCAAGGGAGCACGCATGCACAAAGGGGCGAAGCAGGCGCTGGAGGAGCACTTGGAGAATGTGGCATTCCTGCGCACCAATATAGAAATCATCGACCGCTTCTTTGCCGAAGATGAGGTACAGGAGATCTGGCTGACGTTCAGCGACCCGCAGATGAAGAATCCTCGCAAACGCCTCACCAGTACCTATTTTATGGAACGCTACCGCCGATTCTTAGTCGATGGCGGCACCGTCCACCTGAAAACCGACTCGAACTTCCTCTTCACCTATACCACTTATATGGTGGAGAAGAACCAACTGCCTGTTCTTTTCCGCACGGAAGACCTCTATCACGACGAGCGCATCGATGATGCGACACGGAAAATCCTATCCATCCAGACCTATTACGAAAGCCAATGGATAGAGCGCGGCCTGAATATCAAATACATGAAGTTCCAGCTACCACGCACAGCCGTCCTCGAGGAACCTGACGTGGAAATCGAACTCGACGAATACCGCAGCTACAAACGCACCAAGCGCAGTTCGAAAGACAAGGCTAAATAGAAAATATAATGACCGATGTAATCTACACCGGTCATTTTATTTATCATTTTGTTTTTATATCTCCAACGGAGTATAGGGGAGGCCCCATACTTTCGCTACGGCTTCAAAGGTGCATTTTCCTTCCACCATGTTGACACCCTTGGCGAGGGAAGCATCATCGCGGCAAGCCTGCTTCCAGCCTTTATCGGCCAACGCAAGCGCATAACGCAAGGTGGCATTGGTGAGGGCTGTCGTCGAGGTATTGGGCACAGCACCCGGAATGTTCGCCACTGCATAGTGGACGATGCCGTCGATGGTATAGACGGGTTCGCTGTGCGTGGTGGGATGAGAGGTCTCAAAGCATCCGCCCTGATCGATGGCGACATCAACGAGTACGGTTCCTGGCTCCATCAGTTTCAGCATGTCCTTCGTAATCAGCTTCGGTGCGGCATCACCTGGAATGAGTACGGAGCCGATGACTACATCGACATCTTTCAGTTCCTTGCGGATGTTATGCTCTGAGGAATAGAGCGTATGCACGTTGGCGGGCATCTCGGCAGCGAGTTGTTTCAAGCGAGGCAAGGAGATATCGGTGATGGTGACGTCGGCACCCATGCCGGCAGCAATACGTGCGGAAGCTTCACCAACTGTTCCGCCACCCAACACCAATACCTTGGCGGGTTTCACACCAGGCACACCTGCCATCAGTTTGCCCTTTCCACCTTTCGTTTTCTGCAGATAATAGGCTCCATTTTGTACCGCCATACGTCCGGCTACCTCGCTCATGGGGATGAGCAACGGCAACGAGCGATCGGCTTTCTCAACAGTTTCGTAGGCAATGCAAATCGCACCGCTCTTCATCATCGCATCGGTCAACGGACGGTCGCAGGCGAAATGGAAATAGGTGAATAGCACCTGTCCCTTGCGAATCAGCGCATACTCCGGTTCGATGGGTTCCTTTACCTTCACAATCATCTCAGCTTCGGCATAGACATCCTCGATGGTGGGGAGAATCTGTGCGCCAGCCTTCACATATTCCTCGTCGCTGAATCCGCTGCCTTCGCCAGCCGTGTGCTGTACGACGACCTGATGACCGTGTTTCACTAACTCGGCAACGCCCGAAGGGGTCATGCCCACTCGGTTCTCGTTGTTCTTAATCTCTTTTGGAATTCCTACTTTCATAGTGTTCTCATATTTAGGTTCGTTATTTGGGGACAAAGTTAGTGCAAGCCGAACGAAAAACCAAATTTATTTGGGTTTTTCTGAGGCGCAGCCTATCTTCGGCTGAAAGCCAAAGATATAAAAAAATCATTATTCATCATTCAAAATTCATATTTTTTTTCTATTTTTGCAGCTCGAAATAGAAAACAGCAACGATGGAATTATATCCCAAAATGATTGTCGATGCTCTGGCAACAGTGACGTATGCCGGCACGAAGAAGAATCTGATAGAGAGTGAGATGTTGGCTGACCAGCCAACGGTTGTTCCCCTTAACCCCTCAGAAGAAGGGAAGAAATGGAAGGTGGGCATCGTCCTGCTGTTCCCCCGCGATACCGATCCGTTTTTGAAGTCAACGGTGAAGGCTGCTGAGGCTGCCATCCACTATCATTGCGGCAAGGATATCGAGGTGGAGATACAGACGGAATTCAAGTCGGCTCCCCGTCCGACGGATGACAAACTGTTGCCGCAGGTGAAGAATATCATTGCCGTCAGTTCAGGAAAAGGTGGGGTGGGCAAGTCAACGGTATCGGCCAATCTCGCCATCGCATTAGCCCGCTTGGGATACAAGGTGGGCTTGCTCGATACTGATATCTTCGGCCCCTCGATGCCGAAGATGTTCAACGTGGAAGATGCGCGTCCGTATGCCGTTGAGAAAGATGGCCGACAACTTATAGCTCCAATTGAACAATATGGTGTTAAGTTGCTGAGTATCGGGTTCTTCGTGAATAAGGACACAGCAACATTATGGCGTGGTGGAATGGCCACATCAGCCTTGAAACAGTTGTTGGCTGATGCCGACTGGGGCGAGCTGGATTATTTCATTTTGGATACCCCTCCAGGCACCAGCGACATCCATCTGACACTGTTGCAGACACTCGCCATCACGGGGGCCATCATCGTCAGCACACCACAGAATGTGGCGTTGGCTGATGCGCGCAAGGGTATTGATATGTATCAGAACGAAAAGGTGAATGTACCCATTTTGGGACTGGTGGAAAACATGGCGTGGTTCACACCTGCTGAACTGCCAGCAAACAAATACTACATCTTTGGCAAGGACGGTGCGAAGAACTTGGCTGCGGAAGTTGGTGTGCCGCTGTTGGCACAGATTCCGTTGGTGCAGAGCATCTGTGAGAATGGTGACAAGGGAACGCCAGCAGCCCTCGACAGCGACAGCATCACAGGCTTGAAATTCATCGATTTGGCGCAGGCTGTCGTCACAGTCGTCAACCGCCGTAACAAGGAACAGGGGGCGACGCAAAGGGTAACGGTTAACGGTTAGCGTTTAGTGTTTACGGTTTACAGTTTACCGTTTACGGTCTAAGGTCACTTCAGCGCTTTCTTTGCTTCCATCGCGTGACGGCGGGCACGGATGATTTGGAAGCGATAGACTATACAGGTAATCAGGAAATAAACCAATGCTTGTATCCACAAAGCCTGATATTCCGGTTGGATATCATGCAAGGTGCCACCCATGCTGCTGATGCGCAGGAATCCGCGGATTCCGAACGTTGATGGTATCAGCCACGATACGCCCTGCCAGGCTCCAGGGATGCTGGATTGCGGCCAGCTGATACCTGTGAGGAACAGCATGGGAACAGAGGTGAAGACCACCAGCAGCATCACATTCTCGCGATAGCGTACCAGACATGACAGCATCATACCAAAGAAGATGCAGGACAGCAGGTAGGGAATCAGCAGACCGATGAGGTCGCTGAAGTGAACCATCGACGTGAAACTGAAGAATCGCGGCACACACATCGTGATGTAGGCTCCCATGACAGCATAGATCATAAAGTAGCACAGCGACTTTCCAAAGACGATACGGAAGATGCCGTTATAGTGCTTGCTGATGGGCACCAGGTCCTGATAGCGGTTGTTCTCGCGTGCCGTACCTGCCGACATGCCGATACCCAGCAGTAATGCCTGTTGGATAATCAGGATCAAGACGGCTGGCAGGATGGCATTGCCGTAGCCGCCTGTGCTGTTGAAGATAGGAACCTCGTCGAAGTCTAAGGGCTTCGAGCTTACCTCCTCGTCGCGCTTGGTGAAACTGGGACTCTTCGATACCGTCAGCTCATGTCCCATCGCCATCGATACGGCCTGTGCCGACGAAAGGATAGCCTTGTAGGTGAGCATCATGCTCATGTCGCAATAGACACCTACGGTAGCCGATTCCCCACGATAGAGGCGTTGGTCGAAATCGGATGGGAAATACAAAATGCCATGTACGACCTGCTTGCCTACCAGCGACTGCGCCTCCGCAAGGTTGTTGCAGTGGTATTTCGCATCGACGGCAGACGAGGCGTTGAACTTCTGAATGAACTCACGACTCGATTTGGAGTGCGACATATCGACAACGGCAACGGGCACTTCGTGTACCACCTCGTTGTTGTATATCCAGGAATAGAGCAGGGGATAGCCCAAAGGCATCAGGATGAAGAAAATCAGTACTCCCTCATCTTTCACGACTGTCTTCATCTCTTCCAACCAGATGAAACACATGTCGTAGATACCTTCTTTGATTCTATGGAATATAGACATATTGCAACATGGCACGTTTAATGTTCATAATCGTGAATACTGGCAGACAGATGATGGCGCACAGTACAACGACGTTCCACCAGGCATCGATCAGCGGAAAACCATTGAAGATGCAGATCTGGTATATCATAAAATAGTGTCGGAGGGGAACCAGCTGGGCTACAGCCTCCAACATGGGACTCATCGAGAAAACGGGATAGGTGGCTCCTGAAAGGGAGAAACCCAGTACGGCCCACAGCGAACAGATACTCATCGACATACGCAGCGACGGCATCAGACCGAAGATAAACACACCGAAAGCCTGCGATGCCAGTACGGTCAGGAAGCTCAACAGCAGGATCATGCCGATGCCGCCAGGGTGGGGGAAGTTCAGATAGCCGTAGAGATACCAGCTATACACAAACATAAAGGTCAGGAAGACGCATGTCTGTGGCAACAGCTTGCCGATGAGTGCCGGCCAGATACGGTTGTTGGAGAGCTTCAACCACTGCTTGGAGCGTTTGAACTTCAGCTCTGTACCGATGGAATAGACGGTGATCAGGAAGATGAACATCATTAGTACACCAGGTACCATGATGGTGGAGAGGTACACGTTGTAATTGGCTGATGGGTTATTGATCATGTGCAGGTCCACGTGGATGGGCTGCAGGAAGGTGGCTATCTCTTCTGGGGTCTTGCCCAATGCCGACAGCTTGGCTGAGCCGATGGCTGCAGACCCTAACGAAGAAATCGTCGTCAGGTCTTTGAAGAGCGTTCCACCAGCCAGCAGGGTGACGTTGCTATAGTAGAACGATATCTTGGGTTGGCGCGATGCCAGCAGCTCTTCTGTCGTCCCCCTGGGGATATAGAGAAACGCATAGATCTCATTCTTCTGAATAGCGTGACGTGCTTCATTCACGCTGGTGTAGTGGGCTGCCACATGGGAGGTCTGGAAGGAGTCGAGCGTACGAATCAGACTGCGCGTGGTCGTGGTGTTGTCAAGATCGACAACGCCCACAGGCATCTCCGCAGGCTGTCCTTCGTTCAGCAGACTGGTGAAGAAAAACATCGTGAGAATCGGAAAGATTACCATCGAGAAAAAGTAAATGTGATTCTTCATCAGAATCGCACTTTCCCGTTGGGCAATCTTGAATATTCTTCGCAGCGTCTTCACAATTATTTAATGCGTAATGCGTAATTCGTAATGCGTAATTCGTAATGCTTAATGCGTAATGATTCTTGCTCCTTTGCCCTCCCCCCTTCAGGGGGGATAAGAGGGGGGCTTCTTACTCCTTTATAATCAACGACATACCTGGACGCAGGCCCTCGAATTTCTTTGTGGGGCGAGCCTTCACAGAGAACGTCTTCAGGTCGTACTGACCGTTCGTCTTCGTAGCCTTCCAAACGGCATACGAACCTTCGTCCTTCATGGAATACACCTTCATCTCCACTTCCTTGTCGAAAGCTGGGATATACGCCTTAACCACCGTGCCGACCTTCATGCCGTTCAACTGGTCTTCGCGAATGTTGAAGGTACCCCACATATCGTTCATCATCGAGATGCTCATGATGGGTGAACCTGTTCCAATCAGTTCGCCAACCTTCGGATAGATAGAGGTGACCTCACCTTCCATCGTGGCTACCTGAACGGTCTCACGCAACAGCGACCTGAATACCTGTACGGCACCCTGCGCAGCCTGTTCCTGCTTGCGGGCAGCACGACGCTCTTCTTCGCGTGCACCGTTCTTCGCCATCTCGTACTGGCTCTTGGCGGCAGCAACCTGTGCTTCTGTGGCTTTGTAGGCAGCAAAGGCTTCGTCGCGCTTCTGCTGACTCATCACGCCCTCGTCGTACAAACGTTGCAGACGGGAATAGGTCTTTTGGGCTAACTCTTGAGCGGCAACAGCCTGCTGGTACAGCTGATAGGCACCCTGGATGGTTTCCTTGCGTGCACCGTTGTCAGCCATATCGCTCATGGCGGCTGCAGCACCTTGTGTGGCTTGTGCGGCTGCTTCCTGTGCATCCACCTCTGGCGCTTCCAAGATGACAAGGGTGTCGCCGACATGCACGTAGTCGCCTTCCTTCACGCGGATTTCTAACACTCGTCCAGGCAGTTTGCTGGATACTCGGTATTCGCTGACCTCTACTTCACCTTGGATCACCTCTGGTGTGTGGTCAAGGGCGAAAAATCCTATCAGTGCCACGATGACCACTACTGCTGTAAAGCCAATGACGGCAAGCAGAATGTTGTTGTGTTGTGATTTTGCAGACATTATAATTCTAAATTTTTAATTCTCAATTCTCAATTATGAAGGATTCCCAATGCTTTCTTCAAACCGATTTGAGAGAGTTTCACGTCGATTTCGGCATCAATCTTCTGACTCTGAGCTTTCTGCCAGGCGGTCTGAGCGGCCATCACATCGGTGATGCTCATTACACCTTCCTTGAAACCGAGGGTGGCACAGCGCAGGTTCTCTTCCGCACTGGTCATATTCTTCTGACTCATGTTCAGCTTCTTCTGCGCCTCCTTCACCTTGAAGCGGTTCTGTTCCACCTGCAGGGAGATTTTCTCGCGGACATCGTCCAACTCCATCGACGCCATCGCGGTGGCGGTCTTCGAGGCGTTGAGCTTATAGCGGCCTTCAAACCAGCTCCAGACGGGCACTTGTACAACGACACCGATGTTCCAGACGCCTGAGAACTTCCGCTCGAAACCATTGAAGAGGTTGGGGTTCATCATCGTATAACCACCTTCCAAAGCCACATGCGGCAGGTATGCAGCCCGGATGAGCTTGGTGGTTTGCTTGCTGATGTCAACGGCATTCTGCAACATACGAATCTCTGGACGGGCCGTATAGGAAGAGTCCGTAACCTCCATCGTCTCGATGGCGAGGTCCTGCAGCGTCTCCACTTCCTCATCGGCCAGTGTGATGTTGCCGTCAAGGGGTAAGCCGCACAGCTGACAGAGGTACATCTTCGCCAACTGCACACCGTCTTCAACCTGGGTGACACTCATCTGTGCCTCGTTGACGGCTACATCAACCTTCAGACCTTCAGCACGTGTGGCCACACCTTCCTGAATCATCTTGTGTACATCATCGTCCAGCTTCTGCACCAACTCCAGATAACTGTTGGCCAGCTTCTGCTTGTGCTTCAGCGAAACGGCGAGCCAGTAGGCGTTGTCGAGGGCATAGAGGGTCGTCTGTTCCTTGTTGTCGATATCGTTGGCAGCCAGCTCCTCGTTGATTTCTGCCATCTTGTTGGCAGCGGTGATGCCGCCAC
Source organism: uncultured Prevotellaceae bacterium (assembly GCA_902792685.1). Lineage (GTDB taxonomy): Bacteria > Bacteroidota > Bacteroidia > Bacteroidales > Bacteroidaceae > Prevotella. Next base: position 14,568 of record CADBAP010000023.1, read on the forward strand.
CCATATAGACGGGCTGTGTCACGGTCACTGTACCGACCCATATCTGTTTGGTATCCGTATGGAAGGCATCGGCGATGCGCTCACCTAAACCGTTGCCGGCTTGTGCCAGGATGGGGGCCAGCTGTCCTGCAAACTGCTCCAGATGCTGGGCTGTCTGAATGGAGATCAGTCCTTTTTGCACCAGGTCGGTGACGATATTCGAAAAACCGGTACCGAGCTTATCTGCTGAAATCGTGCCCAGATTGTTCAAAGCATACTTCTGGTCGTTGTTCAACAGCGATATCTCCTTGCTCAGAAGCTGGTAGGTGCCCGTCGCATTCACACGCGGCAGGTACTTCGTATGTACAGCCTTGCGCGTTTGCGTCGCAACATCCTGCTTCATCTTGGAAATTGTCAGCTGCTTGTTGTTCTGCAATGCCAGCGAACGACATTCTTCCAATGTCAGTACTTGCTGCGCCTTGCTCGTGAATGCCATCATGGACAGCATCACGAAAATCGATAGTTTCCTCATTTTTACTGATATGGTTTCGAAAACGTCTGCAAAGATATAGCAAAAACGAAAATAAACCATCATAATTGTGTGTTTGAAACCTTTAAAATATCAAAAAATTGCATTTTTCAGGAAAAAAAGGACAACATTGGTTTCATTTTCAGAGAATTGAGGCTGTCAGACAGACACTCTTTCGACTCGAAAAATCAAAAAAATTCCATTTTCTTTTGTATTTTTCTCACTTATCCGTATATTTGCAAACGAGAAACAATCACCTTTTGAGATAAACGGTAGCAACCATGAAGAAAACGAATTTCTTATACCGTGCCTATGACCTCTATGCTGATGGTTTCCGTCACATGACGCTTGGACGGACGCTGTGGGCGATTATCCTGTTGAAGCTCGTCATCATCTTCCTGGTGCTGAAACTGTTCTTCTTTCCCAACTACCTCAAGCAGCATGCTGCAGAAGGGGAGGAGGACAACTTCGTCGCCAACGAAATGATCGACCGCGCCAACTCACCATAGCTCCCATAATTCCCATAATCCCCATAGTTCCCATAGTTCCCATAACTCCCATAACTCCCATAATCCCCATAAATATGAACAACATTTTTCTAAACATCGACGCCGGCATGATAGACTGGGCAAGAGCACAGTTCGCTCTCACCGCGATCTATCACTGGCTGTTTGTACCTCTGACACTCGGCTTAGCTGTTGTCATGGGCATCATGGAAACAATCTATTATCGCAAGAAGGATGACTTCTGGAAAAAGTGCGCCAAGTTCTGGCAAAAACTTTTCGGCATCAACTTCGCGATGGGTGTCGCCACAGGTATCATCCTGGAGTTTGAGTTCGGCACCAACTGGTCGAACTACTCGTGGTTCGTAGGCGACATCTTCGGTGCACCGCTTGCCGTAGAAGGCATCGTGGCGTTCTTCATGGAGTCAACGTTCGTGGCTGTGATGTTCTTCGGATGGAACAAGGTGTCACGCGGCTTCCATCTCGCTTCCACATGGCTCACAGGACTCGGTGCAACCATCTCCGCCTGGTGGATCCTCGTCGCCAACGCCTGGATGCAGAACCCTGTGGGCTGTCAGTTCAACCCCGATACGATGCGCAACGAGATGGTGTCGTTCCTCGACGTGGCTTTGTCACCGTTTGCGGTGATGAAGTTCTGTCATACGGTCACCTCCGCGTGGATTATCGGTGGTGTCTTCACTGTCGCCGTGAGCTGCTGGTTCCTGCTGAAGAAACGCAATACCCGTCTGGCGGTCGAAAGCATCAAGATTGGTGCGTCCGTCGGACTCGTCGCCGCACTCTTGGCGGCCGGCACAGGACACCTCTCTGGCGAACAGGTTGCTGAGTCGCAGCCCATGAAATTGGCAGCGATGGAGGCATTATATAATGGTGGTTCCGATCAGGGACTGACGGTCGTTGCCTGGGTGAATCCGTTGAAGCAACCCGACTACGTCAACGAACAGGAGCCGCCGCTGCGCATCGCGATGCCGTATGCGCTGTCGGTGATGGCTACCCGCGATGCTCACGGCTATGTGCCGGGCATCAACGACATCATCAAGGGTGGCTACAAGAATGCGAAAGGCGAGACGGAACCGTCGCTGGATGAGAAAATCCAACGCGGCAAACAGGCCATCGCGGCCTTGGCTGCCTACCGCAAGGCGAAAAAGGAAGGCGCTTCAGCAGAATTTCTCAATTCTCAACTCTCAATTCTCAATTCCAACATGAAGTACTTCGGCTACGGCTATGTGCAGTCGGCCGATCAGATTGTCCCGTATATCCCCGTCAACTTCTGGTCGTTCCGCGTGATGGTGGGCTTCGGATGCCTCATCATCCTGTTCTTCGCCGTGCTGCTCATCATGACGTGCCGCATCCCGTTCCTGACAATCTTCACACGCCGGTTGTTGGCCACGTTTGGCTTGCTGCCTGAGACCGAGGCCGACAGCCATCAGATTACCGACCTGCCGAAATGGTACTATTGGACGGCTATCGCCCTGTTGCCGCTGGCCTATATCGCCTCAGAGTGCGGATGGCTCGTGGCTGAGTTCGGCCGACAGCCTTGGACCATTCAGGACATGCTGCCCACATGGGCATCCGTCAGCGACCTCAGCAGTGCCTCTGTGGGGTTGACCTTCTTCATCTTCCTCGCCCTCTTCACCACGATGCTGGCAGTAGAAATCAGCATCATGCTCAAGCAAATCCGACATTTCAACATGACGGAATAAAAATATCTCGGCATGACGCCATCTCGGCATTTCGATATCTCGATATCTCGATATGACGCCATAACGATATAACGAAAAAAATAAAATTATGGATTATTCTTTCTTACAACACTACTGGTGCTTCTTAGTGTCCCTGTTAGGTGCACTATTGGTATTTCTGCTCTTCGTACAAGGCGCCAACTCAATGGTTCGCTCATTGGGATATAATGAGGAAGGGCGCCGGCTCATCATCAACTCTACGGGTCGGAAATGGGAGTTTACCTTCACCACACTCGTCACCTTCGGCGGCGCGTTCTTCGCATCGTTCCCGCTGTTCTACAGTACCAGCTTCGGCGGCGCCTACTGGCTGTGGATGATTATCCTGTTCACCTTCGTCGTACAGGCGGTCAGCTATGAGTTCCAAAACAAACTCGGCAACTTCCTGGGTGCGAAAACTTTCCAGATGTGCCTGGTCGTCAACGGACTCCTTGGCCCGCTGCTCCTGGGCGGTGCTGTCGCCACCTTCTTCGAGGGCAGCAACTTCATCGTCATGAAAGACAATCTGGTCAACTCTCAACTCTCCCTCCCCTTGGGGGAGGCTACGGGGGGGCGAGCCTTGCTCGGGATGGGGGAAGGGGTGGGGTCGCCTGTGATCTCCACCTGGGCCAACGCCTCTCACGGCTTGGATGCCTTGTTGAATCCGTGGGTGTTGATATTCGGATTGGCAGTCATGTTCCTGGCACGTGTCTTGGGCATCCTATACATTATCAATAATGTCAACGATGAGGACATCCGTTCGCGAGCATCCAAACGGCTTATCGGCGCAGCAGTACCGTTCCTGGTACTCTTTGTCACCTATCTGGTACATCTGTTGCTGAAAGATGGCTATGGTTACGACGATGCGGGTGTCATCTTCATCGAACCCTACAAGTATCTGCACAATTTCATGGATATGTGGTACCTCACCGTTGTCCTCCTCATCGGTGTGGTGTTAGTGCTCTATGGCATCGGTAAGACTGTACTGTCGAAAACTTATCTCTATGGTATCTGGCCGGCAGGCATCGGTGTCGTCCTGGTCGTATTACCCCTGTTGCTGATGTCAGCATGGAACCATACGGCTTACTATCCTTCAACCGCCGACCTGCAGTCGTCGCTGACAATTGTCAACTCATGCAGCAGCGAGTTCACGCTCCGTACGATGTTCTACGTCAGTCTCGTCATCCCCTTCGTCCTGGCCTATATCATCTATGCTTGGCGTGCCATCGACAGGAAGAAACTCGATAAAGACGAAATCAACAACGACCACGCATATTAGTAGGAACTTCCCCCTCCCTTCATTGGGAGCGGGGAGGGTCTTCAGTCCTTCGACTTTTTATCTTTGTCTTTTGACTTTTTATCTTTGTCTTTTGACTTTTTATCTTTATCCTTTGACTTTTTATCTTTATCCTTCGACTTTTTATTTTTGTGCAGACGAATGCCTGGTTTGATCTTCATCTTCTTCATCTCATCGGTGTTGGTGAAGGTGAAGTCGCAGAGCAGATCCACTAACTTTCCTCCTGTGGAAATGTGTCCGGAGGCAAGGGCACCGTCGCTTTCAACAGTCAGGCTTATATTACTGAATTTCAGAAATTTATAACTTGCTTTTTCGATAAGAGCTTTAACATCGCCAATCGGCAACTTACCTCCTTTTATGCGACGCATCTGTGCGGTGCGCTGCTTGGAAATGTCGAACTTGAAGTCTGCCGAGACACTGACTTCTCCAATCTCTGGTATGTCCAAAACCTTCCCAATCCTCATCGACCGAGTCTTGATATTGCCGGTGAGAAACTTGCTCAAGTTGTCAATCATGAAATTGAAGTCAATGTTCCCATGAGCTGTCGTAAGCGTTCCTCGGAACAACTCACGCTTCCAGGGGATATCAAACGAACCGATATAGCTGATGGTACCAAGAAGATCTACTTGTTTCATCATGAACTTCTTGACCACAAACTGATTGATAATCTTTTTCTTGATAGCACCACGCGCTGTCATCTTGTTCACATCGAAGTGAACGTTCAGCTTGTGTTTGTCGCGCAGATTCGTGATGTTTCCCTTTGCATGGATGGTAAGAGCCTTGTCGTCAGTGAATACAAAGACATCCGAAAATTGCATGCCGTTGGCATCACCCTTCATACGTGTCCTCAGATTCAACGGCAGGGTGAAGTGGGAAAGCACAGGGGCAAAGGGACGTGAGATATCACGCAGCTGGGTGCGACCGTTGATGACCGATGTGCTGTAGTAAAGAATACTGTCGCCTTGGGCCTTCCTGGGCAGTTTGATATAGGCGGTGTCTATCTTTAAAGTCGTCGATATCTGTTGAACAACAATATCGCGAAGATGGACTTGATTCCCTATCATCTTCACCTTCGCTCGGAGGTCGCGGAAATCGAAGCCTGCTATGGAATCGCGGAATACACCACGGTCGAGCGACAATGACACGGAGTCTTTGTCGTGATGGCTCAGGGTGAGGTCTAAATCGCCTACAGCATCAATATGTCCAGCATCAAACCATCCTCGCTTGGGACGACCTGTATTGCGGCGCGGTCTGCCGTTGTTGGTCTTATAATGAATGCCTTTGATGGTTATATGAGGGTAGTCCGACTGCAACTCCTCTATCCTGACGGTATTCCTCACAGGACCCTTCTTTGTCTTTCCTGTCCACGAGGTTTCGAGGTCCTTCATGGAGAGCCTCATCTGCTCATAGGGCAGCTCGTCGATATGTTCACTGGAAAACGCAGTACCGGAAAGAAGAAACTCTTTGAGTTTTACAAGGTTGTCGTTGTACCTCATATCGATGTCGCTAAGCATCAGCTTGTCAAGGTTGAAGTCGAAGATCTTCTTCTCCTTCTGCTTTTCCTTTTCGTCCTCTTTATGATTCTTCTTAAACGCATCCAGTACAAACTGATAATTGGCAGCGGTATCTGGGCGTTCCTTGAAGAAATTCGCTTTCAGGCCTCGTACTTCAGCAGATGATACGTTCACACGACTCGACAGAAGAGACTGCAAGTCAGCATGAACCTCTAAAGACTCCATCATGAGCATCTTACGTTTCTGAAGGTCTTCTACCTCAAGCCCGTAGAGATACAAATCGCCGTTATACAGATTGAAGCCCACGCTGTCAAGCGCTACGCGAGTGCCAAGAGTCTCTGAAATATACGCTATAGAACGGTCTTTCATCCACGACTGAAAACGCTCCGTATGAATGACAATTGCAAGAATAACAATCATCAGTATATCAAGAGCAATCAGGACACCAATTGTTTTTAGCGCAAGAATCAAATACCGTTTCATAGAGATCAGGAAGGGTACAATTTGATAATCTGCTGCAAAAATAAACTATTTGACTGATAAATGCAAATAATTGGTGTACTTTTAGATGTAAAACTCTGAGGGGTCAATCAATCCTGCACGAAGTGCGTATTTCACCACTTCGTGTGCCGTGTTGATACCAAGTTTGCGGAAAATGTTCTTTCGGTGGGTGGTGATGGTGTGGATACTCGTAACGCCAGTTCACCATATCGTCGCTCTCCAGCACCTGCATGCCTATGAAGTGGAAATCCGAAGCCACCATATAATATTTCTGACCTACGCGGATGACGTCGGGGTCGGAGAAATCGGCATTCAGCACCGGATTGATATAGGTGCCGTCGCCCTGGTCGCCCCATCGCAGTTCTTCGGTATCCTCTTTCACGAAGTCGGGACGGGCATCGGGCTGCTCCGTCAGCACCTGAATGTTCTGGAAATGGATGTTGCGGGCATGCCGGACATAGAAGCCTTTCGCGGGCAGGTTTCCCCACATCGTGGCTTCCGGATATTCCTTCTCCTTCTCGTCTTTCAGTGCAGCCTCAATCTTCGGCAGGTCGGTCAGCGTGACGCCACCCTTCTGGTGGATGCTGATGTTCGACAGCCACACGTTCTCCACAGGATGACCCGTCAGACCCGTGATGCTGCAGCCAGTGGAGCCGGCATGGTGTATCTGGATGTTGTTGAGGCGAATGCCGCTGATGCGTCCCACATGGTCGATGGGAATCAGCTCGGCGATGGTGTCCTCGTTGCCGTTGCCGCTCAGCGTACCCTTTCCTTTCCGGAACTGATAGCCGCGACCGCGGTTGCCCAGACGGATGAAGATAGGCGACTCGGTGCCCTCAACGGTGATGTCGCTGACCGAGACGTTCTCCAAGACGCCTCCATCGACAATCTCCAGCGAGATGGCTGACGACCCGATCCACTGTCCGAAGAACTTTTCCTGCTGGTCGGTGCTGGGCTTGACCACGATGCCGCTGATGTTGATGTTGCGGAAGCCGCCGTTGGTCTCCGTACCCAGTTTCACCGCATTGCAGTGACTGCTCACCACGCAGTTGGCGATACGGATGTTCTCGCACAGCCTCGGCGATGTGGATTTCAGCGTGATGCCGTCATCATCGGAGTCGGCCATGATATCCGTCACAATCACATCATGACAGCCGTCCAGGTCGAGCGCATCGTTGTTGTAGTTGTTGCGGTTATACACCTTGATGCCGCTGATATGCAGACGGTCACAGACCAGATAGTGCTGCATCCAGCAGCCGCTGTTGCGCAGGGTGATGTCTCGCACAATGATATCCTCGCTCTGTATAAATCTGATAAGGTGCGGCCGCGTGATGCCCTCGTCGTTCCACGACAGCTTCTGGAACGCCCGTCCCCGACCGTCGATTGTTCCTTGTCCGTCGATGCAGACGTTCTTCACCTTGTCGGCATAGATTAGTTGGATGGTAGTAGTCTGGGTGCGCAGCGACACATAGTCCGACTTCATCGGACGGTAGTCCTCCAGGCGGGTACTGCCGTAGAGCGTTGCCCCCTGTTCCAGGTACAAGTGTACGTTACTCTTCAACACGATAGAACCGATCTTGTAGCTGCCCGTCGGCACCACCACACGTCCGCCTCCAGCCTTCCAGCAGTCGTCAATAGCACTTTGCAATGCCGCCGTGCTGAGTACCGTCGTATCGTTCTTTGCCCCGTATTCAACGATGTTATAGTCTTTCGCCCTTGCCGTCAGCAAGTGAAGAGCCAATAGTAGGAATAGAATTCTTTTCATCAGTTTTAACATTTTACACAAAGGTTCCGGTTCTTTTTGTGTATGTAATATGAGAGTGGCATCACCACTCTTCGTTGTCCTTGGTATAGCTCTGTGCAGCCTTGACGAGCAGGTCTTCTATCTTGCGCAGACCCTTGCCGTC
>CADBAP010000024.1 GCA_902792685.1 uncultured Prevotellaceae bacterium
CCGTCAGCGCATTATCGACATCGCTTCCACACAGTTCCCAGACGGTGGCTGCTACCATCAGTACCAGCCCCTTACCAAGCGTGGCAACAACGACATTGGTGGCGGATTCAACGACGATCCCTGCTGGCTGATTTTCGGTACGGTCGCATATATCAAGGAGACAGGCGACTTCAGCATCCTTGATGAGGCTGTGCCCTTTGATAATAAACCAGGTACGGAGGTATCGTTGTTTGAACACCTGCGTATCTCGTTCGACCATGTCATCAACAACCTCGGACCGCATCTGTTGCCGCTCATCGGGCGCGCCGACTGGAATGACTGTCTGAATCTGAACTGTTTCTCAAACGATCCGAACGAAAGTTTCCAGACAACGGAAAACAACAGCGAGGGCAGTCAGGCAGAGAGTCTGATGATTGCCGGACTGTTCGTGTATTGCGGTCGCCAGTATGTGGAGCTTTGCAAGTATTTGTCTAAGGTTGAAGGTCTAAGGTCTAAGGTCGAAGGTCAAAGGTCAAAGGTCAATTCTCAATTCGACAATGAGGCCGACCGCGCTGAGGCTGCTGTCAATGCGATGGTTGAAGCGGTGAAGAAACACGGCTGGGACGGTGAGTGGTATCTGCGCGCCTATGATTTCTACGGCCGAAAGATTGGTAGTCATGAAAACGAGGAAGGCAAGATATTCATTGAGTCACAGGGATTCTGTACGATGGCGGCTATCGGACAGGAAGAAGGAATGGTGGACAAGGCGTTAGACAGCTGTAAGCGTTATCTCGACAGCGAGCACGGAATGGTGCTCAACCATCCGGCGTTCACCCGCTATTATGTCGAGATGGGTGAAATCAGTACCTATCCTGCCGGATACAAGGAGAATGCGGGTATCTTCTGTCACAACAACCCTTGGGTGATCATCGGCGAGACCGTTGCCCGCAGGGGAAACGATGCTTGGGATCACTACACGAAGATTTGTCCGGCTTGGATTACCGACCAGCAGTTGCATAAGGTAGAACCGTATGTATATTGTCAGATGGTAGCAGGAAAAGATGCTGCAAAACCGGGTGAGGGCAAGAATTCGTGGCTTACAGGAACGGCTGCGTGGAACTGGTTGACGATTACCCAGTATATTCTCGGTATCAAACCGACATACGACGGTTTGGAAATCGACCCCAGTATCCCGTCATCGCTGAAAGAATATAAGGTGCGACGCGTCTTGCGCGGCAGCACGTTCGATATCACCGTTCGCAACCCGCAGGGTAAGCAAAGCGGTATCACCAACCTCGTGTTCGACGGTTCACCCGTTGAAGGAAACGTTATTCCTGCCATACCGGGTCATCATGATGTAATTGTAGATATGTAAAGATATCTGTTTTTAGATTTGTAGTTTGGTTTTCGCACCTTGGTATGGAAGGTAGGGGATGTACTCAAATATGGGTACATCCTTTTTTTTGTTGACCGATGACTTGTGGATTCTGAATTATTTATTATCTTTGCATCGGCTAAAACCGCAATACTGAACACTGAAAACCTGAATCCTGATATGAATCGGAAGAAAATAACGATATTCCTTGTCCTGCTGACCTTCGTGTTTTTGCAGGTTCATGCGCTCTCTGTGCGTGATTTCACCTTCATGCATCTAGGACAGATGGAAGGATTGTGCAATCAGCGCATCTATTCTGTTCGGCAGACACCTGACGGCGCATTATGGTGGTCAAACAAAAACGATATAGAACGTTATAACGGTGTACAAATCAAGCACTACCGATTGGAAAAAGACCCGCTCATGAGTATGTTGGCGGGAAGAACCATCAAACTGACCCTTCCTGCGCCCACCCATAACGATTGGTCGCTGTTGGCATTCGACAATAAAGGTGCAATCTATACTTATAATAAGATGCAAGACCGCTTTCAGTTGGTTGCCGATGTGAAAACGTTGCTGAAAACCGATGTTAATCTGAATGACATCCTGGAAACCGACGCGGGAATATGGCTCGCAACCAATCAGGGCGTTTTCTTGCTGCATGACAACAAGGTGGAGACGGTGGCGAAAGGGGTTCATACCAACAGCATTATCAAAACCGACTGGTATCTGTTGTTCTGTACGAAGAGCGGTGTGCTGAAATATACCAACACCCATCACCCATCACCCATCACCCAAATACCCCAAGACATTGAAAGTGGCTATTATGATGCGAAATACAATCAAACGTGGCTCGGAGGATTCTCACAAGGAATTTGGGTTCTTTCTCATGATTATACCGGTCGTATTATACACATCGAACATATTCCTCCGGCTGGTGATGAGGGAATCGTGCATCACCCCATCCGTAGCATCTATCCCTATAACGACAAGATTATGCTCGTCGGAGCCGATGGAACGGGTGTACACCAGATTCCCAGACAGGGAGTTAAAGGGATGGAGTTGAAAAATAGTCTCCCCCTCATGGGGGAGGTTGGAGGGGGCTTACTCTTCGATGCCAACGACGGGCCGCAGGGTGTTCTTCATGGCAATGGCATTTATTCCCTGATGCGGGACTCTTGGGGTAATATTGTCATCGCCAGCTATTCCGGCGGTATCGATATTGCCCGACCAGTGGGAAGTACCTCTGCTGTTTTCCAGCATATGACGGGAAACACGCAGTCGTTGGATAATGACCGCGTCAACAGCGTGGCTCAACTCGATAACCAGATACTGGTGATGGGTACCGACAACGGCGTGAGCACGATGAACCAGCAGACAGGAGAGTGGACACACATCTGCCGTAATACCGTTGTGATTAACTTCTGCAAAACTCCTACGGGCAACCTTCTTGCAGGAACCTATGGAAAGGGTGTCTATGAGATTACCAAAGACGGACGGGCCAGTCAGCTGTATAGTGTTGAGAATGGTATCTTGAAAGACGACCATGTATATAAACTCCTCTACGACCGTCAGGGTCATCTGTGGATAGGGTGTCTTGAAGGAATGTTGGTACAGAAAACTGCAGAAGGGCAGAAGTACTATGATGTGAAATATATCCGTGATATGCTGCAGCTGCCCAATGGGACAATTGCCGTAGGCACATCGTTTGGCGTAAAGTTGGTATCGCCGTCAACAGGCAAGGTCACAGAGTTTGCCTATCATACCCAAGACAAAGATGATGTCAATAAAGCGGTGACATGTCTGTATTTGAACAATGGACGTGAATTGTGGATTGGCACCGACGGCGGCGGCATCTATGTCTATGATTTGACGACGAAGGCGTGTCGGCAGCTGACAACGGAAAACGGGTTGCCTTCGAATTGGATTAGCAGCATCGGAAAAGATGCTCGTGGCCGAATCCTCGTTGCCACCGAGCAGGGATTGTCTATTACAGCTTCCTCCCCTCACAGGGGAGGTCAGGAGGGGTCTCTCAATTTCGTCAACCTCAACTACTGTTACGGTATCGACCGCGAGTATAGCAGTGGGGCCGTCACGAATCTTTCGAATGGTCAGATCCTGTTGGGTACCACCTCTGGAGCAGTCATCGTTGACCCGGAGAATCTTCAGGCATTGAACTATGGTGCTAAACTGAACCTGTTGGGCGTGAGATGTGAAGGAATGGACTCGTTGGAACTGGATGGTTTCAATGAAGAGGTGCATCAGATGCTGAAGGATGGACGATTGCACCTGAGTTACGATCAGCGTTCTTTCGACCTTGAGTATGAGAGCATCAACCTCCGTAACCAGTTTGATATTGAATACTGCTATAAAGTTGGTGAAGGTGAATGGAGTAAGCCTACCGACCAGCAGCACATCCGTTTTGCCAATCTGGAATCGGGCACACACAATTTGCAGATCCGTAGTGTGAGCCGTTCTTGCGGAACTGTTCTCGATGAAATTCATCTGACGATAGAAATCGGCAAACCCTGGTGGCGGTCTTGGTGGATGCGACTTGTCTATCTGGGTCTTCTGGTGTTTGCTTTCTATGGCGCCTGGCGTGTTTATGAGTTGCATACGAAGTATATGCGACTGGTCGTCAAGAATGTGGAGGGCGTTTCCGAACTTTCGGAAATGCCAGAGACCGCATCCTCGGAAATCCAAAATTCCGAAGTTCCGGAATCCCGCGATTCGGAAGCCCCCCAGAACGCTGAAGGCTCAGCCTTTATCGACAAGGCCACGAAACTGGTGATGGAGAATCTCTCTGATACCGACTTCAATATCGATCGTCTGTGTCGGGAGATGGCGATGAGCAGAACGCTGTTCTATATCAAACTGAAATCCTATACCGGTAAGTCACCTCAGGACTTTATCCGCATCATTCGTCTGGAACGCGCTTCCGCTTTGTTGCGCAGCGGTCGCTCGGTGAACGATACGGCTATGTTGACAGGTTTCGAAAATTCGAAGTATTTCAGTACGGTGTTTAAGAAATATTTCGGAGTATCCCCGTCGAAGTATAATTAAAAGGTATAAAATCTATTATAAAAGGTTTCAAATCTATCGCATGAAGGTTTTGAAACCTTTTTTATTTGCTATCGAACCTACGTGTATATATGCGGTTTGTACTTTTGCAACGGGCTTCGGAAAACAGTCCGCATGAATCGGTTCTACCGCCGGAAACAAAAAGAAAACAATCATCAAATAATATTCAACATGAAAAGAAAACTATTATTCAGCCTGGCAATCTTTGCCGCAACCGTTATGGTTATGTTGGCTTGCTCCAATCAAAAGGGTGCGACCGACGGAGTTAATCAATTTGTTATCAAGCGAGGCACGAATTTGAGTCATTGGCTATCGCAGTCTGAAGTGCGAGGTGAGATGCGCCGATTGCATATTCAGGAGGACGACTTCGCTCGTTTAGAGGAATTGGGATTTGACTTTGTACGTATCCCCATTGATGAGGTTCAGTTCTGGGACGAACAAGGGAACCAATTACCTGAAGCTTGGAAGCTGTTGACCAATGCATTGGATCTTGCCCGTAAGCATAATCTTCGTGCAATCGTTGACTTGCATATCATCCGTTCACATTATTTTAATGCATCCTTGGAGGGAAAGGGCGACGAAAACACGCTGTTCTCATCAGAGAAAGCCCAGCAGGATCTGATCAATATGTGGTATCAACTTTCCGACTCTTTGAAGAATTACAGCAACGACTGGGTAGCATATGAGTTTATGAATGAACCCGTTGCTGATGAACACGAACAGTGGAACCAGCTGGTGGCAAAAGTTCATAAGGCTCTTCGTGAGCGTGAACCTAACCGTACGTTGGTAATCGGTTCAAACCTATGGCAGGGATATGAGACAATGAAATACCTGCGTGTTCCTGAGGGCGATAAGAATATCATCCTTTCATTCCACTACTATAATCCTATGCTTTTGACTCATTATGGTGCTTGGTGGACGCCTATCGGCAAATATACCGGCAAGATAAACTATCCAGGTATAATGATTACAAAAGAGGACTATGATGCAGCTCCAGATTCTGTGAAGACTTTGTTGGAGCCTTATCTCACTCAGAAATGGGATATCAATAAGATTAAGGCCGATTTCCGCGATGCCATTGCCGTAGCTAAAAAGTACGACCTGCAGTTGATTTGCGGAGAGTGGGGCGTTTATGAGAATGTTGATCGCGAGTTAGCATATAAATGGACAAAGGATATGCTTGATGTGTTCGACGAGTTTAATATTGCATGGTGTAGCTGGTGCTATGATGCCGACTTTGGTTTCTGGGATCAGCAGCGTCATTGCTACAAAGATAAGACTCTCGTAGAATTATTGATGTCGGGTAAAGGTTTGTAGTATCTATTTATTCAGCAGAACAATAACTAATTATAAAAAATTTAAAACGTATGAAGAAAATTTGTACTATGATGATGCTCAGCATCATGGCTGTTATGGGTGCCGAAGCAGAGGAAACAACGCTATGGGAAGGTGACTGGTATGTAACTTGGAACGGTACAGGTGGTCATAACGAGTGGGGCGCTTATAACGAAGTCCCCACATTGAATCAGGATATCACACCTTATATGGTGACAGGAGCCACGATCAATATCTACCTGAAGATTAATGACATGCAGGACGATAGCGGTAGTGTTTACCATAAGGCTCAGTTTGACAATTGGGATTGGGAGTCACTGCCCGGACTGTCACCTGTAGAATTTAGTGCAGACAAGGTCGTAACCATTGATGTGACAGATGAATTAGCTGCAGCCCTTAACAAAGGTTTCCGTATTCATGGTCATGGATTCAATGTGGTGAAAGTTACGTTGGGGGATAACCAATCCGCTATTGATGATTTGGATGCTGCCGTTCTGTGGGCAGGTGAACAGGTCATTGACGGTTGGGGTGCTAATGCTATGGTGATAAACAATGAAAACAATGCTTTCCCGACATTTGTTGAGAAGCTGACAAAGGCTTGCAACCTCTACTTCCTGATGGACAACACCAATAGTGGTGACTTCCGTATCGCAGGTGGATGGGGCGATTGGGGAAACACATCATACCCCTCTGACGGCTATAACCACATGAAGGCTGATGCCGACAATGTTGTAAAGGTAGCGTTGACAGAAGACTTCGTTCAGAAGGCTTTCGTTGAACAAGGTGGTATCGCCTTTTGGGGTAATGGTGGTTTCACCATCAAGCGTATTGCAACCACAAGGGAAGCAGCCATCACCGGCACAACAACAGGCATCAATAGCATTGCTGTCAACGAGCAGCAGAAAGACAACCGTTATTACAACCTGAACGGTCAGGTGGTAGCTAAGCCCACTCGTGGTCTCTACATTCACAATGGTAAGAAATTCGTGATTAAGTGAAATATCTGAAGAAATAAAAACCATAAACACTAATCGTTAATTATATGATGAAGAACAAAACTATCTACCATGTAGCAGTTGCAGCAATGATGCTGTTGACGGCTGGTACGCAAAATGTGCAGGCCGCATCTGTGCCTGGCACGAACAACGTACAGCAGTCCGCTAAGGTTTTCGGTACCGTTACTGATGGCACAGAACCCATCATCGGTGCCAGTGTGAAAGTGAAAGGAACCTCTCAAGGTGTTGTTACCGACCTTGATGGTCGTTTCTCTCTGGATGTGGAGCCTGGTACAGAACTCGTCATTAGCTACATTGGCTATAAGGACGTTGAAGTGAAGGCTTCTGCTAACATGCACATTGTCTTGGAAGAGGAGAGTACCGCTCTGAATGAAGTAGTGGTGACGGCTCTCGGTATTAAGCGTGAGCGCAAGGCATTGGGTTATGCTCTCTCCGAAGTGAAAGGTGAAGAGTTGACCAAGGCGAAGGAAACAAATGTTGTCAACTCACTTGCCGGTAAGGTGGCAGGTTTGGTTGTCAACCAGACTGCCGGTGGTCCTGCTGGTTCCAGCCAGGTACTTCTTCGTGGTAAGACGGAGATTAGTGGTGACAACCAGCCGCTCTACGTTATCGACGGTGTGCCCTTGGACAACACCAACTTCGGTAGTGCCGGTACTTACGGCGGTTACGACTTGGGTGACGGTATCTCTGCCATCAACCCCGATGACATTGAGAACATGACCATCCTGAAAGGTCCTGCTGCATCAGCACTCTATGGTAGCCGTGCTTCTCACGGTGTGATCCTCATCACTACCAAGAAGGCTGAAAAGGACAAAATCTCTCTGGAGTATAATGGCTCGTTCACCATCGATACCCAGTTGGCAAAATGGGACGATGTACAGCAGGTCTATGGCCAGGGCTGGGGCGGACAGCTGTTGCTTTCTGCCACTTCTGGTACCAATAGTAGCTGGGGTGCTAAGGCCGACAACCGCTTGGTTGAATATTTCGACCATGTGAAGCGTCCGTTCCAGATGTATCCGGACAACACCTCCGACTTCTTCCGTACGGGTCTGACAGCTCAGAATTCAGCAATTCTCGGTGTTAACTCTGGAAAGACGGGTATGCGTTTTACCTTTACGGATATGCGCAACAAGGACATTCTGCCCAATAGCGGTATGAGTCGTGACAACTTCAACCTGCGTGTCAATACCTCAGCAGGTCCTGTTGACTTCGACTTTACTGGCAACTACACTCGTGAAGATGTGAAGAACCGTCCGGCTTTGGGTGACTCTCAAAGCAACGTAGGTAAGAACCTCATGACACTTGCTGGCACCTATAATCAGGAGTGGCTGAAACACTACGAGAACGAAGACGGCACATACGCCAACTGGAACGGTAACGACCAGTATAACCGCAACCCGTACTGGGATCTCTACAAGAACTACAACAAGAGTAAGAAGGATGTCTTCCGTCTGACTGGTAAGGCTGTTTGGAACATCAACAGTCATTTGAAGTTGCAGGGTACAATCGGTACTGATATTACCAACATGAACTTCGAGGATTATATCGCACCTACGACTCCTGGTTATGCAGCAGGTCAGTTGCAGCAGTCAACATTCAACAATCGTACCGTCAACGCAGAGTTGTTGGCATTGTATAACAACCAATGGGGCGATTTCGACTTCAATGCAACCTTAGGTGGAAACCTCTTCAAAGTCAACAATAAGACTACCATCCTCACCGGTATGAACCAGCAGATGAAGGATGTTGTCGCTATCATGAATTACGAAGAGCAGAGCATCCAGCAGGACAGCTATCGTAAGCAGATTACCTCTCTTTACGGATCGGCCAGCGTGGGTTATCTCCACACCTACTTCTTAGAAGGTACGCTTCGTGGTGATAAGTCGTCAACCCTGCCTCTTAATAATAATGTATATGTATATCCTTCTGTTTCCGGTAGCGTTGTCTTCTCCGAGTTCATCAAGAACAAGAAGATTATCAACTACGGTAAGTTCCGCGCATCTTGGGCAAAGGTAGGTTCTGATACCGATCCTTATCAGCTCTCGTTGAACTACACCACAGGTAAGTACAGCTTTCCTGGCTACACGATGGGTATGATCAATAACTCTATTCAGCCTAACAAGGACTTGAAACCGACAATGACCAATTCATTCGAACTTGGTTTGGAAATGAAGTTCTTCAGCAACCGTCTGTCTTTGGATGTAACCTACTACAACCAGAACTCTAAGGATCAGATCATTCGTCTCGCATCTTCATCTACCTCTGGCTACGATTACCGTCTGGTCAATGCCGGCGAGATTCAGAACAGGGGTATTGAAATTGCCCTCAACGGACGTGTTCTGCAGTATAAGGACTTTGCTTGGGATGCTGGTCTGAACTTCTCCAAGAACTCTAATAAGGTGAAGAACCTGGTGAACGACATGACCTATTTCGAAATCGAGAAGGCTCGCTGGTGTAATGTTACCGTTGGTGCTGAAATCGGTGAGAACTACGGTTCTATCAAGGGTCCTGACTTCGAACGTAACGAGCAGGGACAGGTTATCATCGATGCAGAGACAGGTCTGCCGAAGGTAGATAAGGAACTGCGTGTATTGGGTAACGCCTCTTGGGACTGGACTGGTGGTTTCTACAGCACCTTTACTTATAAGAACTTCCGCCTTTCTGCATCGTTCGACGTGAAGGTAGGTGCCGATCTGTTCTCAATGTCTATGCGTTCAGCTCACGAAACCGGTAAGGCTACTGGAACCCTCGCAGGACGTGAAGAGTGGTACCGTTCAGAAGAGAACCGTATGGCAGCCGGTATGAGTTTGTCAGATTGGTATGCAACAGGTCAGGCTGAAGGATACGTTGTACCTGGCGTCATCGACAACGGCGACGGAACCTATCGCCAGAACGATATCCCCATCAACCCGGAGAACTATTGGAAACTTGCTGCCGAATATGCACCCAGCATGTTCATCTATGACAACTCATACGTGAAGTGTCGTGAGATTATCTTCGGCTATACCTTCCCAGAGAAGATGCTCGGTAAATACATCAAGGGTCTGAACGTATCGTTCGTGGCTCGTAACCCGTTCACCATCTGGAAGAATATCCCGAATATCGATCCTGACTCTGGCTACAATACCTCTGGTATGGGTCTTGAGTATGGTTCGCTGCCCTCACGCCGCAGCTATGGTATCAATGTGAATGTGAAATTCTAAATCCCCTTTCCAAACAAATTAAAATAGTACAATCATGAAAAAGAAAATATTATCATCCGCAGTTTGTTTGCTGACAGCCTTCACCCTTGGAGGACTTGGAGGGGGACTTCTTACGTCCTGCAGCGACAACTATATGGAGGACCTGAATACCGATGAGACCAAGGCGGCATTCATCGATCCGAACGCACAGCTCACTACAGCGCTGTTGCAGACCTACGGCGACTTCCAGATTATGGACACCTACCGTAACTATATCACCGGTTTCACACAGCATTTCTCCGGTGGTTGGAACGTAGTGAACTTCGCAGGAAGTAATAACTATGACGACACGATGTATTCACTCTGGGACCGCTTCTATGGAGTCGGTATCAAGAACCTTGTCGATGGTATCCATAACACCGAAGACAAGCCCAATATCAATGCCGCATTACGCATACAGCGTGTCTATATGATGTCTATCCTCACCGATGCTTATGGTGATATTCCATACTTTGATGCAGGACTCGGCTATCTCGAAGGCAAGTCAACACCGAAGTACGATCGACAGGAGGAAATCTACGACGACTTCTTCAAAGAACTGGAGGCTTGTGTGAATCAGCTCGGTACCGGTACCGACCGTATCTCAGGCGACGTGACCAACTACAACGGCGATATCACTTCTTGGAAGAAATATGCCAACAGCTTGCGTATGCGCTTTGCAATGCGTATCTCTGATAAGAATCCTACAAAGGCAAGGGAAGAGTTCGAAAAGGCAGTCAATGCCGACGGAGGCTATATTGATAATGCACAGTATGATGCTTACGTGAAGCATATCGACGTTCCGTTCACCCTCTACGAAGGAGCCAAGGAGTATGACTTCCGCGCCAACGCTTTGGGCGAAACCCACTACGGACAGTCCTATGAGTCACCATCAATGATTTGTGCTACCTTCTTCCGGCTGCTGCGCGACAACCAAGACCCGCGTCTGTATCGCATCTGCCGCCACTACGACAACCTCAAGCGCAGTCAGGTGAAACCCGACGAGTGGAATATTGACCTTACCGAAGAGTATCTCAGCTACCTCAGAACAAAGGATCCGCAGACTGATCCCAGCCAGTTGGAGATTCCTTGCGAAGTAGGTTGTACGTGGTATCAGCCTTGGCCTGCAGAAGAGTTGCCGGTAAGCGCTATGCCTACCTTGGTAAAACTGCAGCAGGAATATCCTGATGCTGGTTTCGGATCATCCAACGACCACATCCGTCTGATGTACCCGTGGCTCTCTATCGAGTTTGAGATGCCCGACCGCCCAGGTTACCTCATCTCTTCTGCTGAGGTTCACTTCCTGCTGGCTGAGGCTTTGAGCAAGCAATGGACAGTTCCTGGCAACATGAAGACCCACTTCGAAGAAGGTATCCGTGAGTCGATGGAGATGCTCAATACCCACTATCTGAGTACGAATAAGATTTCCGAAGGTGAAATCAGCAACTACATCAACTTCATCGAAAATAATTACTCGCTGGAGCGTGACGCTCGTGAAGTCATCAACACACAGGCTTACATCCTGCACTTGATGAACCCCTCTGAGGCTTGGGCAAACCTGCGTCGTTCTGACTATCCGATACTCAAAGACCGCAGAACGATTGAAAAGTGGGCCGGTCAGTTCAAGTATCCTGATGGCGATCTGTCAACACCCGACCGTCTCGGCTATCCGATCCTGGAGAAAGACTACAACCGCAACAGTTGGCAAGAGGCCCTCGACCGCATGGATGGCAAAGACAACTGGCACAACCGTGTATGGTGGGATAAGGAACATGGACATTTCGAGTAATATTCTGACCACAGATTATGCTGATTATACAGATTTTTTAAATTGAAAAAAATACAGTCATGAAAAAAATAATGATCAATTATATGAAGAGTTTCGCACTCATCCTGTTGGCTCTTCCCATAGTAGGCGCTATGCTCACCAGCTGCTCCGATGACGATCCGTTCTTCTCGGCCAGCGAGGACGACTTTCCGGTCATTCTCAATACAGACCTGCAGAACGCATGGGAAGGTGTACCTCCTGTGCTGAAGACCATTCCTCGCAACGAGAACTTCGTCTATGAGGTAACCGTTACACCTTCTGCCTATACCACCGTTACATGGGTTATCGACGACCTGGAGGTGGCAGAAGGTACATCTGTTGATATGCCGATGCTCGCTGGCGAGTACAACCTGAAGATTGTGGCTACAACCACCAAAGGACTCCAGACCTACCGTGAGCGCCGCATCATCGTTACACCACTCGAAGGCGACCCGATAGCTGATACCGACCTGCCGTTAGAGCGACTTCTCACGCAAGGTGCAGCAGCTCAGTTGCATGGTTCCAATTTCGACAACGTAGTGAAGATTGAGATTGGCGGTGCCATCGTCGATGTTACCAACAACAACGGCGTATTGAGCTATACCGTTCCTCAGAACCTCGCCAATGGTGTCTATCGTCTCCAGCTCATCGATGCAAAGGGTAATGCCTATGGTGGCGGACAGGTTACTGTTTCCTCATCACCTGTATTCGGTAGCGATGCATTCCAGGCAAAGGCGAATGCCGATGTTGAGCTTTCTGGTCAGAACCTCGATAAGATTGCTTCTGTAACAGTTGCCGGCCAGGCTTGCACAATTAAGGAGAAGACGAACAATACGATTACTATTACTGTTCCTCAGCTCGAACCAGGTGACTATGCGTTCACGGCTACTGATGTTGAAGGCTATACTGTGAAGTTCATCAGCGGCTCGTCGCTTGTTGAGGAAGCAACCCTCACCATCGTCACCGAGACAACCCTCTGGGAAGGTGAATTTGAGGTTACTTGGGGTACTCCGTTCAATAAGCTGAAAGATACCTTCATCAATTATGTGCATCCAGGTACCGTTCTCCGTCTCTATGTTACGGGTGAAGGACAAGGTTGTGCTGCTACCTCATGGTGGAGTAATATCGTGACCGGTCAGGGCGACCCGAATCGTGGCGACATCGCAATTCATGGTTCAATGGTATTGGAATACACCCTCACCGAACTGTCTATGGAATTGCTGAAAACGCAGCAGGGCTTCTATGCGGTAGGTAATGGCTACACCTTGAAGAAGGTAACAGTAGAGTAACCTTATTTTCAAATAATCTCTAAGCATGAAAGGGAGCCTGCGGGCTCCCTTTCTTTGTTTCAGGAGGGCGAGGATTCGAGCTTCTGCACATGCGAAACATATATTATATAATAAGGTGGTGAAGGTGTTTTTCATTTTTTAACAAAAAAAAGTGAGAAAAAATTTGGTGGTTCTGTATTATTGCCATACTTTTGCAGTGTACTATTACGGTGGTACGCCAAAATAAACGACCTGATCCGGCTTCCGAAAGGGTAGGAGAAGGACAGATAAGAGAAATAATTCATTTAAAACATAAGAAAGATGATTGAGATTCAAAATTTAAAGTTCAAGTATGCAAGCACAAAGCATTGTGTGTTTAATGATTTGTCGCTGAGGCTGGGCGAAGGACAAATCTGTGGTTTGCTGGGTAAGAACGGCACAGGAAAATCAACATTGCTCTATTTGCTTTGCGGACTGTTGCGTCCGACAGCAGGTAGGGTAGAAGTTGACGGTCGTGAACCCAGTCGTCGTGAGGTATCATTCCTGCAGGACATCTTCCTGGTTCCTGAAGAGTTTGAATTGCCCCAAGTATCTTTGAAGGAGTTGATGGCGATGTACAAGTCGATGTATCCGAATTTCTCTCACCAGCTGTTTGAAGAATGTCTGAATGATTTCGATATGCCCAAAGCTGTTCGTTTGAATTCGCTTTCAATGGGTCAGAAGAAAAAGGTGTTTATGTGTCTGGCTATCGCTACCAACACCCGTTATCTGCTGATGGATGAACCGACCAACGGTTTGGATATTCCATCGAAGAGTTTGTTCAGGAAGATTCTGGCGAAATATGTTTCCGACGACCGTACAATCGTGATTTCAACCCATCAGGTACATGATGTGGAGCAACTGCTTGACCATGTTGCCATTATCGACAACGACCGTTTGCTGCTCAACACCTCAATCGCCGACCTGATGGAGCAATACGGTTTTGGTGTCTTGCCTGCAGGTTCGACTGCCGAAGTGGTCTATTCGGAACCTTCCTTGCAAGGATTCGCAGCCGTCTGGAAGCGCCAGCCAGGCGAGGCTGATACTCAACCTAATATGGAGTTGCTGTTTAATGCGGTAACGAGCGGAAAGGTAAAATAGATATCAAACAAAAAACTATAAAGCAATGGAAAATTTCAATATCAAAAGGTTTTGGCAAACATTGAAGTGGCAGATACTATACCACAAGGCCAAAGATATAAAGAGACTGCTGACATGTGCATGTGTGTTCTTTTTCTTTATGCTGTTCGTGTCCCATTCATCGATATTCACAGAACAGTATACCAGCGCAATGTCTTCGATATTAAATGCGGCATTCTTCATTTATCTGCTGTTCTGCGGCAGCTCAATCCTCCGGATGAGTAAGCGTCAACAGTATATTGACAAGCTGATGCTTCCTGCCAGCCAGTTGGAGAAATACACGGCGAGTTATCTGCTGACAATCGTACTGGGACTGGCGGCCATCGCGGTATCGTTTGTTGTTGCCGATGTGGTAAACTACCTGGTGATCTTGGTGTTGAACAGCGATAAGGCAACACTCGTCACACTGTCGTTGTTCAATCAGATGGCTGATTCCAGCGAACCCTCAACGCTCGGCGAGGTGGTAGCGGATGTGCTGGCATTCTGGTGGATACATTCTCTCTATTTGTTGGGCGGTACTTATTTCCGCAAACGCAATTGGATCTTCACGACGTTAACGCTGATCGTTGCTTTCCTGGTTCTGGGCGGCGGATTGACGTTTGTTACCTGGAAGACGCTGAACCTTCTCTATGGCGATTACTACCGCATCGTATTTATTGACGGAGCCGAGGGCTATATTGGTTGGGCAGCAGCGATTATCACGTCAGCCTTCATCGTACTGAACTATTGGCTTTCTTTCCGCTTCTACAAGCGCATACAGCTGATTGGACATAAATTTACGAATAGATAAAATTGGAAGTTAACTCGCTAAGCTCGTGGAATTTAAAATGGAAGTTAACTCGCTTTGCTCGTGGAAGTTATGCGCAATGCGCAGGACGATAAGATCCGCAAATTGAGAAACTGACGTCCTTGGTCGAAGACCATTAACTTCCTAGACCGAAGGTCTATAACTTCCTATTTAACTTCATCTTTAACTCCCTAAATTTAAAGCATTTAAATTTTAAAAAGATAACAAGCAATGAAAACAATGAAAGCAATGATTATAGCATGCGTAAGCATCATCGTGTTGTTGAGTTCGTGCAGAATAGAAACAGCAAAGGAACTCGGACCTACCAAAACGGCAAACATCAACGTGCAGTCGTTTGATGCAATCCATCTCTCTTGTGCCGCCGATGTAGTTTTCCACGTTTCAGATACCTTCAACGTAAGCATCGAAGCACCGGAAAAACTCATCGAGTCGTATCAGATAGAAAGCGACGGAAAACGGTTGAGCATTCGTGAGAAGAATAGGGATGAAGGAAAGATGGTGCTGGATATGGGAAAACTCTCAGACGAACACCAGGTAACGGTTCATGTCTATGCGCCCCGTCTGACTGCCATCAGTGTTACCGGTTCGGGTGAGGTGACATGCAGCGACACCATTCATGCAGAAAAATTCACAGGATCGGTTACCGGCAGCGGCGACATCGACTGTAAGGTCGTGAAGGCCGACAAGCTGTCGCTGGAGGTTACCGGCAGTGGCGATATTGAGTTACACGAGACCGAAGCTGTCAACAGCACAGCGCTGGTTACCGGCAGCGGCGACATCAGGGTGCATTTCAACAACAGCAATACTGCGTCGGCAACGGTTACTGGCAGCGGCGATATCACGTTTAGCGGCTCTCTCACACAGGTATCTAAGGCGGTTACCGGCAGCGGTAGCATCAACACCGATAAGCTGACCACAACAAAGTAATAACCCTAAACCGCAGTTATTATGATTTTTACCAACGATAAAGCCATATACATACAAATGGCCGACCGCCTTTGCGACGACATTATTGCCGGTACCTACAAAACGGGTGAGCGCATACCCAGCGTCAGGGAATATGCCGTGATGCTTGAGGTGAATACCAATACGGCGGTGAAGGCTTACGACCAGTTGGCTCGCGACCAGATTATCTACAACAAGCGTGGATTGGGTTACTATGTGGCCGAAGGTGCCCGCGAGAAGATTGTCGGTCAGCGTAAACATGAATTTCTATCCACAACGCTACCGGAGATGTTCCGTCAGATGAAACTCCTCGATATCGACATCGAAACGGTTTGTCAGAAGTGGAATGAAGAATAACAAAAAGCCCTTTCACAATGTTGTGAAGGGGCTTTTTACTTCTTTACCTTTTTACCTTTTTACCTATCTGCTCCTCCCTTTGGGAGGCTGGGTGGGGTCTTTTATATCTTCTCCAATGCCTGCTGGATGTCTGCCAGGATATCATCCACATCCTCGATGCCGACAGAAAGGCGAATCAACGTGGGGTCGATACCAGCTTCCATCAACTGTTGATCAGAGAGTTGTCGGTGGGTATGGCTGGCGGGATGAAGCACACAGGTGCGGGCATCAGCCACATGCGTAACGATGGCAACCAGTCGGAGAGCATCCATAAACTTCACAGCTGTTGCACGGTCGCCTTTCAAACCAAAGGCGATGACACCACAACCGCCGTTGGGCAGGTATTTCTGTGCCAGCTCGTAGCTCTCGTCGCCAGGCAGTCCGCTGTAGTGAATCCAAGCTACACGGTCGTCAGCTTTGAGGAATTCAGCTATCTTCTGGGCATTCTCACAATGGCGTGGCATTCTCAGATGAAGCGTTTCCAATCCCAGATTCAGGAGGAATGCGTTGTGTGGCGAAGGAATGCTTCCCAAGTCGCGCATCAGTTGTGCCACGAGTTTGGTCATATAGGCCATCTTGCCAAAAGCCTTCGTATAGGTGAGTCCGTGATAAGACTCATCGGGTGTGCAAAGTCCAGGGAACTTATCAGCATGGGCATCCCAATCGAAGTTGCCGCTGTCAACAATACATCCGCCTACTTGTGTGGCGTGTCCGTCCATATATTTTGTGGTGGAATGCGTCACGATGTCGGCACCCCACTCAAATGGGCGACAGTTGATGGGGGTGGGGAAGGTGTTGTCGATGATGAGTGGTACGCCATGCTTGTGGGCGATGTGAGCAAACTTCTCGATATCGAGCACATGACAGCCTGGATTCGAGATGGTTTCGCCGAAGAGTGCTTTTGTATTCGGACGGAAAGCCTTGTCGATTTCCTCTTCCGATGCATTCGGGTTGACGAAGGTGCACTCAATACCCAGTTTCTTCAGCGTCACACCAAAAAGGTTATAGGTTCCGCCATAGATTTCGTTGGAGGTAACGAAGTGGTCGCCGGCACTACAGATATTGAAGATAGCATAGAAGTTGGCAGCCTGTCCGCTGGATGTAAGCATCGCGCCGACACCACCTTCCAGCGCAGCAATCTTGCTGGCTACGGCATCATTGGTGGGATTCTGCAGACGGGTATAGAAATAGCCCTCTTTCTTCAAGTCGAAGAGGTCGGCCATTTCCTCCGTGTTGTCGTATTTGAATGTTGTACTCTGATAAATGGGCAACACGCGTGCCTCTCCATTTTTGGGTTCCCATCCTGCCTGTACGCAGAGGGTTGCTTTCTTCAAATTCTTCTTCATATTTGTCGTTGATAGTTCTTTTTTGATATCAAATTGGATGCAAAGGTAGTGCAAATCGAATGAAATACAAAATTTTTTTTGCCGAAACGGATTACTTTCATTATCTTTGTCGCCATGATTGATGCAAGTGGGCGCATGATAACCATATTAGGACCAACGGCAAGCGGCAAGACTTCGCTGGCTGTTGCGTTGGCCGTAGCCTTGTCTAATCAGGGTGTGGCGGCAGAAATTATCAGCGCCGATTCGCGTCAGGTTTATCGGGGCATGGATATCGGTACGGGGAAAGATTTGGGTGAGTATGAAAGCATTCCTTACCACCTGATTGATATCTGTGAACCAGGAACGAAATACAACCTCTTCCGCTATCAGCAGGACTTCTTAGATGTCTATGAGGAGGTGCGCCGAAGAGGGGTGTTGCCCATCCTTTGCGGAGGCACGGGGTTGTATATTGAGGCGGTGTTGAAAGGTTATCATCTGTCGCCTGTTCCTCAGAATGAAGCATTGCGAAAGCAATTGGAAACCAAGTCTTTAGAAGAATTGACTCAAATGCTGGTTGAACTTAAAAAGAAGACCGGTTCCAACATGCACAACCATACCGACGTGGATACTGCGCAACGCGCCATTCGAGCGATTGAGATTGAAACTTACAACCTGCACAACCCCATGCCGGAGCGCGTGTGTCCACCCATCGACTCGTTGATTATCGGGGTGAATATCGACCGTGAGGAACGTCGTCGGAAGATTACTGCCCGCCTGAAGCAACGCCTTGACGACGGAATGGTGGAAGAGATACGCGGCTTGCTCGACAGGGGCATTCCCGCAGAAGACCTGATCTATTATGGATTGGAATATAAATATGTGACAGAATATGTGACGGGCAAACTCTCCTACGACGAGATGTTCCGTCAGTTGGAAATCGCCATCCACCAGTTTGCCAAGCGGCAGATGACGTGGTTCCGTGGAATGGAGCGTCGCGGTTTTCAAATCCATTGGATAGATGCGATGCTGCCGATGGAAGAAAAAGTAAAAAGAATTATAGAGGCTTAAATAGTCGGAGGCTTCAAGAAAAGAAATATACGAACCGTTATGGACACATCAAATCGTTGGGGCATTTTGTATTGCCCGAAAGGTGGGATTATCAATAATCCGAAAAAGCGTTGGGAACGTATCGAGGCAGCGTTGCGTGATTGCCGTGTGGATTACGACTTCGTGCAATGTGAGCACACCAGCGGCGTAGAGCGACTGGTGAAGATGATGATTAACAACGGATATAAGACAATTGTCATCGCCGGCGGCGACTCTGCGCTGAACGATGCCGTCAACTGTCTGATGCAGGTAGATCAACAGACGCGCAATCAGATTACGCTGGGTGTCATTCCCAATGGTATGATGAACGATTTTGCCCATTACTGGGGTTTCAAGGAGGGTGAGGTAGAGCAGACCGTAGCCTGGTTGAAGAAGCGTCGTGTGCGCAAGATAGACCTCGGCTGTATCCGCTATGCCAATAAGAAAGGTGAGAACTGTCATCGCTACTTCCTGAACTGTGTGAATGTGGGTTTGGTGGCAGCCATTATGAACCTGCGCCGTCAGACACGCCATATTCTGGGTTCGCGCACCTTGTCGTTCATTTTCTCATTTATCCTGATGATTTTCCAGCGGTTGGATTACCGTATGCATCTGAAAATCAACAGTGACGAAGTCAAGCGCAAGGTGATGACCGTTTGTGTGGGCAACGCTTCCGGCTACGGTCAGACGCCTAATGCCAATCCGTACAACGGACTGTTGGACGTGTCGGTGGTTTATCATCCAGAGATGACCCAGTTGTTTGAAGGCTTCTATCTGTTCCTCAAAGGAAAATTTCTCAATCATAAGAGTGTGCATCCCTACCGTACCCGTGAGGTGGAGTTCTTCGAAGCAGAGCGTGCTATGGTGGGTGTCGATGGCCGTCTGATGAGTGGTGCTCCTGTCGGCAAGTTCCGCGTGACGGTAGAACCGGAGGTGCTGAACTTTTTGATTCCGTCGTAGAAGACCCCCCACTATCTCCCCCGAGGGGGGAGGAGAAGGAGCAAGTGACCCCCCTCTGGCTCCCCCGAGGGGGGAGAATATTGTAAATTTATGTAGTTTTTTCTTGAAAAATTAAGAAAAAACGGCGTTTTGATAAAAAACAGACAACAAAATTTTGTCGTCTGTTTTTTTATTTGTACTTTTGGAGGGTCAAGTGTAAATCTTGCAAAAACCTTGAACAATCAACAAGTAAAAAAACCAAATAATTGTAAACCTTAAAAAAGTATGAGTTACCTACGATTCGAGAAGGCTCTGATGACTAATCTTCAGGAGTCCTTGCCTAAGGAGTTGCTTCGTACCAACCGTTCCGGAGCTTACTCTTGCTCAACGATTGTAGACTGCAACATCAGAAAGTATCACGGTTTGCTGGTCGTTCCCGTTCCTGAGCTGGACGACGAAAACCACGTGCTGCTGAGTTCGTTTGACGTGACCGTCATCCAGCATGGTGCAGAATTCAATCTTGGACTCCACAAGTATCAGGGCAACAACTACAGTCCTAATGGTCACAAGTACATCCGAGAGTTTGACTGTGACAAAGTACCCACAACCCTTTACCGAGTAGGTGGTGTTGTTCTGAAGAAGGAAATTCTTTTCCATCATTATGAAGACCGCTTATTGATCCGTTACACGCTGGTCGATGCCCATTCGGCAACAACCTTGCGTTTCCGTCCGTTCCTGGCGTTCCGCAGCGTTCGTCAGTTCACCCATGAGAATTCTACGGCAAGCCGTGAATATCAGGCAGTTGACAACGGTATCAAGACCTGTATGTATGCCGGTTATCCCGACCTCTACATGCAATTCTCCAAGAAAAACGAGTTTATCTTCCAGCCCGACTGGTATCGTGGCGTGGAATATCCGAAGGAGCAGGAGCGCGGCTATGCTTCCAATGAAGATTTATATGTACCCGGCTATTTCGAGTTGAAAATCAAGAAGGGCGAGAGTGTCGTCTTCGCCGCTTCCACTTCAGAAATCAAGACGAGCGGTTTGAAGAAACTCTTCGACGAGGAGGTGAGCCAGCGCAATCCGCGCGACACCTTCTTCCATTGTCTGGTCAATGCTGCCCATCAGTTCCATATCCGCACGAAGAAAGACGAGCGCTATCTGCTGGCAGGCTATCCTTGGTTCAAGTGCCGTGCCCGCGACACCTTTATTGCGCTGCCCGGTCTGACGCTCTCCATCGAGGAGCAGGACTACTTCGAGCTGGTGATGCAGACGGCAGAAAAGGAACTCCGCCAGTTTATGGAAGGCAAGCCCAAGACGGGCAAGATATACGAGATGGAGCAGCCCGATGTGCCGATGTGGTGTATCTGGGCCATCCAGCAGTATGCGAAGGAAGCCGGCAAGGAGCGTTGTCTGAAGTTGTATGGCAAGCTCGTGCTCGATATCATCGACTACCTGAAAGCCGGCAAGCATCCGAATCTGACGGTAGAAGAGAACGGACTCGTTCGCACGGAGGGTCGCGACAAGGCTGTTACGTGGATGAACTCCACCGCCAACGGTCGTCCTGTTGTGCCGCTGAACTGGCAGGTGCCTCGTTCGTTGATACCTTCCTGAACGAATACGGCTATCTCTACGACTATGTCGATGGCAATATGATTGACTGGAGTGTTCGTCCGAACATGATCTTCCCGGTAGCCTTCGACTATTCGCCGTTGAACCAGCAGCAGAAGAAGAGTGTGCTCGATATCTGTACACGCGAACTGCTGACGCCGAAGGGTTTGCGCTCGCTCTCACCGAAGAGTGGCGGCTACAATCCGATGTATGTCGGTCCTCAGACCCAGCGCGACTATGCTTACCATCAGGGAACGGCCTGGCCTTGGTTGGGCGGATTTTATATGGAAGCCTGTCTGAAACTCTACAAACGTTCACGCCTGAGCTTCATCGAACGCCACCTGGTGGGCTATGAAGACGAGATGAACTACCATTGCTTGTGAGGTGCTTCGTACCCTCGAACTGCTTGAGAAATATAAATATTAAATAAGGAGGAACTGCGAATGAAAGTATTAATGTTTGGATGGGAGTATCCTCCTCATGTATTCGGTGGACTCGCCACAGCCAATTACGGTATTTCAGAAGGCCTTCATGCCCAGGGCGACATCGACATCACGCTGTGTCTGCCGCATCCCTTTGGTGATGAAGAGCAGCATGCAGCCCGTATCATTGCCATGAATGCGGTGCCCATCGCCTGGCGCGATGTTGACCGCGACTATGTGCAGCATCGTGTGGGCAATATCATGAACCCCGACCTCTACTTCAAACTCCGCGACCATATCTATGCCGACTTCAACTACATGAACGTCAACGACCTGGGATGTATGGAGTTTGCCGGAGGCTATCCGGGCAACCTGCACGAGGAAATCAACAACTATTCAGTCATCGCCGGTGTGGTGGCACGTTCAGAAGAGTTCGACATCATCCACGCCCACGACTGGCTGACCTATCCTGCCGGCATCCACGCCAAGCATGTCAGCGGCAAGCCCCTTTGCATCCACGTGCATGCTACCGACTTCGACCGCTCTCGTGGAAAGGTGAACCCAACGGTCTATGGCATCGAGAAAGACGGTATGGACAATGCCGACTGCATCATGTGTGTGTCTGAGCTGACCCGTCAGACGGTCATCAACCACTACCACCAAGACCCGCGCAAGTGCTTCACCGTGCACAATGCCGTTTATCCCCTGAAACAAGAACTGCAGGACATCCCGCGTCCCGACCATACAGGCAAGGAAAAGGTGGTGACCTTCCTCGGTCGTATCACCATGCAGAAGGGACCGGAATACTTCGTCGAGGCAGCCAATATGGTGCTGCATCGAACCCACAATGTGCGCTTCTGCTTCGCCGGTAGTGGCGATATGATGGACCAGATGATCTACCTGGCAGCCGAACGCGGTATTGCCGACCGTTTCCACTTCCCCGGATTCATGCGCGGCAAGCAGGTATATGAATGTCTGAAAAACTCCGATGTCTATGTCATGCCGTCGGTCAGCGAACCGTTCGGTATCTCTCCGCTGGAGGCTATGCAATGTGGAACGCCGTCAATCATCTCCAAGCAGAGTGGTTGCGCCGAAATCCTGACCAACTGTATCAAGGTTGACTACTGGGACATCCACGCCTTGGCCGATGCCATGTATTCCATCTGTCACAACGAAAGCCTCTTCCGCTATCTCCAGGAGGAAGGAAAGAAAGAGGTTGACCAGATTACCTGGGTGAAGGTAGGTGCATGGATACGCGAACTCTATATGAGAACGATGGGTTGGACTTAAAAAAGTGAAGAATGAAGAGTGAAGAGTGAAGAATTTGCTGCCGCCTTAGGTATGCACATTGAACTTTTCAGTCTGAGTTCTTCCAATATAAAATAAGAGAAAAGATAATTAAAGTATTAACCGAGTGAACGTATGAAGTCAGAAAGAAAAATGCAGGAGCAAATTCTTCACTCTTCACTCTTCACTCTTCACTAAAAAGCGTTATGAAAACAATTTGCTTATATTTTGAAATACATCAGATTATTCATCTGAAGCGTTACCGTTTCTTCGATATCGGTACCGACCATTATTACTATGATGACTACGAGAACGAGCGTAGCATTAGTGACATTGCCGAGCGTTCCTATATGCCCGCGCTGAACACCCTGCAGCAAATGATCCAAGAGAACGGCAAATACTTCAAGGTAGCCTTCTCGCTCTCATGGAGCAGTTGGAGTTCCATGCACCCCAGGTGCTCAACAAACTGCAGGAACTCAACGAGACGGGCTGTGTGGAATTCCTTGCCGAACCCTACAGCCACGGACTCTCCGCATTGGTCAACGAGGAAGCCTTCTCTGCCGATGTACAGAAGCAGGTAAGGAAAATCAAGGAGTTCTTCGGACAGGAGCCGAAAGTGCTGCGCAACTCATCCTTGATCTACAGCGACGACATCGGTCTGCAGGCATCACAGATGGGCTTCAAGGGAATGCTCACCGAAGGTGCCAAGCACGTGCTCGGATGGAAGTCGCCACACTATGTCTATAACTGTGCGATGGCGCCCAACCTGAAGCTGTTGCTGCGCGATGTCACCCTGAGCGACGACATCTCCCTGCGCTTCAACAACAGCGACTGGGAAGGCTATCCACTC
>CADBAP010000025.1 GCA_902792685.1 uncultured Prevotellaceae bacterium
CCGCTGACAATCCACTTGTCGGTGCTGTCTTCAAACTGCTCCACACGAAGCGCCAGATTCTTCTCCAACTCCTTCTGCAAACGGTCGTTGATATGACGGGAGGTACAGAACTTTCCTTCTTTACCAAAGAACGGCGAGTCGTTGATGGTAAACAACATCGACATCGTCGGCTCATCAATCGCAATCGGCGGCAAAGCCTCAATGGTCTCTGTATCACAGATGGTATCGCCAATCTCGAACTTCTCCAATCCGATAACCGCACAGATATCACCGGAATCCACATGGTCGGTCTTCTGATGACCCATTCCCTCAAAGGTGTGCAGCTCCTTGATCTTCGTCCTCTCCTGTGAACCGTCACGATGACAAATGGTCACCGCCATTCCATCGGTGAAAGTGCCACGATGAACGCGCCCTACGGCGATACGCCCCGTATAATTGCTGTAATCCAAAGAGGTAATCAGCATCTGCGGCGCACCCTCAAGTTGTTTGGGTGCAGGAATAATCTCCACGATTTTATCCAACAGATATTCGATATTATCTGTCGGCTGCTGCCAGTCTTCACTCATCCATCCGTTCTTGGCAGAACCATAGACAACGGGGAAGTCCAACTGGTCCTCCGTAGCATCCAAATCACACATCAGGTCGAACACCATCTCATATACCTCCTCAGGACGACAGTTTGGTTTATCCACCTTGTTGACCACGACGATGGGTTTCAAACCGATTTGAAGGGCTTTCTGCAACACGAAACGTGTCTGTGGCATCGGACCTTCAAACGCATCCACCAGCAGCAGACAGCCGTCTGCCATATTCAATACGCGCTCCACCTCACCACCGAAGTCGGAGTGTCCTGGAGTATCAATGATATTGATTTTTGTTCCTTTCCAGTTGATAGATACGTTTTTGGAAAGAATCGTGATACCACGTTCCCGTTCCAAATCATTCGCATCCAGCACCTGACCACTGTTATCCTGTCCCTCGCGGAAGAGTTTTCCCGCAAGCATCATCTTATCTACAAGCGTCGTCTTTCCATGATCGACGTGAGCAATAATCGCAATATTTCTAAGCTCTTGCATATACCTATTTTATAATTTGGCTGCAAAGATAGTGCAAGTCGAGCGAAAAACCAAATATATTTGAGTTTTTCTGAGACGCCGCCTATCTTCGCGACGGAGTCGCAAAGGTACAAAGAATAATCGGAATAAAGGGTACGAAATAGCAACATTTTGTTAAAAACGAAAAAATTATGCATTATGCATTATGAATTATGAATTATTTGTTGTAATTTTGCAGCCGATTCGCCAAAACATAGTGCGTTTGACGATTCACAAATCGGAAAATCCGATGCATTCGATACGATGTGGTTCGCCCTGATGAAGACGGCTGACGTCGTTCGGATGTAATTTAAAAAACATTCATCAAAACAAAAAGTCATGTATTTAGACAAGACAAAGAAAGAAGAGATCTTCGGTCAGTTTGGCAAATCAGCTACTGACACTGGTTCTGCTGAGAGCCAGATTGCATTGTTCACCTATCGCATCAAGCACCTCACCGAGCACGTGAAGAAGAACCACAAGGACTTCGTGACCACTCGTTCACTGACACAGCTCGTAGGTAAGCGTCGTGCATTGCTGAACTACCTGTACGACCGCGACATCAATCGCTATCGTGCTATCGTAAAAGCTCTTGGTCTGCGTAAGTAATCTCTTCGCACAAACAAGAAACAAGGAAGCCGGCAGTTTTGCCGGCTTTTTTATTGTATCTCCCTCAATGGTTTCATCACAAACTCGCGCTCATACATCAGCGGATGGGGAATTTTCAGGTCGGGTTCGTCAACCGTAAGGTCGTCGTATAGTAAGATGTCGATGTCAATGGGACGATCGGAATATTGGAGACCCCTCCTAACCTCCCAAGGGGAGGACATGCCCCCCTCCATTTGGGAGGGGATGGGGGTGGGGTCGTGTTGTTTGGGGGTCTTTTGTGTTCGGCCTAACGCCCGTTCGATTTGTTGGGTAACCTGCAGGAGTTGACGGGGAGTGAGTTCTGTTTCTACACAGACGGCTGCATTCAGAAACAGATTTGACGACTCGAAGCCCCAAGGTTCCGTTTCATAAAAAGCAGACTGGCGCACGACGTGACCAATCTGCTTTTCTATTTTCTGGATCGCTCGTTCCATCAGGTGCTTCCGGTCACCCATATTGGAACCAAGACTGAGATAAACAATGTGCATATAAGCCCCCTCCAACCTCCCCCCTGAGGGGGAGGCTTTTAATTAATCGTCCAAAATCAACAATGCATCGCCGAAGCAGCCGAACTTATAGTCGTTTTTCACGGCCAAGTCGTAAGCTTCCATCACGAGGTCGTAGCCTCCGAAGGCAGCTGTTGACATCAGCAGTGTGCTCATCGGATGATAGAAATTGGCAATCATCGTGTCAGCCAAACCAAACTCATACGGCGGGAAGATAAACTTATTCGTCCATCCGTCGTACTCCTTCAGCAATCCGTCGGTTCCCACAGCCGTTTCCGTAGCCTTGATGACACTGGTTCCCACAGCACAAACACGGCGTCCAGCCTGCTTGGTGTCGTTTACTATCCGACAAGCTTCGGCGTTGATATGCATCTCTTCCGAATCCATCTTGTGTTTGGTAAGGTCTTCAACCTCGATATCGTGGAAATTGCCAAGTGCACAATGCAGGGTGATATAGGCGAAGTTGAAACCGCGAATCTCCATACGCTTCAGCATCTCACGACTGAAATGCAAACCGGCAGCAGGAGCGGTCACAGCACCTTCGTTCTTGGCGAATACCGTCTGGAAGTCTTCCATATCTTCAGGACGAGTCGGACGATCGGGATTACCATCAGCATCTACATGGTCGATGATATAACGCGGCAACGGAGCAGCACCCAGTGCAAACAGTTCACGCTTGAACTCATCGTGCGGACAGTCGTAGAGGAAACGCAGCGTTCGTCCTCGGCTGGTGGTATTGTCAATGACTTCAGCTACCATTGAGCCTGACTCATCGAAGAATAGTTTGTTGCCGATACGGATTTTGCGGGCAGGTTCTACCAATACATCCCACAAACGCATCTCCGGATTCAGTTCACGCAGCAGGAACACTTCTATCTTTGCGTCCGTCTTTTCCTTGGTACCATACAAACGTGCCGGGAACACCTGTGTATCGTTGAACACGAAGGTATCGCCCTCATCAAAGTAATCCAGCACATTACGGAAATCCAGGAAGTCACCCTCTATCGGATTTCCTTCCTCATCCTTTTTGAACATATCGATAGTTTGCGACTTACGGTGCAAAACCATCAGCTTACATTCATCACGGCGTGTCACATTGAATGTTGTGGTAGAACCGTCAGGACGGGTAATAACATGCTCTGAAGCATGCGGATAAAGTGCAATCTGCTCTTCTGGTAATCTAAATTTAAACTGTGATAGCTTCATATATAATGCTTAATTTTCAATTTCTATCTCCTGATTGTCGAGCCACTCCTCAAACGAATCGTAATCGTGGCAATCCTCGATGCGGATATCTCCTGAACGGGTACGACATAAGGCCGTCAGGTAGGCACCACTGTTCAGCGCACGACCAATATCGCGAGCCAATGCCCGGATATAGGTACCTTTTC
Source organism: uncultured Prevotellaceae bacterium (assembly GCA_902792685.1). Classification (GTDB taxonomy): domain Bacteria; phylum Bacteroidota; class Bacteroidia; order Bacteroidales; family Bacteroidaceae; genus Prevotella. Next base: position 3,640 of record CADBAP010000025.1, read on the forward strand.
CACAGACCACACGGATGCGCATCTGCTTAAGGATATCATCGAAATCGAGCAGTTCTATCTCTTCGATATGAATCTGCTTGGCCTGCAATTCTACTTCTTTTCCTTTCCGACTCAGCTGATAGGCACGTTTGCCGTTGACGTTACATGCTGAGAACGACGGCGGCACCTGATCAATGTCACCCACAAACTGCTGCAACACGTCGGTAGCCATCTCTTTCGTGATATGCTCCGACGGATAGGTGGCATCAATCTCATGCTCCATATCGTAGCTGGCGGTTGTTGCACCCAGTTGCAAGGTAGCCACATACTCTTTGGTATGCGCCTGCAGTTCCTCTATTCGCTTCGTCATCTTCCCTGTACAGAGTACCAGTACACCTGTAGCCAACGGGTCTAACGTACCGGCGTGTCCCATCTTCACTTTCAGGCCTGCCTTCTTTGAACACAAAAAACGGATATGCGCCAATGCACCGAAACTCGACACGCGATACGGCTTATTGATGGCAATCAATTCTCCCGCTTTGAAATTCAGACTCATGACAGACTAAAGATAAGTGCAACCACACTGATGATGGCACAATAGATAGCGAAATATATCAATTTTCCTTTCTTGACAATACTAATCATCCATTTGCAAGCAAAACATCCGGAGATGAATGCAGCAATGAATCCTACGGCCAACGCCGATATCGACATACCGCCTGTAACAGCCTCAGCACCATGCTTCATGGCTTTCATCACATCCAACAAGGCCTCACCGAGAATCGGCGGGATCACCATCAGGAAGGAGAACTGTGCCAGTTTTTCTTTTTTATTGCCCAGAATCAAACCTGTGGCAATCGTGCTGCCTGAACGCGACAAGCCCGGCATCACGGCTGCAGCTTGAGCGATACCGATGATAAACGCATCACGCAAACTGATTTTCTCCTTCTGTCGCGGTTTCGCATAGTAGGAGAATGTCAGCAGCAATGCTGTCACCATCAGGAAATAGGCTACGATGAAAAGACCTGAGCCGAAAATTTCCTCTACATAATCTTTGAAGAATACGCCGACAATACCTACCGGAATCATCGAAACGAGGATGTTCACGGTATAACGGGTCTCATCGTTCCAGCGGAATTTGAATAAGCCTTTAAATATCCAGACAATCTCTTTCCACAGGATGACAAGCGTACTCAATACCGTTGCCACATGTACGACAACATCAAAAATCAAATTGTCTGAGCCACTCACGCCCAGCACCTCTTGTCCTATTGTCAGATGACCGCTACTACTAACTGGCAGATACTCTGTCAATCCTTGTATCAGTCCTAAGATCAATGCCTCTAATTCATTCATGTTTTCTTGTACTTATCCTTTGGTTGGCGTATTCAGCTCGTTGTCTTTCTTCTCCCTGGGTTTGTGTACAATCGCATAGATGATCGACACAAAGCCGATAAATGTTACAACGGGAGCCACCTTGATGTGCATTGCATTGAAAATCGACGGATCATAGGCTTTCTCCGTAGAATTGCCGCCACTCATCAGTATGAATCCGATGATGATCACTGCAACACCTATTGCCAACAAGATAAAGTTGGTCTTACCAAATGCTAAATTCCTTTTATCCATAATTAAATCTTATACAAATCACCTGCTTTCATCCGCAGGAACTTATTCACCGATCCCCAAGCACACAGAGTGGTAATCAGCACACCAAACAACAGCACCGTTCCTGCCGTTATCGCCAGCTCTTCCCAAGTTAGGAATTTCTGCATCTCCGGCTCATACTGGTACAATCCATAGACGCCTGAGCCAAGGATGACCAACGCAATCAGCGCCGACACAAACCCTTGTCCTACAGCTCTTTTCAGGAAAGGTTCACGGATAAATCCCCAGGATGCGCCCACCAGTTTCATGGTATGAATAGAGAAACGGCGTGCATAGACAGACAGGCGAACGGTGTTATTGATCAACGAGAACGATACGACCGTCAACAGGGCTGCAAGAATCAGCAATACAAAACTAATCTTGCGCAATGTTTTGTTGACGCTGTTGATCAAATCCTGCCGATAGTCAATCTCGGATACCTTTTTATATTGTTGCAACTGCTTGGAGATTTTTGCAATAGAGTCGTTGTTCGCATAATCAGGCTTCAACTGCAGCTCGATACTTGCCGTAAACGGGTTCATACCAGCAAACTCCGACGGGTCGGCACCCAGTTCCTTCGTACCTTCTTTCAACGCCTGTTCCTTACTCACATAGTTGATGCCGGCAATATAAGGCAGCGTCTTCACCTTCTCACACAAGTTCTGTGCCTCCGGATCCGTCATATTCTCTGCCAAAATCATCGTCACAGTCAGTCGCTCCTTCGCATACGAAGAAAGGTTCTTACCCGTGAAAACTGTCAGCACAACCATTCCCAAGAGAATCAGCACCATAGCGGTACTGATACACAATGTTACCACCTGCAACCCAGTACGAGTGCGGGGTTTCTTTCTATTTTTTCCCATTCTTATCAGACACTATTATCCAATTTGTGTGCAAAGGTACGATTAAGTGAGCACAAAACAAAAGAAAAAAGAAAAAAATATGTACTTTTGCACCATCAAAACCAAAGAACATGAGTACGATTATATATCCTTCACCCATTTTCGGCCCCGTACACAGCAGACGACTGGGTATTTCACTGGGCATCAACCTGATGCCGGCAGACGGGAAAGTATGTACTTTCGACTGTATCTATTGTGAATGCGGCCTGAACGCTGAGCATCGCCCTACCCTGCCCCGTCCTACTCGCAAAGAGGTAGCGCAGGCATTGGAGACAAAGTTGATAGAGATGAACAACAACGGTGAACTGCCTGATGTGCTCACTTTTGCCGGCAACGGTGAACCGACGGCTCACCCGCAGTTTGCCGACATCATCGATGACACCATTCTGCTGCGCAATCAGTATTGTCCGAAGGCGAAGGTTTCTGTACTAAGCAACGCCACATTGGTAGGAAAGCAAGGCGTTCGCGAGGCGCTGATGCGTGTGGATAACCCCATCATGAAACTCGACACCATCGATTCCGCCTATATCAAGATGGTGGATTGCCCAACCTCCCACTATGACGTCAACCTGATTATTGACGGTTTGAAGCAAATGCAGGGAAAGGCCATCATCCAAACGATGTTTATGACGGGAAGTTTTAGGAAAGATGGTGTTTCCGTCAGTGTTGACAATACAGGTGACACGTTCGTAACCCCTTGGCTGAAAGCGGTCAAGGAGATTGCACCACGCGAAGTGATGATCTATACCATCGACCGCGAGACACCGACCGAAGGATTGAAAAAAGCAAGTCGCGAACAGCTTGATGCTATCCGCGACCGTGTGATTGCTGCCGGTATAAAATGCTCGGCGTCGTATTAAAAGAGGGTGTTAAAGAGGAAGTTATAGACCTCCGGTCTAGGAAGTTAAAGAAGGAGTTATTGGTCTTCGACCAAGGACGTCAGTTTCTCCAATTAAGGATTCTATCGTCCTGCTGCGTAGCAGCATAACTTCCACGAGCGTAGCGAGTTAACTTTCTTTTTAACTTCCATTTTAACTTCTAAAATTGAACTACATTGCAAACACGTTGAAGCCACCATCGACAACGGCAACGGTGCCCGTTACAAACTTGGCGGCATCACTCATCAGATAATGAATGGTACCACATAGTTCTTCGGGATCACCCATACGACCGAATGGTGTCTGATGAATGACATCCTGTCCACGCTGTGTGTAGCTGCCATCAGGATTGGTCAACAGCGCACGGTTTTGTTCGGTAATGAAGAATCCTGGCGCGATTGCATTCACACGAATTCCTTCACCAAACTTCTTCGCACACTCAGTAGCCATAAATGCAGTAAAATTGGAGATTCCTGCTTTGGCTGCCGCATAACCACACACACGGGTAATCGGACGGAAAGCTGCCATACTGGAGAAGTTGATGATAGAACCCTTACCTTGCTTCACCATCGGTTTCAGGAACACCTGTGTGGGAATCACTGTACCTGTGAGATTCAGGTTCAGCACCGTCTGAAAATCATCCGTCTTCAGATCGAAGATGTTACCATCCGGAGCAATGACAGCACCAGCAACATTACCGCCAGCCGCATTGAGCAAAGTGTCGATACGACCGTATTTGGCAACGATATCGTCACAATTCTTTTGAACCACCTCCTGGTTCATCACGTCTGTCTTCATAAACTCACAGACACCGCCTGCAGCCTGGATATCAGCAACGATTTCTTTACCAACCTCTTCCTTGCGTCCGAGGATAATTACTTTGGCACTTTCCAATGCCAGATATTTTGCGACGGTACGGCCTAACACGCCCGTTCCACCAGTAATGACTACTACGTAGTCTTTGATATTAAACAGATTTCCCATTTCACACTTATACGATTTCACAATTTGACAATTTAACAATCCCCCCTCCCTTGGGAGGGGTTAGGGGTGGGTCTCCCCTTTATCCAAAAAATCCGGGTTGTTTATATTCGATTCCTAACTCACGATCTACAGTAGCGATGATGCCCTGTACCTGTGCCATTGCAAACATACGACCCAAGAGCGTATAGCCGGCATTATGTCCGTGACTGCTCTCGTCAAAGATGCCGCCTGGTTCATCGGTGAAGGTCATACCGTGATCCACACGCATGGGCAACCTTGTCGTTTGGGTGACTGGTCGTTTAGTCGTTTGGGATTGAGAGGATTGACGAGTTTGCTCCTCTTTTTCAAAGATACGGGTGAGTTCGATGAGGTCGGCACGTCCACCGAGATGACTGGCCTCCGTAAAGTCGCCATTAGGGAAGATATGACAGGAGCGCAGGTGTACGAAATGGGTTCGGTCGGCAAACTTCCGAGCCATTTCTACCACATTGTTATAAGCTCCTGCCGACAGCGATCCGGCGCAGAAGGTCAGGCCATTGTGCACATTGGGCACAGCATCGAGGAACCACTGGATATCCTCCTGCGTACGAACGATACGGGGAAGTCCTAAGATTTCGATTGGCGGGTCGTCGGGGTGCACACACATATCCATGTCGCACTCGTCGCAGACAGGCATAATCGCCTCCAGGAAATACTTCATATTCTCGCGCAACTGTGCTTTGTCGATACCTTTGTAGAGATCGAGAAACTCACGGAACTTCTGCACAGGAGCCGCGTCGTCTTCACTGAAGTTACCAGAGACGAATCCCTGCGTCTTAATGACGATGTTTTCTACCAGTTGATGGTCTTTTTCTGGCGTCATCGTCTTTGCCAACTCGTCGGCCTCTGCCAACACGTTACGTTCCTGGGTGATGGGTGATGGGTGATGGGTGGTAGATAAAGGGAATTTAAACTGCGCCCATTCCTCGCGTGCACCTTCACGCTTGAGGATATAGATGTCGAAATAGGCAAACTCCGCATAGTTGAAATAGAGGTTTGACGCCCCATTGGGGTTCTCATGAGCAAGGTCGGTGCGTGCCCAATCCAATACCGGCATAAAGTTATAACAGATGGTATGGATCCCTTCTGCTGCGAGGTTGCGCATACTCTCCTTGTAAACCTCAATCTGTTCATCGCGGTCGGGACCACCGTATTTGATTGTCTCCACCACAGGCAGACTCTCGACTACGCTCCAGCGCATGCCGTAGCTCTCGATATATTCGCGTAGGTCACGGATTTTCTCACGTGTCCACACCTCGCCTAAGGGTACATCGTGCAAAGCGGTCACGATGCCTTCGACGCCAATTTGTTTCAGCATGGCAAGGGTAATCTTATCCTTCTTGCCAAACCATCTCCAAGTTCTTTCCATTTCTATTACTTTATACCACTATTAGCACGGACGCTTTTTAGGCAGGTTGAAGACATCCTGAACCTCTTTCATCTGCTCATCCGTCATACCATCAGGCTCACTGCCCATTGAACGGGCACACATATAGATATTGGCAGCCTTGCAGAGTACGTCTGTCTGGTCGAAGGCATCCATGATATCCTGACCAACAGCCACCGTACCATGCTTCTCCCACAGTACCACATCATGTGTCTTAATCTGTTCGAGTGTCGCCTCAGCCAATGCCACCGATGACGGGAGCGCATAGGGAACAATACCGATGCCCAATGGTGCAAATGCCAATGTCTCTGGGATCATCGACCACAACACACGCGTCATCTCGTCTCTATGCAGGAAGCGCTCGATATGACTCATCGCCACCAATTCGATGGGATGTGTATGCAGTGTAGCCTTATAGCAAGAACCTGTTTCCAGCAGGTGGTTCTGCAGCGCAAGATGCGTCGGCAACTCACTGGTAGGCACCACGGGTTCGTCAGCAATCACCTCATATGAAGCACAATCATCGCAGATACGGATGATACTGCCGTTCTTCATCGGTTCGCGGGCAAGGTCGCGCATGCGCTTACCCGTACCTTTACAATAGAAATATTTTCCTTTCAGCTGCGGCAACACCATACCGATTTCCTTAACAGGTGCAATAGCGGGCATCGTCTTGCATTCATCGTCCATAAACTCGGTCACGTTCACGGTGATATTACCACCGTTACGTTCAGCCCATCCTTTCTGCCAAAGGTAACCTGTTACCTCAGCAATCTGATCTATCACCGCTTTCAATCCTTCGCGGCCTTGTAATATACCCATTTTTATTTGACAATTTGACAATTTTCAATTATACAATTTTACTATTCCCTCCCTTTGGGAGGGTTAAGGTGGGGTCCCTTATCTACACACAATATCAACTTCCACATTGAAGATTTTGGCAACCTTGAGGATGGTGTCAATATGATGACCCACAGCAGCAGCCATGTGGTGGGTAGGACCAGCCTCGCTCCACTTATTGACAAACTCACGGCACGGCAGTGAGAACTTCGTGCGCATATTGGTATCGCCAAAGGTGAAGATCTCTCCCTCCTCATTGACACCCTCAGCCACTACAAACTTGAACACACCATTCTTATCCTGCGTAATAGCCAGATAGGTCACCGGTCCCGTAGGCGGATAGAACTGTGTGAGATAGCCACCACCTGTTTTTCCGTGGAATACAGGTACGATCTTCATCGTAGGTTTCTTCGCCTGCGAGATATCGAAGTCGCCCGATCCACTATGACCGATGATACAGATATCCTTCGGGAAGTCGATGGAATACATCTCTGCCAGCGTACCTGTACCGCTGATGGTCTTCAGGATACTCATCGCCATAGCCACCTTCATGTCGCCCTCTACCGCACAAGCAGTATGCTGCTTGATCAACATCGAGAACGCCGGAATCAGCATTGAGTCGAGTTTGCCGGCAACACCTTGTGCAAAACCGGCATAGTGAGAAGCAATCATACCGAGTTGCTCATCCTTAACCCACTGTTCGAAAGCAACCACGTATTTCGCCATATCCCAAACCTTCTCAATGGTGCCGCCACCTTCGATATCGAAGGTATTGAGGATGTCTTCAGCCTTCGCACGGATAGCCGCCTCATCGGTGATATCATCAGCGATGGCCCACATCTGTTCCCAGTCGAACTGCTTGGTATAGAGCCACATACGGTGGTACAGATTGGTTTCGTCGATATACAGGTCCATCATACCTGGATAGGGGCGACCGATCTGTGCGATATTGGTATTACGGAAACGACGGCGCACCTGTGCTGCACGACACCAGTCTTCAATCTCGGCCTGTACCTCTGGGTCTCCACCTTCAACGACACCTGTGATGACAGCCGAACGTTTGCCGGCACGGTTGAGGTCGGCCACCATCTCACCGATTGCACCGCAGGCATACAGTTCTCCGAGCCATGTGGGAATATCGGTCTTGGCATAGTCGGGTGCCAACTTCTTCTGTACATTGACGATGACTACAGGCACGTCGATATCGCGCACAGCAGGCAACATATTATAAGAGGTGCAGTAGGTTAGCATCTGCAGGATGACCAGATCGACATCGGCAGCACGAAACTTATCGCCTGCAGCCTGCGACATTTCTTTGGTCGTCACCATACCGCCGTCGATGATCTCGATGGTATCGGGCAATGTTTTCTTAAACGCTTCATACTGTGCCTCAAACTCAGGAACGAGCTGAGGGAACTGTGGCAGGTATGCCTGAAGTGCGATACTGAACACACCTACCTTTGCCTTTGTTTCTACTAATGGTTTACTCATGATTTATTTATTTTATTTGATTTTTCGACATTTCGATATGACGACATGACGATATTTCGACATGACGACATTACGATATTTCGATATGACGACATGACGATATTTCGACATGACGACATTACGACTTCGCCAGTTTCAGAATCTCCAGATAGCGGGCATAGGCCTCATCCCAGACGGATTGGTCTTTCGGCTCAAAATGTTTCAGTTCGATGCTGTCGGCAATGATGCGACGCATCTCCCAGATATCTTTCACCTCACCGGCAGCCTTCGCCTGCAGCATGATATTGCCGATAGCGGTACCCTCCTGCGGTCCTGCATACACTTCCACACCACACGAATTGGCCGTAAACTGATTCAGATAGTTGTTCAGCGAGCCTCCGCCGATGATATGAAGCGTATCGATGGGGAATGTGGCAAACTCCTGCAACCATTTGAACACCTGTCGATAGCGCAGTGCCAACGAGTCGAAGATACAGCGGCATATCTGCGCATAGCCCTCTGGTACATACTGCCCTGTCTCGCGGCAATACTGCTGGATGGCCTCCACCATGGATGACGGATTGGCAAACAGCGCATCATCAGGGTCTATCAAACTGCGGAAAGGCGGCTGCTCCATAGCCTCAGCCTGTAGTTCCGTATGCGACTTTGGTGCATCTGTCCACTCCTTGCGGCAGCGTTCATAAATCCACATACCACAGATATTCTTCAGGAAACGGGTTGTACCCTCTACACCACCCTCGTTGGTGAAATTCTTCTCATAACTGTCTTCATTGATGATGGCATCTTTGGTCTCGATACCCATCAGCGACCAGGTACCGCTTGACAGATAGGCAAAGCGTTCATCCTTCGCAGGCACGGCAGCAACGGCGCTGCCGGTATCGTGACCGGCAACAGCAATCACTGGTACTGCACCCAGACCTGTCATCTTCTGCACCTCGTCTGTCAGTGTACCAATCAACGTTCCTGGCATCACCATCTTACCGAACTTCGAGCGAGAAAGTCCCACCGACGCCAACAAGCGCTCATCCAACTGTTTCGTCCTTGGATCCAACAGCTGTGAAGTCGATGCAATCGTGTATTCGCACACCTCATTACCTGTGAGCATCCAACTCAGCGCATCAGGCAGGAACAGTATTTTCTGTGCATGTTTCAAGGCAGCATTTCCCTCACGCCGCATCGCATAGAGCTGGAAGAGGGAGTTGAAATTCATCAGCTGGATGCCGGTCGTGTCATAGACTTCACGTGGCGAAACCACGTGACGCAGGTAGTCATCTTTTGCATCGAAAGTAATCGGATCGCGATAGGCGCGCGGATTTCTCAGGATGGCTTCATCCTCACCGATGCAAACGAAGTCAACACCCCACGTGTCGATACCGATACTGGTAATCTCTATCTTCCGTTGTGCAACGATTTTCAGTCCTTTGATGATTTCAAAATACAGGGCATAGATATCCCAATAAAAATGTCCTCCTTGTTCTATGAGGTTGTTGTCGAAGCGTGTCAGTTCCTCCAGTTCGAACTTTCCGTCGGAAAGCGACCCGATGATGGTCCTGCCGCTCGTTGCTCCCAGGTCAACAGCAAAGAAAAACTTTTTTGTTTCCATATAGATTGGTTTTCATTGTTCGTTTGCAAATATAACGATTTAATTTCTATTTCGTCCTTAAAATTGTACTTAAAAATGTATAATTGTACAAAACTGCGAAAGGAACTATAAAAAAGAACACGAATCACACGAAATTCACGAATATAACAGTGACAATTCCGTATCACCTTGATTCGTGTAATTCGTGTGATTCGTAGTTAAATGTTTGTGGTTTGCCGTCTTAGAACGTCTTTTTTCCGACAATACCGAGTTTCGTTTCGCTGAGGAATTGGATGATTTTCTGAATCTCAGGGCCGTCGGGTACCTGTTCCTTGATTTGCAGGATCGCATCAAAGAGACTCGTTTGTCCGTGGAATACCAGACGGTAGGCATTCGCAATGTGCTTGATGGTCTTCTCGTCGATACCGTAGCTCTTTAACATCAGACTGTTCACACCGCTGTAACCGATCGGATAACCACCGGCGATAATATACGGCGGCACATCCTTGTCGAAGGCGTTACCTGCCTGTACCAAAGCGCCCTCCCCAATACGTGTGTTGACATGCTGGATAACCACCGACGAGATGATGGCTCCGTTGCCGATTTCACAGTTGCCGGAGATTTTGGCACCATAGCCCAGCACACAACCGTCAGCCACTTTCGTATCGTGCGAGATATGCGCACCTTCCATGAAGAAGTTCTGGTTGCCGATGACGGTTTGTCCGCCGGTATGTGTGGCACGGTTGACAACCACATTCTCACGGAAGACGTTGAAGTCGCCGATAACCAGCTCGCTCTTCTCGCCTTTGAAATGGAAATCCTGGGGCAAGGCACCGAGAACGGTACCCTGATGCACCTTATTATTATTACCCATGCGCGTACCGTTCAAGATACTGACGAACGGGAAGATGATACAGTTGTCGCCAATGACAACATCATCTTCGATATATACGAAGGGGTATATCTTACAATTGTCGCCGATTTTCGCTTTTGGACTGATTTCGGCTCTTGGAGAAATATCACTTGCCATAAAGAAAAGCCCCTCTCTTATCCCCCCCTTGAGGGGGGAAGCCGCTTCAGGGGCGCGGGCTAAAGGTTTCATAAGGATAGTAGCCTCCCCCTCATGGGGGAGGTTGGAGGGGGCTTTTAGTTCACTCCCCCACCCAATGCATAATACAGGTTGACAACAGCTTGCATCTTGTTGAAATCATCGGTTACCTTGTTGATTTCCGCATTCAGCAGGTTCTGCTGGGCGGTGATGACCTCCAGATAGGTACTCGATGACTGGCGATACAACAGCGTTGTATGCTCCACATTCTTCTTCAGCACCTCAATCTGCTTGGCCTCCAGCTGACTCTTCTCTTCTGAAGAATTATACTGTACGAGGGCATTGCTGATCTCGCTGCCGGCAGAAAGAATCGAATTTTGCCAGTCGTTATACGCCTGCTTGTACTTCGCCTCAGCCACACGGAGACCCGCTACCAGCTGTCCGTTCTGGAAAATCGGCTGCACAAGGCTGGCTACTGCCGACCAAAGCATCTTTCCTGGATTCACGATAGCGCCGGCATTGTTGGTAAACGAGCCTGTACCGCTGATGGTGATATTCGGATAGAAACGGCTGCGCGCCAGTTCGATATCATAGAAGCACTGCGCCAGCGCCATTTCCTTTGCATGTACATCCGGACGGTTGTCGAGCAACTGTACGCCGATGCCTGTTGCAAACTCAGACGGCAGATACTGGTTGTCGAAAGTGCCGCGGGCGATACCCTGTGCCGGCTCACCCAACAGCAGACTCAGTGAGTTCTCGGTCTCACGAATCTGACGAAGCACCTCCACACGCTGTGTCTGAACGGAATAGTAGGCAGCCTCTGCACTCTGGACACTCGTTGAGCGGGCACGACCCAACTGCATCTGCAGCTGCATCATATCCCAGGTATCCTTGGTCAGCTTCTCCATGCCTGTCACAATCTCCAGGTTCTTGTCCAGCATCAGCAAGGTGTAATACAGGTTGGCAATATGACAGATCAGTCCTGTCTTTGCTGCCAGCTGATAGTCTTTCATCTGTATCAGCATCGACTCTGCACCTCGTTTCTGACTGGTCAGACCTCCGAAGAGGGGCACCGACCAACTGGCAGTCACAGGCAGAGAATATGTCTTTGTTGACTCGTTGTGGGTACCGAAATGTGAGATCGATGCCTGCGGGGAGAACACGATGGATGGCAGGAAGGCCAGTTTCGCCACTTTCAGCTGCTCTTCAACCATTTCCACGTTCAGCGCCGCATTGATCAGGTCGGGATTGTTGGCCAGTCCCTTCTCAATGAGGAACTGCAGCTGCGGGTCGGTGAATACCGCACGCCAAGGCAGGTTGCCGAAATTCAGTGAATCCGTCTGTACCATCGGCGCATTGGCGGCCACCGGGTCACGAACCACACCTTGTGTCACCACATCAGGACGCTCGTACTTGTCGTAGAGCGAGTGGTAAGCCTTACAGCTGCTCAACAGAACAACTGTAAGACCCATGATGATTATTTTTGTTGTTTTCATTATCTTATTTGTTTTACTTCTTACTCCTTCTCTCCTTACTTCTCCAACTCATATTCCTGTGTCAAGTCGTGGGCATACTGCTCCAACTCAGGAACATGACGGGTATTATCCTCATCCTCGAAGACAATCGGAGTAATCTTCTCCTGAATCGTCTGGAAGATCACGAACAGAGCCGGTACGACGAGCAGCTGACAGATGGTACCGATCAACATACCGCCGACGGCAGCTGCACCCAGCGTCTGGTTACCGTTCTTGCCCACACCTGATGCGAACATCATCGGGAGCAAACCGATAATCATGGCGAGTGACGTCATCAAGATAGGACGCAGACGGGCGCCTGCACCCATGATGGCTGCCCAGGTGACCGCCATACCCAGATGACGACGCTCCAAGGCGAACTGTACGATGAAGATCGCGTTCTTTGCCAACAAACCAATCAACATAATCAGCGAGATCTGCATATATACGTCGTTGGCGTGTCCGAATAGCTGTGTAAAGAGGAAGGCACCTGCCAAACCGAACGGTACTGAAAGCAATACCGACAACGGCAGGAGGTAGCTCTCATACTGTGCCGACAGGATCAGGTAGATGAACATGAAGCACAATACGAAGATCAGTGCCGTAGAACTGCTTGAATTACTCTCCGAACGTGTCAGACCAGAGAACTCATAGTCGTATCCGTCAGGCAGATAGTCCTTTGCCACCTCCTCGATAGCCTGGATCACCTGACCGGAAGAGTAGCCGTTGGCGGTGCTGACGTTCACGTTGATAGAGGTAAACAGGTTGAAACGGTTCACGCTGGAAGGACCGAGAATCTGATCGACCGAGCAGAACTCCAATACCGGCGACATGCCGTTGCTGGTGCGCACGAAGATATTGTTCAGGCTCTCCTTTGTCATACGCTGGTCGAATGCACTCTGAATCATCACACGGTAGAGCTTACCATAGGCGTTGAAGTTGGATGCATAAAGACCACCGTAGTATCCCTGCAACGTTGACAGCACGGTGTTTGGTGTGATACCAGCCTGCTTACACTTGCTGACATCAATATTCACCATGTACTGCGGATAGTTTGGGTTGTAGGAAGTCATCGCCAACTGCACCTCCTCGCGCTTGTTCAGCTCAGCGAGGAACTCCGTGACAGCGTTATAGAACTTCGTCAGGTCGCCACCCGTCTTGTCCTCCATGACGAGCGACACACCGTTACTGGCGGAGAAACCAGGAATCATCGGCGGTGCGAAAGCCAGAATCTGTGCATCCTTGATGGATGCCGTCTGCTTGTAGATCATACCCAGCACGGCCATTGCCGAACGGGAGTCGATCAGGAAGCGGTAGATACCGTCACCTTCCCACAAGCCCGACAACTTCCACCATAAGCTGGCCTCACGCTCTTCAAATTCTTTCAGCTTCACCACGAACGTAGCCTGGTCGGAACCGGCACTACCGATGAAGTTGTAACCTACGATCTGCTCGCGACTCTTCACCGCTGGGTTGGCAGCCAGCATCTCATCCACCTGGTTGACAACTTCCAGGGTACGCGCCTGACTCGTTGCCGGCGGCATACTGATGGTGACGAAGAGCACACCTGTATCCTCGTCGGGCACCAGACCTGACTTGGTGGTTGACATCAAGTAAGAGAGTGATGCGATACCCACGATGGCAAACAGGATGATGAGAATCGGTTTGCGAATCCATTTCTCTACAATCTTCTTGTATTTATTGGTCGTTTTCTCAAAAACAACATTGAACGAAGTGTGGAAACGATCTACGATACTCATCTTCTTCTCACCATGCTTCTCATGCGGTTTCAGGAAGATGGCACAAAGAGCCGGTGACAGTGTCAACGCGTTGGCAGCAGAGATGAAGATACTGGTAGCCATCGTCACACCGAACTCACGGTAGAAGGTACCGCTCGTACCGCTCATGAACGACACCGGAATAAACACGGATGCCATCACAAGGGTGATGGAGATAATCGTTCCCGACATCTCGCTCATGGCATCGATGGCTGCTGCCAGCGAACTCTTGTATCCCTGGTCGAGCTTCGCGTGCACAGCCTCCACAACCACGATGGCGTCATCGACCACGATGGCAATTGCCAACAGCAAGGCCGACAGCGTCAGCAAGTTGATGGAGAAGCCCATCACGCTGAGGAAGAAGAACGTACCAATCAACGACACCGGCACGGCAATCAACGGAATCATCGTTGAGCGCACGTCCTGCAGGAAGATATATACCACGAGGAACACCAGCAACAGGGTGATACCCAGCGTCCATACCACCTCATGGATAGAGGCATAGAGGAACTCCGTGACGTCGTAGTTGAACTCATATTCCATACCTGGCGGGAAGCTCTTGGAGAGTCTCTCCATTTCACTCTTCACACCCTGGGCAATCTCATTGGCGTTAGAACCGGCTACCTGCATCACCATCGCCAAGACGGATGCCTTGCCGTTGTTCTTCATCGACACATTATACTGCAAACCACCCAGCTCTACATCGGCCACATCCTTCAGACGCAGCGTCTGACCGGTCAGCGTACTGGTGATGATGATATTCTCAAACTGCTCGGCAGTCTTCAGACGACCGGTATAGCGCATGGAATATTCGTATGCCACCGGCGACTGCTCACCGAACTTACCTGGTGCCGCCTCGATATTCTGTTCAGCCAATACGTTGCTGATGTCGCTCGGAACGAGTCCGTACTCCTTCATCTTGTCCGGCTTCAGCCAGATACGCATGGAGTAGGTCTTCATACCCGGGCTCATCACATCACCCACACCGGAGATACGCTTCATCGCCGGGATGATGTTGATATTCGCGTAGTTGGTCAGGAACTCGTCGTCATAGACATCTGATGAGATGGAGAACATCACCACCTGTGATGACTGACGCTTGGAAACCGTCACACCCACGCGCGTTACCTCGGCCGGCAACAGCGACTGTGCCTGGCTGACGCGGTTCTGCACGTTCACCGCACACATATCGGCATTGATACCCTGTTTGAAATATACGGTGATGGAAGCCGTACCGTTGTTATCGGCTGACGACTGCAGGTAATCCATACCTTCCACACCGTTGATGCTCTCCTCCAGCGGTGCCAGCACGGAGTTCATCACCGTTATCGCATCGGCACCCTGATAGGTTGTCTGCACCGAAATGGTTGGCGGCGCAATGTCCGGATACTGCTCAACAGGCAGTGATACCAGACCGATGAAACCCAGAATCACGATGAGAATAGAGATCACCGTTGACAATACCGGGCGCTTGATAAATACTGTAAATGTCATATCCTTTAATTATGCATTATGAATTATGCATTAAGCATTATTTCTTCTCTCCACTCATCGTTTCTACATACTCCTTACTGCTGGAAGCAGCGCCTGCCTTGGCAGCATCAGCCATCTTCTTCTTATACTGCTCCTCGGAAATCGGCTTGATCTGCATCTGGTCCTGCAGCTTGGTGAGACCGTTGGTCACGATCTTGTCACCCACCTTCAGACCGGTCAGCACAACATAGTTGTTGCCATCGGTTTGCGGATTCACGGTAATCTCGGTATAGTGTACCTTGTTGTTGGCATCTACCTTATAGACAAACAGCTTGTCCTGTACGGTCACCGTTGCCGACTGTGGTATCAAGATGGCATTGCTGCTGGTATGAGGGATGACAATCGAACCGGAACCACCGCTCTTCAACAGACGGTTGGGGTTGGAGAAATGGGCAATCATCGATACGGAACCCGTTGCAGGATCAACCAAACCGCTCATCTTCACCACGGCACCAGCCTCGCCATACATGGTGCCGTCGGCCAGTTTCAGTTTCACTGGCGGCAGCGAACCGATGGCTGCGCTGGCAGAACCGGCGGTCTTCGTCATCTCCATGATGTCCTTTTCCGTCATCGAGAAATACACTTCTACCGTGCTGGAGTTGGAGATGGTGGTGAGGGCGGGACTTGATGAAGGACCTACCAATGCACCTACCTTATAGGGCAAACTGCCAACCACACCGGCCGTCGGAGCCGTCACATAGCAGAAATCGAGGTTCTGCTTGGCTGAGATATAGGCAGCCTGAGCCTGTCCCAGGGCAGCCTGAGCCGATTCGTAGCTGTTTCTGGCGGTTTGCAGTTCATAGTCACCGATAACGCCGTTCTTGAACAGCTGCTGACTGTTGGTATAGGTCAGCTGTGCCGTTGCCAACTGTGCCTTGGCAGAGTTGACGGCAGCCTGTGCCTGACGTACGGCGGCAGCATAGGTCACGTTGTCGAGGGTGAACAGCAGCTGTCCCTTACCCACCGACTGACCTTCCTGTACGGCCATACGGGTGATGAATCCCTGGATTTTCGGACGGATTTCCACGTCCTGGATACCTTTGATGACAGCTGGATAGGTTACCTGCAGCTCTGAGTTTTGTGTGCCAATCGTCATCACAGGGAACTCGTCATCGCCAAAGTTGGGCTGTCCTGAATTTCCACAACTTACAAGAAGTGTTGCAGTTACAGCAAGAACTGCGAAAAACTTGATTTTCTTCATTTTTTTGTTTTTATTGTTGTTATCTTTCTTGTTGTTTCCGCTTTTCCTAGGAGGGCCTAGGATGTCCTAGGGCTTCCTAGGTTTTCCTAGAATTTCCTAGAGCTTCCTAGAATTTCCTAGAATTTCCTCGTACGCGCTAAATAATAATGTGCAAAATTACACATTATCTTCTTTTAGAAAGAAAAAAGCAGATGATTTTTAACAATCTTTTCGAGAAGACAGACCCATCTTCCTGGCCTTCTCCATCAGCAGCTGCATCAACGGCTCGCGCTCGTTGGGCACTTTGTTGTCTAAAACGGCATCTTTGAGGCATTGTTTCAAGGCGCCCACTTCACGGCTGGGTTTCAAGCCAAACAGCTCCATGATTTCGTTGCCGTCGATGACAGGCTGCAACAGCCGTTTGTAGTCGCGCACCTGCAGGTCGGCGAGTTTCTCGCGCACCAAACGGAAGTTCTCGCGGAAGCGGGCTTTGCGCACCTCGTTCTTACTGGTGATATCGGCCTCGCAGAGGGTCATCAGGTCGTCGATGTCGTCGCCAGCATCGTTCAGCAGACGGCGCACAGCGCTATCGGTAACCTCGTCGTCGGCAATGGCGATGGGGCGCATGTGCAGATCCACGAGCTTCTGCACATATTTCATCTCTGCCCCTAACGGCAGCTTCAGACGGCGGAAGATGGCGGGCACCATCTTTGCACCTATATAGTTGTGGTTATGGAAGGTCCATCCCAACAGATTGTCCCATCGTTTCGACTTCGGTTTCCCTATATCATGCAACAAAGCTGCCCAGCGCAACCAGAGTTTAGCCTCCCCTTCAAGGGGGAGGTTGGAGGGATGGGAAGGTATCATAGTCTCTCCCTTCAGGGGGAGGTTGGAGG
>CADBAP010000026.1 GCA_902792685.1 uncultured Prevotellaceae bacterium
CAAACCAAATATCAATTTCTTCATATTTTTTGTGATTGAATTACTGATGCAAAAATAATAACTATTCCCGAAATATCCAAATAATAAAGCAATGTATTTTGGGATAAGGCATTCAAGATAATATAAATGGATTTCATATAAAATTTTGAAAAATAGACTGACAGACTGACAAGAACGCTGTGTATCAGAGAGTTGCAGTCTTTTAAGAGTGACAGAGACTGACAGGAGACTGACAGGAATTTTCTTTACAAATAATCGTTTCGTTTTCACGTAAAACGCTACTAATGAAGACATTGCGTCGTCCTGGCCATAGGGTTTAAGTCCCATCTTAACTCCATAGATCGATAGCCTATAACCATCTATTTAACTACAGGAACTTAAATTGCATAAATATCCGTCAAATTCATGCGTTTTTCTTTAAATTCTCCATACAATAAGTAGTTTTTTATCACTTTTTGCACTTTTCGGTCCATTTTTTGCTCTTTTCAGCGCCAGTTTTGCCAGTTTTAGGCGGTTTTTCTCCTCTTTTTGAGGCCATTTTATCAAATTCTATTTGCGTTTGCAAATATTTGACAGACAAACAAATAACTCAAATTTTCAAACTCAAAGCGTTCTCAAAACAATTACTTTTTGCAAAAAAGAAATTCTCTAGAGAATTTTTTGTAAGAGGATAGCTTTCGCAACAAATTCTCTAGAGAATTTTGCGCAAAAGCATAGCTCTTGAAACGCAAAACGGCACATCTGGAGGACGAGACTGAAATTATTTGACACGGTCAAAGGTCAAAGGGAGAACGGTCAAAGGTCAAAAAAGCCTTAGTCCTTAGACCTTAGACCTTAGACCCCAACCCTTAGACCCCAAGCTTTAGACCTTAGACCCCAACCCTTAGACCATCTAAACCGACCACGGATGACACGGATTTCTTCGCTGTAAAGATGTAAAACAGTTATAGTTACTGTTAACGTTAGATGTTTTTTTTGTCGAAAAAAAATATTTCTGTGATTTAATTCTACGTTTTTTTTTGTACCTTCGCACCGTCATAATTAATAAGATGATGAAAAGAATGGAATTTATTGGAATCATTCCCGCACGCTATGCATCCACGCGTTTTCCTGCGAAACCGCTGGCGATACTGGGCGGCAAAACCGTTATTCAACGAGTATATGAACAGGTGAGCAGCGTACTCGACAACGTCTGCGTGGCTACCGACGACGACCGCATCCGCGAGGCGGTAGAGGCCTTCGGGGGGCGCGTGGTGATGACGTCTGCCAACCATAAAAGCGGTACTGACCGCATCTGTGAGGCATACAACAAGCTCTATCCCAATACAAGTTCCTCCCCTCACAGGGGAGGTCAGGAGGTGTCTTCCTCCATCATCATCAACATTCAAGGCGATGAGCCTTTTATCCAGCCGTCACAGATTCAAACGGTGATGGATTGCTTCAACGACAGCAACACGCAGATTGCCACGTTGGGGAAGCCGTTTACAGATATCGAGGCGCTGAAAAATCCCAATTCGCCGAAGATTGTGGTCGATCATCAAGGCTATGCGATGTATTTCTCCAGGAGCGTGATTCCCTTTATTCGCGGCAAGGAGGAGGAAAATTGGATAGGCTCCTACCCTTTCCTGAAACACATCGGCCTGTATGCTTATCGTGCAGATGTACTGAAAGAGGTGACAAAACTGCCACAGTCGTCACTCGAACTGGCAGAAAGCCTGGAGCAGCTGCGCTGGCTGCAGAACGGCTACCGCATCAAAGTGGGACTGACGGATGTGGAAACGATCGGTATTGATACGCCGGAAGACCTTCAAAAAGCAGAAGAGTTTCTGTTGAAAGTTAATGGTTAATGGTTATTGGTTATTGGTTATTGGTTAATGGTTATTGGTTATTGAGCCTGTCGAAATGTGGTTATTGAATTATCCCTCAACCATTAACATTAAAACATCGGTTGTTTCTGAAGAAATACGGTAGCGATTGTCTGGTCGCTCACCGATAACCCATAGGATATCATTGTTTGATTGGACGAGCACCAACTGTTCGCGTTTTTCAAACAATGATTTCTTTTGGTCGGTCAGGAAGTCGCTCACCAACTTAGAGCCGTTCATGCCAAAGGGTACGAAGCGGTCGCCTTCTTCCGCAAGACGTACTTTCAGTGGAAAAAAAATATTCTTCATATCCAAGCAGATACAAGTTTTCTCTCTACTAATAGTAAAAGTATTATCAACCACTTTCCGTTCGACTTTCAACTTCATTCCGTTGGACAAAATATACGTTCCTTCCTCAGGAATCAGCAGCAATTTGAAGGTTGATTTCCGAAGACTTTGTACGATGATTTCATCGCGATCAATCAGCAATTCGTGGGTTTCCGACAGCCATGTTTTACCCGTTGAAGTCGTCACATCATCGTTTGCGGCATCAGCTCTACCCTGCTGTCGGCAAAGCGTTTCTGCAATCTGCTGAATCTGTGCGGAAGAGAATCCGTAGGGCGACAGCACTTCGTGTAACAGATACTCTGGTGACGGCTCCATCAACAAGGCGCTGATGCTCAAGACGAGCGGCGACTGATTTTTCCGGATGAGCGAAAAAGCTATCCTCATCGCATCGTTCAGCACTTTCTCCGCCTCCGTCATATACAAAGCCGTTTTTTCGATGCTGTCAGCAACAGACGGATTCAGGGTTTTCAGCAGCGGAAGCACTTCCAGCCGTATCTTATTCCGCATCACATCGGCAGTCAGATTGGTACTGTCGGTGACAAATTCCTGACTGCGGGCAAGCAAAAATTGTTCAATTTCCTGGCGCGACACACCTAAAAGCGGTCGGATGACATCGTTATTCTTCGGTGCGATGCCCGTCAAACCGTGAACACCCGTACCGCGAACGAGGTTTAAGAGTACCGTTTCTACAGAGTCATCACGGTGATGAGCCACACAGACACCCCGAAAACCGCCGTCTTTGATGAGCTGTCGGAAATGGTTGTAGCGCAACTCGCGCGCCGCCATCTCGATGCTCACCTGATGCAGTTCGGCAAAAGAACGGGTGTCGAAATGTACCAGATGTAAAGGAATCTGCAGCTTCTCGCAGAGCGACTGACAGAACCGTTCGTCGCGGTCGGACTCCTCACCCCTCAGGCGGAAGTTGCAATGAACGGCCTCGATAGTATAATGCAGTTCGCGAAGTATCAGCAGCAACGCCACGCTATCGGCACCACCCGACAGTGCAACGAGATATTTCCCGTCGCTCTCCATCAGATGATGTTGGTGAATGAAACGCTGAACTCTATCAAGCATACTACTCTACATACAGCACCAAGCCTTTCAGGTATTCACCTTCAGGATGGTAGATATTGATGGGATGATCGGCAGGCTGATGGAGCTGATGCAGGATGCGCACCTTGCGACCAGCCTGTGCAGCAGCGGTGAAAACCGCATTGCGGAAGTTTTCCTTCGTGACCACCTGTGAACAACTGAACGTGAACAGGATACCACCATGCTTGATACGCTCGAAGCCCTTGATATTCAGGCGCGTATAACCTTTCAGGGCATTGCGCAGTGCACCACGATGTTTGGCAAAAGCAGGCGGATCGAGGATGATGAGGTCGTATTTCTGGTCGTTGTGATCCAAGTATTTAAACGCATCGTCGCAGAAAGCCTGATGACGGCTGTCGCCAGGGAAGTTCAGCGCCACATTCTGATTGGTCAGTTCGATGGCTTTCGCGCTGCTGTCAACAGAGTGGACGATTTCTGCCCCACCCCTCATGGCATAGACGGAGAACCCGCCTGTGTAACAGAACATGTTCAGCACGCGCTTGCCTTTGGCATAATGCTCCAGCAGACTGCGGTTCTCACGCTGGTCAACGAAGAAGCCCGTCTTCTGTCCTTTCAGCCAATCCACATGGAATTTCAAACCGTTTTCCGTTGTCGTGTTCTCGGTGGAGCCGCCAATGATAAACCCGTTCTCCTGTCCCAAGTCTGCCTTAAACGGCAAGGTGGTCTCGCTCTTGTAATAGACATGCGCAATCCGGTCGCCCATCACCTTCTTCAAGGCATTCGCCACAGCCATTCGCTCGACATGCATGCCCACACTATGAGCCTGCATGACAGCAGTTTGTCCGTAGCAGTCGATAATCAAGCCGGGAAGGTTGTCGCCTTCACCGTGAACCAGTCGGAATGTATTGTTAAGTCGCGAACCGTCATCACAAAGGAGTCCCAGACTCATTCGCACATCAAGGGCAGCCTGCAGGCGACTCTTCCAAAAGCTGTCGTCGATGGTTATATCCCTGAACGACAACACTCTGACGGCAATAGAGCCAATCTGATAATGTCCCACGGCGATGAATGATCCCTGATCAGTTATCACGCGAACGATATCACCTTCCTCAATGCCTTCGTCCATGCGGCTAATAGCACCAGAGAAAATCCAGGGATGGAATCGGAGCAGACTTTCTTCCTTACCTCTTTTTAGATAGATTTGCTTGTATTTCATTGATTTAAATGTTTTCTTCCTTCACTTGTTCTTGTTCTTCCTTGACCGGTTCCGGCTCAGGTACTACAACCAGCTCGTAGTCGCCTGACTCCTTCATGGCTTTCAGCGCCTTGTAGAGTTTCAAACATGCCCAAGCATCTGTGGCTGCATACAGTTTCTGTTTGTCCTTTAACTCATGAATCTCCCAATTCGACAGCTGCTGGCGCTTGCTGATTCGTTGTCCGAACACGTTGGCATAGAGTTTTTGCAGACTTTTGTCCATGATACCCAATTCGCTCACATAATCCTGCAGGTCGATAAAGCGACCGACTGTGAAATCAGCCCGTTTGTGAAGCATCATGATATCATCGGTCAACGACAGTCCGATTTTGGGTACAGATTGGTCTTCCAGCAATCGGATGACAGCGGGCGACATACCTATTATATTCAATCGGAAGAGGAAACAGGTATCTTCGTCGCTGACCTGCAGCAAAGCGACTTGATGCGTGATACCTTTTTTGAATGTGGGTCGCGTCTCTGTATCGATACCCAATAACGGTTTCGTCAACAAATAGCTGACAGCTTTTTCTGCATCATCCTCTGTTTGCACCACGATGATTCTTCCATTGAAGGTCACTCTGGGCAGTCCCGATATTCTTGATTTGTCAAATTTGTTATATATGATTTTTTTCATCTCAAAAAATTCTGTTGCAAAATTAGTAAAAAAAAAACAAAAAACATATATGAATATGGCAAATTTTCGTTACTTTTGCAACTTATAAGAAAAAAAAGAATATGGCAAAGAAAAAAAATACAACCAAAAGTAAGTCTTTCAGCGAAGCAATTGGCTTGAAAAATATCATCAACGAGAAGACCAATTTCATCACGGGAATCATTCTCCTGTGTCTGGCTATCTATATCATCATCGCTTTCATCTCTTATTTCAAAACGGGTGAATCCGACCAAAGTTTAGTATCAGACTTACGTCCTGGTGAAATTGAAAATACTGCCAAAGCGTTCCAAAACACATGCGGTTCCATCGGTGCTATCATCTCCGACTATTTCATCAACCGTTGTTTTGGTATCCCGGCTTTTATGATTCCGGCTTTTATCATCCTGTGCAGCCTGAAACTCATGCAGGCATACAAGGTGAACCTGCTTAAATGGTTCTTTGGTATGGCTATCGTGATGATATGGAGTTCGGTGACGTTGGCCAAGTTCCTGACTCCCGTGATGGGCGATCAGGTATATAACCCTGGTGGCAATCATGGAGAGTTCATCTGTCAATGGATGGAAAATGTCATCGGCTCTCCTGGTTTGATAGCGGTCCTGATAGTAGTAGCATTCGCCTTTCTTACCTATCTCACCTCCGAGACCATCAATGTGGTACGCAAGGTCATGAATCCCGTTGGCTATTTAGGCAAGATTCCGTTTACCATTTCCACACATGAACCCACCGATACCAATCTGGAGCCGATAGAAACGGAACCCGATCCGAATGTATTCGATGACCCTGAACCGGAAATTGTTGATTTCAAAAACGATGAAGTCATCGTTCATACACCGAAGGCAACGGAGCCGAAGAAAACAGACGACAAGATTGATATGGCGATTGATGTGGCTGAAAACGAACAGGAAGCATCGACCAAGAATGTGGGCGGTGCTGCCGACCTCTCGACACCCATCAATCCGCGTGAACCCTTTACCCGTTATAAGTTTCCAACACTTGATTTGCTCAAGAAATATGAGTCTGACGGCAAGACATACGTTGACCGCGATGAACAGGAGAAAAACAAGAACCGCATCATTGAGGTACTACACAATTTCGGTGTGGAGATTGCATCCATCCGTGCAACGGTAGGTCCTACCATCACTCTTTATGAAATCACACCGGCACCTGGCGTAAAGATTTCAAGAATCAAAAACTTAGAGGACGATATCGCCCTGAGCCTTGCAGCCTTGGGTATTCGTATCATCGCACCGATGCCCGGTAAGGGTACCATCGGTATCGAGGTACCAAATGCCAACCCAAGTGTAGTTTCCATGCAGAGCGTATTGAACTCGAAGAAGTTCCAGGAAACTACGATGGAACTGCCGTTGGCATTGGGAAAGACCATTACCAACGAGGTGTTCATGGTGGATTTGGCAAAGATTCCGCACCTGTTGGTGGCTGGTGCTACTGGTCAAGGTAAGTCGGTTGGTATGAATGCCATCATCACCTCTTTAATTTATAAGAAACATCCCAACGAACTGAAGTTTGTATTGGTTGACCCCAAAAAGGTTGAGTTTAGTGTCTATAGCACCATTTCCGACCGCTTTATGGCTTCTTTGGAAGAAGAGGCTGACGAGCCGATTATCACCGATACAACAAAGGTGGTGAAGACGCTGAAGGGCCTTTGCTTATTGATGGATAGCCGTTACGACCTGCTCAAGAAAGCTGGTGCCAGAAATATCAAAGAATACAATGCGAAATATCTGAAACGCAATTTGAACCCCGAAGACGGACACTACTTTATGCCATATATCGTAGTGATCATCGATGAGTTTGCCGACTTGATTATGACGGCGGGCAAAGAAGTGGAAGGCCCTATCACACGTATTGCTCAATTGGCACGTGCTGTCGGCATCCACATGGTGATTGCCACCCAGCGTCCTTCTACGAAGGTTATCACGGGTGGTATCAAAGCCAACTTCCCTGGCCGTATCGCCTTCAAGGTGGCACAGCGCATCGACTCCAGCATCATCCTCGACCGTACAGGTGCGAACCAGTTGATTGGTCGTGGTGATATGCTTTACTCAAACGGTAATGAGCCGACCCGTGTACAGTGTGCCTTTGTGGATACACCGGAGGTGGAGCGCATCAACCAGTTTGTGGCATCACAGAACGGACCGCATCATCCGTTGGAGATTCCGGAGCCGCTCACAGAGGATACAGCCGGTGGCGGAACCGGAGGTGTAGATGTTTCCAACATCGACCCATTGTTCGAAGAGGCTGCCCGTCATATCGTTGCCACACAGATGGGATCAACGAGTATGATTCAGCGTAAGTTCGAAGTTGGTTACAACCGTGCCGGCCGTTTGATGGATCAGATGGAGAAAGCCGGTATCGTTGGCGGCCCTCAAGGTAGTAAACCACGTGAGGTATTGATAACCGATTTGAATAGTCTTGAAACATTGCTGGCACAGTTTAGGGCGAGCTAAGTTAAACCTCCACGATTTGCATCCGTCAAAAGGAATAAATCAACATTCAGGATTATGAAGAAATACATGTATCTGCTGCTGTTGGCAGTAATGACCATTTTTAGCAATCAACAAGCTTCCGCTCAAAATGCAGCAGAAGCGAGGAAAGTGTTAGACAAGACTGCAGCCATTGTAGGACGTTCGGGTGGCGCAAGTGCTAACTTTACCATGTCGAGTGGGAAATACGGCAATACCTCTGGTACGATTGCCATCAAAGGCAATAAGTTCCATGCCACTACCCCACAGGCTGTCGTATGGTACAATGGCAAAACACAATGGTCGTATATGAAGAAAACGGATGAGGTGAACATCAGCAACCCCAACGAGGCACAGCAGATGTCAATGAATCCGTATAAATTCATCACGATGTATAAGAGTGGTTATACGCTGTCGATGAAAAACGTAGGTGGCAACAAGGAAATACACATGGTGGCACAAAACAAGGGTCGTAGTATCCCTGAGTTGTATATCACGGTCAACAGCAGTTATCTGCCCACACAGATTAAGATGCGTCAAGGCTCTCAGTGGTCAACTATCAAGATTTCCAACTTCAAGGCAAAGAACCTAAGCGATGCTACATTTGTGTTTAATGCCAAAGATTATCCGTCGGCTGAAATGGTTGATTTAAGATGAACTGGCAAATATTTAAACAGATTTACAGTCACAGCAAACTGTCAGAGAAAAGAAGTGCAGCCTTCGAGCAGAACAAGTCTGCCCGCTATGTGATCTATGGCTTAGGGATTTTCATCATCCTCTACTTGATTTTCATTGCCGTCATGCTGGCATTGATAGCCAACAATAGCCGAAGTATCACGGGCATAGAACTCATCAGCGGACTCCTGCCATTCCTGCTTGCCTTCGATTTTCTGGCTCGCTTCGCCGCGCAGCAGACGCCCTCGCAGTTGGTCAAACCCTATCTCTTACTGCCCATCCCCCGTCATACAAGCATCGACTGCTATCTGCTGAGTTCGATGTTGAGTAAAGGCAACTGGATCTGGCATGCACTCTATGTTCCTTTTTCTATCATGTCCATACTCCCCCATCAAGGTCTTTGGGTAGCACTGATCTTCCTGTTAGGTATGTGGCTGATAGAAGTCATCAACAGCCAATGGTACCTGCTTGTCAGAAGCCTCATCAACATCAGCTATGCCTGGTGGTTGCTGCCGTTGGCGGTTTATGGTCTTGTTGCCATTCCTGCGTTTACGGGCAAACATGTAGGCATCGAACATTTCTTCAATTTCTATTCAGAGCATATCCTTACCTCTTGGGCATTTATCGGAATCCCCTTGGTACTGGTTGTTTTGTTCCTTATAAACCGTCATGTGCAATACTTTGCCACATGGAATGAAAGTGCCGGCGAAGGAACGGAAAAAACCGCTTTGAACGCCCGTATGTCGTTCCTCGACAAATATGGCGAGATCGGACAGTATATGCGCATCGAGCTGCGTAGCATTGTGCGTTGCAAGAATATCCGCAAGTCGGTTACGGCAGCCGTCATTCTAGTGTTTGTCTTTGCCCTGCTGCTGAGTTTTACCAGTTTTTATGACAATCCGTTTATGACGAGTTTCTGGCTCATCTACTGTTATGTGATTTTCGGTGCGATGATTCTTAGCAGAGTAATGTGTTACGAAGGCAACTATATCGACTGTCTGATGGTACACCACAATAATATTTTCCATCTGCTACGCGCCAAATACATCCTGTATGGCAGTTTCCTGCTGGTGACGTTCCTGTTGCTGATGCCAACCGTCTTCACGGGTAAATGTACCATTTTCGCACTCATCGCCTATGGGTTGTTTGTGGCAGGACCGCTTCACATCCTGTTGCTGCAGATGGCGGTATATAATAAACAAACGATGCCGTTGAACACGAAGTTCGTCGGCAAAGGTACGATGGAGAATAACTGGATGCAGGTTGTCATACAGTTGTTTGTGTTCTTCGTTCCTATCTTCTTCATCCGCGTCATGCACCTGTTCTTCAGCGATGTGATTGTCTATAGCATCCTGTCGGCAATCGGACTTGCCTTCATCATCACGAATGGATTTTGGATTCGCAACATCTATCAGCGTATGATGGTGCGCCGCTACAGCAATATGGAAGGATTAAGGGCATCGAGAGATTAAGAAATTCTTCCGCAGATACAGATAACAAGAAAGGCAGCCTTCACAGCTGCCTTTGTTTGTTACATATAATCAACTTTGATAACGATCACACGAATGTGCTGGTCTTTCTTGTTGGTCTGAACCTTCGCTATATGCCAGTCAGACGGGAAGAATATCACAAAACGGCCAGGTGTTGAATTAAAGAAATGCGTCTGGTTTTTCTGGTAATCATAATGAATGACATCTTTCTTGGCATCATAGGCACAATTGGGTGTACTGGTTGCGTGGTCTAAAACGGCAAATCCCTCTGTTCCTTTCACCACATACTGGAAGTCAATATGTTTGTAATGACTCTCCGAACGACGCTTTTCCAACGGCTGGTTCTCACTGTCTTCCACGCTTGCCACAAGACTGGTACCCTCAATGGGATACTTTCCTTTGGGAATCGTCAGCAGATTGGTTTTTGCGAGCCACTGAAACAAGGCTGTCCACTGAGTCGGATTGAGATGATACTGCTCGTAGAACTCTTTCAGATTCACCGTCTTATCAGGACTGGCCTGTTGGAATCCGTGTCGCCAGGTGCCTTGTATCACCCACTCTTTCATCTTCTTTTTCGACATGCCGGCACGCATATATTTGGGCTGACCGTACTGTGCCTGAGCCTGCAAGCTCAAAGCAATGAACACAAGGGTTGAAATCAGGATTCTTTTCATATTATCTGTTCTTATGTTTTACAAACCAATTGTGGACGAAGAAATTGTATAGGAGCAAGTTGAAGACAACAAGTGCAAGCGATAACCACAAAACAGTCTTCATATCAGATTCCAACAAGCCGTATCCCACATAGAGACCAATGCTGATACCCAGTTCCCATGAAAGGAAATAGGTACTCTGCGAGGTGCCACGCTGACAATGATCGGCCAGTTTGATAAAGAACATCTGGAAACGACTGCCGATGATGCCGATACCGAAGCCGATGAAAGTGGGTGCGATGAAATCAACAACCGGCAGTTCTCGTGTCAGCATCAGCAGCACGGCTGCACCTATCATGATCAAGCCTGTGATGGTTTCACTCTTCAACTCTGCATTGATAAACGCAAAACGTTCTGCCACCAGCGCGAAGAGGAATCCCAACATCAGCAATCCATAGAACCGCACATCTCCGATTGACGACAACAGCAGTCCTACGATTGTCGTCATCAGCATCAAGTTGAGGAACAACCACTTTCCTTGCGGAAGGAAGAAACGGTCCAAACTGATGCGCCGCATCATATCGTCAGGTGCCCGGAAGGGGAAATTTACGAAACGAATCAAAAGCAATGCAGCGATGGCGATTGCTCCGGCAATAAGTAGCGTTACCCCAAAACCGATATAGTGGTTAATGAGTAATGCTAACACCGGTCCCAGTGAGAGGGCAAAACGAGAAAACCACGTTGCGGCATAGTCGGCTTCGGTGCGCTGCGCAGACTCACACATCTCGTTGATTAACGTACTCAGCAGAATAATTTGCGCCAAGCCGTAGAATGCTCCCTGCATAAAACGCACCAACACATGAACGGGCAGCGGAAGCATCATCGTATCGGGTGCATCCAGATAGTACAATACTGCAATCGTTCCGATGACGCCGATAATGGCGAGTTCACATACATGGTTTCGACGATAGCGCTGAATCCAGTACGAGATAAAGCAACCGAATGCAAAAACACCAATACCAAAGATGCCCATCGACAATCCGATGCCCATCGGTGAATTTCCTTCTGCCGCCATCTGCAACGGGATGATGGGCAGCAACATATAAACAGATATCGCCAATAGCATATTAGCTATGGACAGCGACCAGAAGCCGCGATGCCATAGTTTCATGTGTACTGGAGTGTTTTGGGTGTCCATTGGTCGTTTGGGGGATTAGTCGTCTGGTCGTTTGAGGGATATTTCGTCCTAATTGTTTGAGATCTTTAATACGATTCGTCCTGATTTGGGAACGACTGGTCTTTAACAGCACGGACGTAGTCACCGACACCATCGGTGATAGCTTCGCCAATCTGTGCGAAATAACGCAGGAACTTGGGCTTGAACCCTTGTGTCATACCCATTGCATCGGTAGAAACCAACACCTGTCCGTCGGTGCCGTTTCCTGCACCAATACCAATCGTCGGACATTTCACCATCTTCGTCACCTTCTCTGCCAACGCTGCAGGTACCTTCTCTAATACGATGGCAAAACAACCGGCTTCATCAAGCGCCTGTGCATCGCTGATGAGTTTATTGGCTTCTGCTTCTTCCTGGGCACGTACGCCATAGCCACCAAACTGGTGAACACTCTGCGGGGTCAGTCCCAGATGTCCGCAAACAGGAATACCAGCCTGAATCAATCCCTTAATGGTATCAAGAATCTCGATGCCACCTTCGAGTTTCAAGGCATCTACCCCACTTTCTTTCATCATGCGACAAGCATTGCGTAGCGCATCCTCGCGCGACAACTGATAACTGCCAAACGGCATATCGCAAAGAACCAATGCTCTTTTTACTGCATTCGACACACAGCGAGCGTGATAAATCATCTGTTCAACAGTAATCGGGAGCGTAGTAGCGTTTCCAATCATCACATTTGATGCGGAGTCGCCAATCAGAACACAATCTACACCTGCCGCATCAATGATGCTAGCCATCGTGTAATCGTACGCCGTCAGCATGGCAATCTTCTCGCCCTGCTGCTTCATTTCCAGAAACCTCTTTGTGGTAATCTTCTTGTTGTCTGTAATTAAATATCCTGCCATCTTTTTATCTTAAATTTTAAAATTAATGTCTTTGGGGAGTTTGGGATCATGAAAGTCTTTCACCACCACATCCGCATAAGGAGCAATTGATTCTGGGCTATTCGTAGTTGCAAGCCCGACAACGAATGCGCCTGATGCACGTCCACTCTTCAGTCCGTTGAAACTATCTTCAAACACCACACACTCAACAGGTTTCACGCCGAAGCATTGAGCACCTTTGAGATAGCAGTCTGGTGAAGGTTTACTCTCATCGAAATCCTCAGAGGTGAGAATCGCATCGAATATTGACTTGAACTCCGGATGCTGCCGATAAACGCTCTCCATCTTCTGTTGGTTTGAGCTTGTCACCACAGCCGTCTTCACCCCTTTTTCCCGTAATGACTGAACAAACAACTCGAAGCCCGCTACATAATCAAAATGCATCTGTGCCTCGAAATCGTTCAGTCGCTGAGTGATGGCAGGCTGTTCGCCTGCCAACTCACCAGCAAAACACTGGTCGTAGATTTCCACCAGCGTCTGTCCTTTGATGTGATGTTCCAATCCTGGCTTATCAGGATGATAGCGTCGACACTCATTGCCCCAGAACACAGTGTACTGAGGCTCTGTATCAAACACGACTCCGTCTAAGTCAAACAATGCGGCTTTTATCATATCAGCGTAAATGCCACATCCATCATATGTGTGAAGGTGTTCTGGCGCTCTTCAGCTGTTGTCACCTCACCCGTAAGGATATGGTCGGAAATAGTCAGAATGGTCAAAGCGCGCTTGCCTGCACGGGCTGCGTTCATATAGAGAGCCGCAGCTTCCATTTCTACCGACAGCACACCCATCTTGATCCATCTGTCTGTATGTGGGTTGTCGTGATAGAACATATCCGACGACAGCACGTTGCCCACCTTATAATTATATCCAAACTTGTCGCAAGCATCAGAAGCTTTGCGCAACAGGTCAAAATCGGCAATAGGTGCATATGTGCCCGGCAGTTCATATTGAGCACCGTAATTCGAATTTGTGCAGGCTCCCATAGCCAAACACAAGTCGCCCACATGCAGGTCTTCGCGGATAGAACCAGCCGAACCCACGCGGATAATCGTATCAACATCATAGAAGTTGAACAGTTCATAGGTATATATACCGATAGATGCTATACCCATTCCGTGTCCCATCACACTCACGCGCTTGCCATTATGAGTACCTGTGAAGCCCAGCATACCGCGCACGTTGTTAAACTGTACTGGATTCTCCAGAAAACGTTCCGCCATCAACTTTGCTCTCAGCGGGTCGCCTGCCATAATCACAGTCTTTGCAATCTCTCCGAACTCTGCCCCGATATGTGGGGTTGGAGTCAACTTTTTCTTTTCTTCTGACATGGTATTACGTTTTATTTTAGTTTATTCGTTTGCAAAGGTACGATTTAGTGAGCGGAAAACCAAATAAAACTTGTTTTAATTTGTTTTCCCGAACGTGAGTACCTTCGCGACGTAGTCGCAAAGGTAGTGCAAACCAGAAGGAAAACAAAAAGAATTTTGCAAACTCTGCCTTACATTCCATTGAGATAAACACGAAAAAATCGAAAAAAGACAGAAAGCGTGACGGATTACTCTAAACTTTTTGTAACTTTGCATTCGATTTTCAAGGGCATATCTGATAAGGTGCCGATTGATGACAAGATAACATTCATACTAAAATTATACAATTATGACAATCAATGAATTTAATTTTGCCGGTAAGAAGGCAATCGTACGTGTTGACTTCAACGTACCCCTGGATGAGAATGGTAAGATTACAGACGACACCCGTATTCGTGGTGCTTTGCCTACACTGAAAAAAATCCTCAACGAGGGCGGTGCGCTGATTATCATGTCGCACATGGGTAAGCCGAAAGGCAAGGTTAATATGAAGTTCTCACTGGGTCAGATCGTTGATGCCGTTAGCGCTGCACTGGGCGTACCTGTTCAGTTTGCACCCGACTGTGCAAAGGCTAAGGAACAAGCTGACGCACTGAAGGCAGGTGAGGTTCTGTTGTTGGAAAACCTCCGATTCTACCCTGAGGAAGAAGGTAAGCCTGTTGGCATCGACAAGGAGGATCCCGCATACAAGCAGGCAAAGGCTGACATGAAGGCAAGTCAGAAGGAATTTGCCAAGACATTGGCCAGCTATGCTGACTGCTATGTGATGGATGCTTTCGGAACTGCTCACCGTGAGCACGCTTCTACAGCTGTCATCGACCAGTTCTTCAGCGCAGACAACCGTATGCTTGGTCTGCTGATGGAGAAAGAAGTAAATGCCGTTGATGCAGTGCTGGGTAACATCAAGCGTCCGTTTGTTGCTATCATGGGTGGTTCAAAGGTATCTACGAAGATTGGTATCATTGAGAACCTGCTGGGTAAGGTTGACAAGCTCATCCTCTGTGGTGGTATGACCTATACCTTTGCAAAGGCTCACGGAGGCGAGATCGGTGATTCTATCGTTGAGATGGACAAGCTGGATGTGGCTCTGGGCGTTGAGGAACTCGCCAAGAAGAATGGTGTAGAACTCGTGATGGCAGATGACTGTACTGCTACCAACGGACTGGATTTTGGTACAATGTCTGTAAAAGATGGTGCTGAAATTATCACCTGTCCGTCAGACAAGGTTCCTGCAGGTTTCGAAGGTGTTGATGCTGGTCCTGATGCACAGAAAGCTTTTGCAGAGGCCATCAAGGGTGCTAAGACTATCCTGTGGAACGGTCCTGCTGGCGTATTCGAATGTGATGCATTTACTGCTGGAAGCCGTGCGATCGGTGACGCGATTGCTGAGGCAACCGCAAACGGTGCATTCTCACTGATTGGCGGTGGCGACTCTGTTGCATGCGTTAACAAGTTCGGTTTGGCCGACAAGGTAAGCTATATCTCTACTGGTGGTGGTGCTCTGCTCGAAGCTATCGAGGGAAAAGTGCTCCCAGGTGTAGCTGCTATCGAGGCATAAGACACCCTCTCCTATCCTCCCCAAAGAGGGAGGAACATGGGAAATATAATAAAAGGGATTTGCCAAAAGCAAATCCCCTTTTTATTAATAGTCTTTAAGATCCCTTAAATCGTTTCTTTAATAATCGTCATCGTCGCCACTCTCGTCGGCAACATCAAGACCTAATTCCTCCGGATCGGCATCAAAGGTGGTACGATAACTCTCTTCTGTCAGCTTATCTTCATCGTATTCATCTTCATCTTCGTCCAACTCATTGTAACGGTCTTCGATTTCCGGCAGATCCTCATCATTCTCCTCATCGTCGAATGAACTGTTCAACGGTTCATCCTCGTCCTCTTCCTCCTCAATCTTGAAGTATGGCTTCTCGGTTTCTGGTTTTTCCTTGGCAAAGATGGCTTCCACCCATGTGCCTTTCGGAATTTCCAACACCTCGAAACCGTCAGCAACTTTCTTGTCGTACATGCTACCTTTTTTCTTCAGACGATCTTGCGGAAGGGTTGTCGTACTGATGTCGAAACCGCTTTCAATGATATCCCTGATACTTTGGGAAATACTTTCCCATCCACCTCCGAAGTTTCGTTCAAGCACTTCAATCAGTTTGACTGCAGAAATATGATGAATGTTCTCGTAGGTCAGGTCAGTGATGCGAAGGATGGGCTTTTTCTTTACAGCCCATTTTACTTTTGTATCTTCATCAACACCTATCTGTGCCACCTTGAAATCACGAGCTTGATATTTCTTGATTACCTCCGGTTTATCAACCTTCACTTCTTCCAGTTCAAAGGCTGTTTTTACGATATCAAGAAAACGACGAGAGTTTTCTTTTGCATCGGCGTCTTTTACGACAGACTCCCAAATACGAAAGATATCGTTTTCCTGTAAATCCCATACGTTGCTCTTATTCAACGTCTTCAGCGTTATTGCTTTCTTGTTATTTGCTGCCATATTTGTTTTTGAATATCAGATATGCTGCAAAAGTATATACTTTACTCCTAATGCGCAAATTTTTCTTCTATAATTTTCTTTTTTATTTTCATTCTCTTCGCTTAATCAAAATTTTGCACTACCTTTGCCAAAGATAAAAATAAATAAGATGAGTGAACCATTAGCAGAGAGGATGCGACCACGTTCTCTGGATGATTATATTGGTCAGAAGCATTTGGTAGGTGAAGGAGCTGTCCTGCGCAAGATGATTGAGTCGGGACGCATTGCCTCGTTTATCCTATGGGGACCGCCGGGTGTGGGTAAGACAACATTGGCACAGATTATTGCCCACAAACTGGAAGTGCCGTTTTACACGCTGAGTGCTGTTACAAGTGGTGTCAAAGATGTGCGCGAAGTTATCGAGCGTGCCCGCAGCGGGAAATTTTTCTCTTCGGCTTCACCTATTTTATTTATAGACGAAATACACCGTTTCTCGAAATCACAACAGGACTCGCTACTGGGGGCTGTAGAGAAAGGGATTGTCACACTGATTGGTGCCACAACAGAAAATCCTTCGTTTGAAGTCATCCGTCCTCTATTATCACGCTGTCAACTTTATGTATTGAAAACGCTGGAGGAAGACGACCTCCTGCAACTGTTGGAGCGGGCAATTACCCAAGATGTGGAATTGTCGAAAAAACACATCGAACTGAAAGAAAAAGGGGCACTGATCCGTTATGGAGCTGGCGATGCACGCAAACTGTTGAATATTCTGGAACTGGTAGTGGAATCAGCTGACAGCGATGACATCATCATCACCGACGAATTGGTAGTCAGCTGCCTGCAACAGAATCCGCTGGCATACGACAAAGACGGTGAAATGCATTACGATATTATCTCGGCTTTCATCAAGAGTATTCGCGGCAGCGACCCAGATGCAGCCCTCTACTGGATGGCACGTATGATTGAAGGTGGAGAACAGCCGGAATTTATTGCTCGCCGACTGGTAATCAGTGCGGCTGAAGATATCGGATTAGCCAATCCTAATGCCTTGTTGCTGGCAAATGCAGCCTTCGATGCAGTTATGAAGATTGGATGGCCGGAAGGGCGAATTCCGTTGGCTGAGTGTGCTGTTTATCTGGCAACAAGTCCCAAGAGCAACTCTGCCTACTTAGGTATCGACGCCGCACTTGCGGAAGTACGCAACAGCGGCAATCTGCCTGTACCTCTTCATTTGCGTAACGCCCCCACAAAGATGATGAAAGATTTAGGATACAGCGACGGATATCGTTATCCGCACGACTATCCTGGACATTTTACAGAGCAACAATATCTACCAGACCTATTACAGGACACCCGCTTTTGGTTCGGTCAACATAGTGCTGCCGAAGAGAAGCTCAATAACTGGATGAAAACCTGCTGGGGAGAGAAGAAGAAATTATAAAAGCAATACGTGCATGATATAGATATCATTCCAGATCTCCATATCTACACCTACTGAGACATCTTCTTTTCGGAACTCCAACACATTGCTGTACTTGGTGCTTTGTCGCAACTGAAATCCAGCCCGACGCAACTGAGCAGCATAACGTCTGTATATCTGCTTGTGCCAGAAAATCACATCACATGATTTATGTTCACCGCCGAAATGGTCGATAACAGCCATCGCTTTCATATCACCTTTCTTGAACACACGGAACATCGGCTGTCGGCTGCGATCGAAATCAAGGTTCGCATGAACATGATACCCCCACAACTGCATGGAGTCTGCATCAGTAATGAATTTCGTTGCCCGTTTGCGTTCAAACTGATACTTATGAAACGGAGGAATCCCTCCCCTTCCCTTCGTCTTGGTACGTTCGTATTGCAACAGTTCGGTAGCAGACAAAGGCACGCCAAATTCCTGTGCAGACGCAGTAAAGGCACCGGCACACCACAATACGACTGCTATCACAATACTTTTCACGTGAACACAATTTTATATATAAACCACGAATAATGTGTTTTATTTTATATCAATCTGTTTTTCTTCGCTATACGCAAAAGTTAAAACATAATCTGCATTGATACGATAAAACACTTCTATAGATGCCCCAACACCATCGCTACTTGCACTTTCCACATGGAAAGAAAGACGTTCACAATCCCTTGTCTGTGAAGATGTACCGTATTTCAAATCAACAACCTTCATTTGTTGAAACGTCAAATCTTGTTCGGAATAAAGTTTGTAGATGGTTTCCTTCGCACACCAATGTATAAGTAGTTCATTGACACTTTCAGCATGCTCATCAGCCCGCAAAAAACGATCCGCAATGCGTTTTATACGCTCACTGACATATTCAATATCTACACCCACCTCACGAGTTTTCGAAAGCATTACAGCAACATAGCCCCTCGTATGACTGATACTGATATGCCAACCATCCAACAAAGGTTTACCACTCTCCTCATGTCCGATTTCCACATAGTCTGCTTTTGTTTGTCCACCAAAAGAGTCATCACTATTCAACATGGCAGCAACCAACTCACGAACGGCTTTCCGTTCTTTCTCCCGGACTTTCAGCGACGGTTCCTCTTCCATCTTCCATAAGCCCAGCAGCACGTCATCAGCAATGTTTTCAATGGAAACCAACATGACGAATATTACTAATTGACCATTATTTTTGTTTTTCGTGCACAATCACCTTTACACGGCTGATACGACGTTCGTCGAGAGCCAGAATCTCAAAGGTATAGTGATCGAAATCCATTTTTTCATGAATACTGGGGAAGTCACCCTTCAACTCCAAAAGCAGCCCCGCAAGCGTATCGGCATCACCATCAACCTCATCAAACTCCTCATCATCAGCTCCGATAATACGGCAGAAGTCGGTTAGCAATGTCTTACCCTCAAAGATATACGTATTATAGTTGATTTTTGAATAGGTCTTCTCTTCGTCATCGTACTCATCATTGATCTCACCTACAATCTCTTCCAGGATGTCCTCCAACGTCACCAATCCGCTGGTTCCGCCAAACTCATCAACGACGATGGCGATATGAACTTTGTTTTCCTGGAACTCGCGCAACAGATCATCAATTTTCTTTGTCTCTGGTACGAAATACGGATGACGTATCAAACTCTGCCAA
Organism: uncultured Prevotellaceae bacterium; assembly: GCA_902792685.1. GTDB lineage: Bacteria > Bacteroidota > Bacteroidia > Bacteroidales > Bacteroidaceae > Prevotella. The sequence continues at coordinate 19,601 of CADBAP010000026.1, forward strand.
CGGAATGTTGCAGGTTTTGAAAGATGTGGCAATAAATCTTTGATATACAGCACACCACGAATATTATCATCGTTGTCCTGATAGACAGGAATGCGCGAATAGTTATTTTCCACTATACACTGCAAAACCTCCGGAAAGCTGCAAGTAATGTCGAGCGCCACAATATCTTTTCTGGACGTCATCACCTCTTTGGCTGTTTCATCACCAAAACGGATGATTCCCTGCAGCATACTCTGTTCATCTTTCAAGTCTTCTTTGTCGGTCAATTCCAAAGCCTGCTCCAAATCATCAACACTCAACTGACGGTTCTCTTTCTGAACCACTTTCTCTGCCAATTCGCCGCTACTCAACAGAAGATTTTCTATCGGCCAAAACAATTTGCGTGCGATAAGGATACCGCCAACAGCCCGTCGACAAAACGCCAAAGAATTCTGACGAGTATATACTTTTGGCATGATTTCGCCAAAAAGCAACAATATGAATGTCAACAAAACGGTGATGATAAGTATCTCCAGCCAAGGTTCTGTAAAACGTACCAGACTATTGATTACATAATTACACAACATGATAATCGTAACATTGACGAAATTGTTGGTAATCAATATAGTAGCAAGTGTACGCTCACTATCTTCACGTAGCATCTGGATGTGCTTATCAGCAGGATTCTTGTCTGGATCAAGCTCGTTTAAGTCACTGGGTGAGAGATTGAAAAAAGCAATTTCCGAACCACTGGCGTAGCCCGATAGGAAAAGCAGTATAGCAGCCAGTACGGCTGCTATAACTACACCCGTCGAAAGCGGATAGTATTCGACGGCACTATGGATGTTTAAAAATAAATCTGGTATGTCCATTTAGAACGGAATATCTTGATTATCATCGTCCGATGCAGAAGCAGTCGTTTCCGTTGTATTCTGACCAATTGGTTCAGAAACCATCGAACCTTGTGAAGATTGTGTCGGACGTGGAGAAAGCATCTCCATATTCTCTACATAAATTTCAGTTATAAAACGCTGAATGCCTTTTTTGTCATCATAAGAACGACTGCGGATACGACCTTCCACATAAAGTTTATCGCCTTTGTGTACGTATTTTTCCACCACTTTGGCAAGACCTTTGTAGAACACAAGGTTGTGCCAGTCGGTTTGGTCGGGCACCTGCGTACCATTCTGTAAGGTATAGCCACGCTCTGTTGTAGCCAATCTTACCTGTGCCACACACTGGTCTTGATCGTAATAATGAATGTCCGGCTCTTTTCCGACATTCCCTATCAACATTGCTTTGTTCATATCTTAGTCGTTTGGGATATTCTACTTCCACATTCCTAAATACTTGAACTTAAAGTTCTTTCCCTTGGCAGAAGGGAACTGACTGCGGGAGTCAACCCTTTCGCGCAAGTGTTCCACAATCCGATTATAGCAATCGATACCGGAATTAGCCTTACACTGTGCAACAAAACGGGTATCTCTGTATTCACACTTACCTGTAGTAGGAATCAATACCACACGTTTGAAATCCAGTGTCCCTTCATACCAACCTGGATTTTCCATATTCAGATTCTGAACAACAGGACTCTCACGGCGTTCTTCTCCCTCACCAGCAGGACGAAGTGCTTTCTTCTGCTTGAAATCAAGCATCGTTTCAGCCTCGGTCTTGATAATGATAAAATAAACATGTGGACGTACCTTGTATCTTTTCGGATAGCGCACGTCACTTTCTGCATAATGACGAATATCATCTGCAAGTGCTGCATCCAAGTTTATCTCAGATAAAGAAGCCAAAAAATCCAATGCGTCATCGACATTATGAACTAATGTCTCGTTTTCGAAATATCTTAAATATAGGTTCATGTAACAATGAATGTTTTTCTATGAAAAATTAATGTCTACTTAGAATGTGAGGGGAACTCCTAAACAAAAGAGCGGAAAACGGGACTCGGACCCGCGACCCCAACCTTGGCAAGGTTGTGCTCTACCAACTGAGCTATTTCCGCTTATAAAATAATGCTCTACCAACTGAGCTTATCTAAACAATTGAGTTTTCCGATATAATGTGAAGAGGAGGAGACTCGAACTCCCACGTCGCAATTGACACTACCCCCTCAAAGTAGCGCGTCTACCAATTCCGCCACCTCTCCAACATGTTTTACATTCTGAAAAAGTGCCCAGAACAGGACTCGAACCTGCACGCCTCGCGGCACACGCACCTGAAACGTGCGCGTCTACCAATTCCGCCACCTGGGCATTGTTCAGAATGTTGAGCGGAAAACGGGACTCGGACCCGCGACCCCAACCTTGGCAAGGTTGTGCTCTACCAACTGAGCTATTTCCGCATTTTCTTCGAAAAATAAATATTTTCAAAGCCATCTCTCTCGATTGCGGATGCAAAGGTAATATATTTTTCTGACGCTGCAAACTTTTCCGTCTATTTTTTCAAAAAAAAATGATAATTGCGGGATTTTCGGCGTCAATCCATCCGATTCAAATAGTCTTCGAAGCTAAATTTCCGTAACAACTCCAGGTTGTCGTCCTCATGCAAGATTGCGATTGAGGGATGTGAGATACCATTGAACATATTGGTTTTTACAGTCGTATAATGAATCATATCTTCAAAAATAATGTTCTCCCCTACTTGCAGTTCATGATCAAATAGCCAGTTGCCCATAAAATCACCACTCAAGCAGCTGTTTCCACCAAGGCGATAGAGGAATCGATTGTTCCCTTTATCCTCACACCAAACACTTGCCCCTCGAACTTCCGGCATATAGGGCATTTCCAGACAATCGGGCATGTGACAGGTAAAACTGACATTGAGGATAGCTGTTCGGATACCTTTGTCTTCCACCACATCAACCACCTGCGCAACCAACGGTCCCGTCTGCCACGCAAAAGCACTGCCTGGTTCCAAGATGACCTTCAGGTTTGGAAAACGCTGACGGAATTCTTTCATCATTCGGATGAGTCGCAGCACATCATAGTCTTTGCGCGTCATGAGATGTCCGCCACCAAAATTAATCCATTTCAGTTGCGGGAACCAACGGGAAAACTTCTCTTCGATATGCCGAAGCGTACGTTCAAACACATCAGCACCACTTTCGCAATGACAATGACAATGAAAACCTTCAATGTCAGCAGGCAACTGTTCGGGCAATTTGTCTGCGCTAACACCAAAGCGTGTACCCGGTGCACATGGATTATACAAAGCCGTACCCACCTCACTATATTCCGGATTCACCCGTAAACCCAAAGAAACTCCCTTTGCCCGTTGATGGAACCGTTCGTATTGAGACAAGGAATTAAAGGTAAGATGACTGGAACAGTTTACAATCTCAGCAAACTCATCTTCCGTATATGCTGGTGAATAGGTGTGGGCCTTGCTGCCAAACTGTTCGTATGCCATTCGTGCCTCATACAGCGAACTGGCAGTAGTTGCTTGGATATATTCGCGGAAAATCGGGAATGTTTTCCATAAGGCAAATGCCTTGAATGCAAGAATCACCTCTACCCCAGCCTCCGATGCAACGCGTCGGATGAGCGACAAGTTGTTACGCAATTTGCGCTCTTCTATAATATAATAAGGTGTATGAACCTCTTCAAATGTCTGTCGATTAATTTTCATAAATCAAGAAATTTGCTGCAAAGATAACTTTTATCTGCGATATAATTGCGTGTTTCCAAGAAATTTCATAAATTTGCAGGGCAATAGTAAAAGTCATGAAGCTTGTAATACTGACGAAATCCACGTTTTTCGTGGAAGAAGACAAAATCCTTTCTGCACTCTTCGACGAGGGTATGGACAGCTTGCACCTGTATAAACCGGGCAATCCGCCTATGTATTCAGAGCGACTGCTTACTCTTGTGCCGGAACAGTATCATCGCCACATCACCGTTCACGACCATTTCTATCTGAAAAACGAGTTTGACCTTGCAGGTATTCATATTGACGACCCGTCGATCAGTGTACCAGAACGCTACAAGGGAAAAATCAGCCGTACGTGTACAAATCTGAACGAATTGAAGATGATGAAGAAGACATCAAACTATGTCTTCCTGAAAAACATCTTCGATTGCATCGAGTTCAAAGAAGAAAGATCGTCCTTTACCCTTGATATTCTGGAGAATGCAGCCAAGAACGGACTCATCGACAAGAAAGTATATGCACTTGGTGGAATGGGGATCGACAATGTGAAGCTGGCAAAGGATCTTGGTTTTGGCGGTGTGGTGATATGCGGAGACCTGTGGAACCGTTTCGACATCCATAATCAGGTTGACTACAAAGATATCATCAACCACTTTGAACGACTGCGGAAAGCAGTAGGCTAACAACCCAGTGAAGAAATCAAATAATAAACCATATCAAATTAAACTATCAACATAACAAACCAAAAAGAGAAATGAAAGAAGAAAATTCTTTTTTGGTATTCTCAGGAACAAAGACGAGATACCTTGCAGAAAAGATCTGCGCAAGTTTGGGCTGTCCATTAGGCAAGTCTGTGCTTACCAAATTTTCTGATGGTGAGTTTGCGGTATCGTACGAAGAGTCCATTCGCGGTCGCGATGTGTTCTTGGTACAAAGCACATTCCCGAATTCCGACAATCTGATGGAACTATTATTGATGATTGATGCAGCCAAACGCGCATCAGCACGCCACATCATTGCCGTTATCCCGTATTTTGGTTGGGCACGTCAAGACCGCAAAGACAAGCCACGTGTCAGTATCGGTGCCAAACTCGTTGCCGACCTGCTGAGCGTTGCCGGCATCAACCGCGTCATCACGATGGACCTGCATGCTGATCAGATTCAGGGTTTCTTTGATGTTCCTGTTGACCACCTGTATGCTTCAGGTGTGATTCTGCCCTATTTGCAGCAACAGCACATCGAGGATCTCGTTATTGCATCTCCCGATGTTGGTGGTTCCAAGCGTGCCAACACCTATGCCAAGTATCTCGGAGTACCCCTTGTTCTCTGCAACAAAACACGTCCACGTCCGAATGTTGTTTCCTCCATGCAGATTATTGGTGATGTAGTTGGAAAGAATGTCGTCATTATCGATGATATGGTGGATACAGCTGGAACGATTACGAAAGCTGCTGATGTGATGAAGGCTGCTGGAGCGAAGAGCGTACGTGCCTGCGCCAGTCACTGTGTAATGAGCGGTCCTGCAACAGAGCGTGTACAAGAGTCTGCCCTTGAGGAGATTGTCTTTACCGACTCTATTCCTTACACGAAGGAATGCAATAAAGTGAAGCAAATATGTGTCGCCGACATGTTTGCCGAAACCATTCGCCGCGTATTGGAAAACAAGAGTATCAGTGACCAGTATCTGGTATAAAATCTAGAAACTCTAGAATATCTAGATTATCTAGAGAATATAGGACCCCTAAAAACAACGCCGACCTGCAATGCAAGTCGGCGTTTTCATTGATATATCTGCTGCTTTTACTCAAGCCACTTCACATAGCTGAAGTCCTGACGGTGTGGCAGCAAATCATTCTTCGGGAACATGCGCACACAAGTCTTGTAAGCACCAGCCTGATCTGGCACAAACTTCAGTTCGAAAGTATAGAGATTACCTTCTTTCTTCACCATCTTGAACGGACGGATTGCATGAATGTTTATCTCATCAACCGGAGCGATGTTAATCGTTACAAGTTCAAGACCGATGGCATCATTCAAACCAGCTTCATCAACCACATAAGTAATCACGTGCTCATGGCCAGTAAGCGTTTCACACCACGGATCTTCAGAGAGTGATACCACCTTGATGCTGTCCCAACGTTCAGCAACATTCTCCTTCCAGAGTGCAATTTCCTTAGCTACCTGATAGTTGTTGGCTGCAAGTTTCTTGAAACGCTTTGCCTCCTTGATGTAGAACTTATTATAATAATCATCCAACTGACGCTTCATGGTATAGTGAGGAGCGATGGTAGCGATAGAATTCTTGATGACCTTAATCCATTCCTTGCTGTAGCCGGTCTTCTTGTCGATGTTATAGTACATCGGAACAATCTCATGCTCCAACAGGTAATAGATGGAAGCAGCATCCAACTGGTCCTGATATCCCTGATTCTGATAGGTACGCTTCTGCGGAAGTGCCCATCCAGCACCCTCACGATAACCTTCTACCCACCAGCCGTCGAGGACGGAGAGGTTGACAACACCGTTCATCTCAGCCTTCTCGCCAGATGTACCAGAAGCTTCCAACGGACGGGTTGGAGTGTTCATCCAGATATCCACACCAGAAACAAGACGACGAGCCAACTGGAAGTCATAGTCTTCGAGGAAGATGATTCTTCCCTGGAACTCCTCACGCTGTGAAATCTCGTAAATCATCTTGATCAGTCCCTGACCGCCACCATCTGCTGGGTGTGCCTTTCCTGCAAAGAGGAATACAACAGGACGCTCTGGATTATTGACAATCTTGCTCAGACGCTCCAAGTCGGTAAACAGCAGATGAGCACGCTTGTATGTAGCGAAACGACGGCAGAAGCCGATAACCAGTGCATTCGACGGGAAGCGCTCCAACAGCTTGGTCACACGCTTCGGATCACCCTGGTTCTTCAACCAGTTCACTCGAATCTGACGCTCAATATACAAGAAGAGCTTCTTTTTCAATGCCTTACGTGTTTCCCATATTTCAGCATCGGGAACATTATAGATAGCATGCCAGATATCCTCGTTCGACTGATCATTCATGTGGTTCTCATCAAAATACTTGGCATAAACCTTGCGCCACTCAGTAGCACACCATGTGGGGAAATGAACGCCATTGGTGACATAACCTACATTGTTCTCCTCTGGATAGTAACCCTTCCAGATAGGAGCAAACATCTTCTGGCTCACCCATCCGTGCAATTTACTTACACCGTTAACCTCCTGACAAGTGTTGATAGCGAAAGTTGACATTGAGAACTTCTCACCCTTGTCATCAGGATTGGTACGACCCATTCCGATGAACTCGTCCCAAGTCAGACCGAGCATAGCAGGATAGCCACCCATGTATTTACCGAAGAGCTGCTCATCGAAGTAATCGTGACCAGCAGGTACTGGCGTATGACAGGTATAGAGACCGCTTGATCGAACCAGTTCGAGAGCCTGGTTGAATGTCAGACCTTCTTGGATATAGTCAATCAGGCGCTGCAAGTTACACAAAGCAGCATGTCCCTCGTTGCAATGATAGATATCCTTCTTGATGCCGAGCTTCTTCAGCAAAAGCATACCACCGATACCCAGCAGAATCTCCTGCTTCAGACGGTTCTCCCAGTCGCCGCCATAGAGGGCGTGAGTAATCGGACGGTCGAACTCAGAGTTCATCTCGTTGTCGGTATCCAACAGATAAAGGCTTACACGACCGACATTTACACGCCAGACATAAGCGTGTACCTGATAATTCATATAAGGAACATCAATCACCAATGGATTTCCGTCCTTATCCAACTGACGTTCAACAGGAAGCGTTTTAAAGTTCTGTGCATCATAGTTGGCAATCTGCTGTCCGTCCATAGACAGGCTCTGACGGAAATAGCCGTTACGATACAAGAAGCCGATCGCACACATATCAACATTAGAGTCAGAAGCTTCCTTGACATAGTCACCAGCCAGCATGCCAAGACCACCAGAATAGATTTTCAGTACCTGATTGATACCGTATTCCATACAGAAATAGGCTACTGAAGGACGATTCGTGTCAGGTTTTACATCCATATAGGTGCGGAACTTCTTATACACATCCTTCACCTGTTTCATAATAGCCTTGTCTTTCACAATAGCCTGCTTGCGCTCGTAACTTAAACGTTCGAGCAACAGCACGGGGTTGTGACTAACTTCCTCATAGAGATCTTCGTCCAGACTCTTCCACATATTGCGAGCTTCGTAGTTCCAAGCCCACCACATATTGTGTGCAAGTTCGTCCAGGCTCTCCAACTCTTTAGGGAGACTTGACTTCACATTCACCTCTTTCCAAAGGGGTTCGTTTGAATAATCAGCTTTAATTTTCATATTGTTGATTTATTTAATAATGATAATATTTCTATTCTTTTTGATTTACAAAAGGTTCTATCGCTGCTGACGCTCTTCTGCATGACGAAGCGCAATGTCATAGGCTTCTTCGTAATACTTGATAAACTCGCTCCACAAAGCCTTCTTTGAAAGCTTGTCTGCATTAGCGCGACATTGAGCAACTTGTTCTTTCGTCATATTCGAGAAATCAGACACCGTATCTTTGATGCCGTCAGCAACTTCTGAATAATTATAGTCTGTGCGATGAAGCACCTTCACGCCGTCCGTAATCTCGCTGTAGTTACCTTTCACAGAGTTCGCCCACAGGCCGAAACCTGCCAAATCAGTCGTAATACAAGGTACTTTGAACGCTACAGCCTCCAGCGGCGTATAGCCCCAAGGCTCGTAATACGACGGATAGATGCAGAGGTCGTTGCCCAGCACCAAATCATAATAAGACATATTGAAGATGCCGTCGTCACCAGTCAGGTAACAAGGCAGGAATATCAGTTTGACCTTGTCGTCCTTGTGGTTCCACATATTATAATACTTCAACATGCCCAGCACGTTGTCGTGACTCATATTATGCAGCCAGTGGGTGATCATCGGCACCTCAAGCGGTGTGTCGAATTGTTCACCACTCTCCAAACGTTCTTTCAAATCTTTTCGCGGATCACCGACCCAGCCGGGAACCTCGATAAAGGCCACCACATTTTTCTTCAAATCCCGGTCGCGCAGCAAACGGTTCATCGCCTCGATATACACATCGATACCTTTGTTACGGAACTCATAGCGACCACTTGTAGAAACAATTAAAGTATCATCGTCCAAGTTGGTGCCCATCAGTGCATTGGCAACCTTCAGCAAACGTTTTCTTGCTGCCTTACGCTTCTTGGTAAAAGTGGCTCCTTTCGGTACGAAGTTGTTCTCGAAACCATTGGGCAAAACCACATCTACAGGCTTGTCCAACAGCTCCTTGCACTCATTGGCGGTGATATCGCTGACCGTCGTGAAACAGTCAACGAATTTCGCAGTCTGCTTCTCAATAGAATGCTTGCTCTGCATATTCAGTTCGCCAGCCATCTGGTCACCGTTATAGGCAAACAGATAGTCGTACAGCGGCTTGTTGTTGCCGGCGATAGAACGGCCGATACTCGTTGCGTGAGTGGTGAAAATGGATGCGATACGCGGCACACTATGCTGCAAGTACAGCAGTCCCAATCCCGTCATCCACTCATTGGCGTGATAGATAACCTTCTGTGTGTCGAGTTTGAAATAGCGATAGTAGCTCTCCACCACCAAAGCGGCAGCATAGGAGAACATCGATGCCTCGTCGTAATCGCCGTATGCATGCAGACTGTCAACTTCATACAGCTCCCACATACGACTGTAGATTTCATCTTTGATTTCAAAGTAAGGCATAAAGTCCACGAGGATGGCTACCGGCTCACCAGGGATATTCCATCTGCCGACTTTCAGTTTCAATCCGTCGTTTGCTTCTGCCGACTTCTTCCAATCGCTCAAGAGATTTGGGTCTTCCTTGAAATAGGGATTCTCTTTTTCGTGCCAACAATCGGGGCCGATAAAGACAATCCTATCTTTCATTTTATCCTGTAAAGTCTTGGCTCTGGTTGATAAAACCGTATAAATGCCTCCGACTTTATTACACACTTCCCAACTACTTTCAAATATATAGTCTGGAAATAATTCTTTTTTACCCATGAAAGCTTATATAAACCTTATTATATTTTGATATATCGCCTGCAAAGGTATAAAAAAAAACTAAAAATAAGGCAGAAAATGCTATTATTTTTTAACTTTTGACGATTTCTTGACATAGATTATTTAACTTTGTCAACGCTGAAACGTCTGAAAAGAACAAAAATCAATTCGTTTATATAGATAAATGACGTTTGTCGCTCAAAAAAAATAGAGATTCTACAATGAAAAAATGGATTTTTTCCGTCCTGCTCATCATGCTTTGCACGATGACGGCAGCAGCACAAGAAAGCACCGACAGCATTTTCAAAGGACGTATTGAGAATGCGGAATATCAGGTGTGGATAGAAATGAACTTCTATGAAAACAACGTCAAAGTGCCCCAACAGGCTGTATTAGGCGAACTTCCCGGCTATTTCGGAGCCAAGCGCGACAGCAGGAAGTGGCTGATTCTCGATACGGATATCAAAGGGAACATCGCTACCATCACGCTGGTCAACGACTATGGTTCTGAAGACCTCGTCGCTACCCTCACCCGCAATGCCGACGGTACCTACACGCTGACTCAAAAGAGTGGCAGCACCCTGAAAATTGCCGTCAACAACAAGTGGGTGAAAATCCCCAAGAAACTAGTTCTCAAAAAACCATAACCTTCATGATCACTTTCCCTTGCTGTAAAATCAATTTAGGACTCAACGTTGTAGAACGGCGAGCCGACGGATACCATAATATAGAAACGGTATTCTACCCCATTCCGCTGACCGATGTACTCAGCATTCAGAAAATGGATGATGGATTTCCGTCTGATGTGCCGTGCGACCTGAAGATAACGGGCATTCCCGTTAGCGGAGACGAAAGCAAGAATCTGGTTATCAAAGCATACAACCTGCTTGCCCGCGATTTCGACCTTCCACGCATCCACGCTCATCTCTACAAGCGCATTCCCACCCAAGCAGGACTGGGCGGCGGTTCTGCCGATGCTGCCTACATGATACGGCTGCTCGACGAACATTTCCGTCTGAACATGGGTAATGCAGAAATGGAGCGCTATGCCGCACAACTCGGTGCCGACTGCGCTTTCTTCATATCCGCAGAGCCGGCTTATGCCACAGGCATCGGTGACCAACTCGCTCCTGCTGACAACGCTCACGGAAACCTGCATGGCTATTGGATAGCATTGGTGAAACCCGATGTGGCCGTCAGCACAGCTGAGGCCTATGCAGCCATCACACCGCATCATCCGGAGAAATGCTGCCGCGATATCGTCCGTCAACCCATCGAAACCTGGAAAGATGAATTGCACAACGACTTCGAAGACAGCGTGTTCCCGAAGCTGCCGCTATTAGCCGACATCAAACAGCAGCTATACGATCAAGGCGCTGCTTACGCCCAGATGAGCGGAAGCGGAAGCACCGTCTTCGGTATCTTCAAGGAAGAACCGCAAAACATTCCTGCCCTCTTCCCAGAAGCCTTTACTTCCGTGCTAAAGTTATAAACGAAAGTGTAAAATTGTCATTGGCTACCATACGGCTACACATAACAAAAGAATCCCTGCAAATCAATGATTTACAGGGACTTTTCGTAGTCGATAGGGGAATCGAACCCCTATGCCAAGATTGAGAATCTTGTATCCTAACCATTAGATGAATCGACCAAGTAGCGAGCGTCATCAAATAGAATTTGAATGACCGAGTCTCGCGGATACCATTTATTCAATCGATAATGATTTGGCGCTGTTCGAATCTCCTTAGCGGAAGCTGGGGGATTCGAACCCCCGGTACGGTAACCCGCACGGCAGTTTAGCAAACTGCTGGTTTCAGCCACTCACCCAAACTTCCCTTAGGCTTGTTTCGAAACGTTGCCAAAGCATTTTCTCTCAAATGCGGTGCAAAGGTAGTGGTATTTTTTCGTTCCACCAAACTTTTTGCAAATTATTTTCGATTTTATTTTCAGAAGAGCATTTTATGCGTCAGCTACATAATCGAACCTATTCCGCTGCAAAGATCACATGATCTGATTAATGTTGTATCCAAAAACAATTTCTGAAATACGTGGAACCCTTCAACCGAAGCATTTCACATATTATAATAAGGTGTAGAAGACGAGAGTGATGTCAGTCGCCTGTCCCTAGTGGCATTAATCAGATTCGACAACTCGAACTTATCCCGAACTGGGGTATTATATCTTTTTTTATATTTGGTGGGGGCTGTGAGGGAGAGGCCGTTTCGGTGTTGCCTCTCCTCGTCGCCACCAAATAGTCTATAGATTACTTATTCTTCCCAGAGGTTGTAGCGGCGGTAGCCCATGGCGTTGTCCTCGCTCTCGTCTTCCATGAAGTCATTGCCGCGGGCTCCCACGCCACCGTCAACGCTCTGGCCAGAGTTGTCAACGCCAGAGACGCCGTCCATCATTGGTTGTACTATGCTGGCAAAGACCTCAGTAGTTGGTTTGATATATTTGCGTTTCATGTAATTACTGTTTTATTGAATTCATTATTTGGTTAAGTAGGCTTAGCCGTCTTAATCTTTTACTATAACTTTCTTGCCATTGTAGATGTAGATGCCACGTTGCGTTGGCTTGGCTGTACGCACGCCCTGCAGGGTGTACCAGCCTTGGGATGCAACA
>CADBAP010000027.1 GCA_902792685.1 uncultured Prevotellaceae bacterium
TCACCAATCTGCGCCATTGAGAAACCACAACGCATCGCATTGCGAAGGGTCTGTCCGCTCAACAGATAACCCATACTGCCAAACAGACTTTGTCCCACGAGGATGGTGAGCGTGATGCAAAGGATTGGGATGGCATAGTTGGCAAGAATCTGAGGATCAACCAGCATACCCACCGAAACGAAGAAGATGGCACCAAAGAGGTTTTTGACAGGCTCTACGAGTTTGATTATCTTGTCGGCTTCCACCGTCTCGGCCAAGATACTTCCCATCACGAAAGCGCCGAAGGCGGCACTGAAGCCTGCTGCTGATGAGAGTACCGCCATCAGACAACACAGTCCCAATGACACGATCAGGAGTGTTTCGTTGTTGATGAATTTCCTGACAGAGCGCAAGAACAGGGGAATGAGGAAGATGCCCACCACAAACCACAGTACCAGGAAGAAGCCTATCTTCAGGATACTGCCGATGAGCTGACTACTGTCAGGACTGTTGCCACTGGCGATAGCCGACAGCAGCACCATCATCACGATGGCAAGGATGTCTTCCAGGATCAGCACACTCATCACCATACCTGCGAAATGCTGCTGGCGAAGCCCCATATCGTCGAACGCCTTGTAGATAATCGTCGTTGACGACATTGCGAGCATACCTCCCAAGAAGATGCAGTCCATATCATCCCATCCGAAAGCGTTGCCCACGCAGATGCCCAGCGTCATCATACAGAAGATGATGGTGATGGTGGCAATGGCTGGGCCTGCACCCATCTTCACAATCTTCTTAAACGAGAAGTCGAGTCCCAACGAGAACAGCAGGAAGATGACACCGATATCTGCCCACATCTGCACGTTGCCCTTGTCGATAACCGACATCGTGTAGGGCATATTGGTCGATACCAGGAAGCCGGCAACGATATAACCCAACACCAATGGTTGCTTCAGGCGTTTGAACAGCAGTGTGACAACACCTGCAACAATCAGTATCAGCGCAAGGTCCTTGACCAGATTGGGCAGTTCGGACATAATTAGAAGCCCCACCTAACCTCCCCCAGGGGAGGAATTGTGGATATGAATTAATCGTTATAACTAGCGGTCAGCTCACAGATTTTGACGATAACTTGCATCGCCTTCTCCATCACCTGAACAGATACGAACTCATGAGGTCCGTGGAAGTTGACACCTCCTGCGAAGATATTGGGACAGGGCAGACCGCGGAACGACAGCTGTGCACCGTCCGTACCACCACGGATGGGTTGTACCTTCGGAGCCACGCCGCAGTCCTGCATGGCGTGAAGCACCAAGTCGATGACGTGCATGTTCGGATCGATCTTCTCCTTCATATTGAAGTACTGGTCGCGCAGTTCGATACGTACCGTTCCCTCACCGTATTTCTCATTCATCTTGCGCACGCAGTCCTCCATGAAGCGCTTACGGTCATCGAAACGCTCACGGTCGTGGTCACGGATGATATACGACAACTTTGCCTCTTCTGTTCTACTGTCAATGTTCAGCAAGTGATAGAATCCCTGATAGCCCTCAGTAGTCTCTGGGATATCGGTTTCAGGAATCATATTGTTGAACTCACACGCCAGACGGTTGGCATTCACCATCTTGTCTTTGGCATAGCCTGTATGCACGCTGACACCTTTTATATATATCTTGGCACCAGCCGCATTGAAATTCTCAAACTCCAGTTCACCCAAGTCGCCGCCATCGATGGTATAAGCCCATTCGCATCCGAACTTCTCCACATCGAAATGGTGGGCACCCATACCGATTTCCTCATCAGGATTGAAGCCCACGCGGATATCTCCGTGTGCAATCTCCTTGTGGTCGCGCAGGTAGCACATCGCCTGGATAATCTCAGCGATACCGGCCTTGTCGTCAGCACCCAGGAGTGTGGTGCCATCCGTTACGATCAGGTCTTCACCCTTGTGCTCCAACAGTTCAGGGAACTTGGTGGGACTCGACACGATACCCTCAGAGAGCACGATATCCCCTCCGTCATAGTCTTTGACGATGCGTGGTTTGATATTTGCGCCGCTGGCATCGGGCGATGTGTCATAATGGGAGATAAAGCCGATGGTGGGCACCTCCTTCTTCGTGTTGGCTTTCAGCGTGGCATAGATGTAACCGTTCTCGTCCATCTCCACATCCGAAAAACCTTCGTTTTCGAGTTCTTTCTTCAGGTATTCGGCAAACACAAGCTGTTTCGCCGTACTCGGCACACTTTCGGAGTCTTCAGCCGACTGTGTGTCAAACTGTGTGTAGTTTAAGAATCTTTCTGTTAATTGCATAGTTAGTATATCGTTATTTTATTATTCATGGGTTGCAAAGCGCTGGTCGGCCAACGTCTCGTATTTGGTACCCTTACGGCCATAGTTGGCATAGGGATAGATGCTGATGCCTCCACGTGGGGTAAACAGTCCCGTCACCTCGATGTATTTAGGATCCATCAGGCGGATGAGGTCTTTCATGATTTTGTTGACGCAATCCTCATGGAAGTCGCCATGATTGCGGAAACTGAACAGATAGAGCTTCAGCGACTTGCTCTCCACCATGCGCCTGTCTGGAATATAGGCAATGCGTATCTCCGCAAAGTCGGGCTGTCCAGTAATCGGACACAACGATGTGAACTCAGGACAGTTGAAACGCACCCAGTAGTCGTTGTCCGGATGTTTGTTTTCAAACGTCTCCAGCACCTCCGGCGCATAGTCCGTAGGATATTCCGTTTTCTTTCCGAGGGACTGCAATCCCTCCATTTCTCTATTTTCTGCCATTTAATATCTATTTACAAATTTTCTTTCTCCTCCCCTTGGAAGGTTGGGTGGGGTCTTATACATTCATGACAACCCACGTCATATAACCTGCGAAGAGGATGGTGAGCACAGCACCCTCCCAACGGGCGATGGTGTATTTCGTATAGGAGAACAGCAAGAGCAGCACCATCGAAAGGATGAGCATCGACAAATCGATCCAAGTGATGCCTTGGATATGCATCGGATTGATGACACCCGTCAGACCGATGACCAGTAAGATGTTGAACACGTTAGACCCCAACACATTGCCAATGGCAATACCACTGTTACCTTTGCGTGCAGCAACCACACTCGTCGCCAACTCTGGCATCGATGTTCCCATCGCCACCACCGTCAGACCGATGACTGCATCGCTGACACCCAGGGCGGCTGCTACCTTCGTAGCACCATCCACAAACACATTACTGCCCAGTACCAGACAAGCAAGGCCCACAAGAATCAGCGCCACCATCTTCCATACAGGCATTGCCTGCTCTCGCTCCTTCGCATCCTCGTTCTCTTCGCTCTCCTCTTTCTTCTCTCCTCTCTTCGCATGCTGCAACGTGATAAACATAAACACCAGGAACAGTCCGAAGAGGATGCCAGCATCGAGGCGTGTCAGCTCTCCGTCATAGCAGAAAGCCGCCAGCATGACAGATGCCAACAGGGCAAAGGGGATGTCGAGTCGTACAGTACTTTTCAGGATGGTCATGGGTGCCACCATCGCCGTAATACCCACGATGAGGAGGGAGTTGAAGATATTCGACCCCACCACATTTCCTACAGCGAGGTCGGCTGTGCCCTTCAGCGCCGACACCAGACTCACGCAGAACTCTGGCATCGATGTGCCTATAGCCACAATGGTGAGTCCGATGACAAACTGCGGTATGCGCAACCGTTCGGCTACGCCCACAGCACCTTCCGTGAGACGGTCAGCGCCCCACAGCACCACAACGACACCTATGAGGATGTATAGGACGGATAGCAGCATGTACGTTTACTTGCGGTCGTCGATATTGTCGCCTTCCGTAGGCTCCAGTGCTTCCTCGAAGTTGGTGATACCAGCCTTCAGCAGGATTTCATACCACTGCAACAGCTTCTTGATGTCGCTGTCGTGTACGCGGTCACGGTCATAGTCGGGCAATACCTCCGCGAAATATTCGCGCAGCTCCTTGCCTGATGCCTTTCTGAAGTTCAGACTTGGTGCCTTACCGCTTTCCTTGTCACGCAGGTTGGCGAGCACCTTCATCAGGGGCACGTCCTCTGCATCAGTAAACATGGCGATGTCAGCCAGACTGGTGATACGATCTGTTGCGAATGCAGGCATTCGCTTGTGTGTGTCGTCGAGAGCCTCCACGATGAGGTTTGCCTTACCACGCGACACTAATTTGAATAATCCGGGCTTGCCGGCAATTGAAAGAATTGTTTCCAAAATTTTACTATTTTACGATTTTACAAATTCACTAATAACTCCCTCACTTGCTTCCTTACATCTGCGATGCCGTCATTGACGATTTCGAAGTCGGAACGGTGGAGCACCTCCTCCTGTGGCAGCTGACGATGAATCCATTCAAGGGCTTTCTCGCGGCTGATGCCATCGCGCTGCATGATACGCTGGATGCGCACCTCCAAGGGTGCCGTCACACATACCACCTTATCTATATATATACGCTGATCGAAACCGCTGTCAAAGAGAATGGCGCTCTCCAGCCAGTCTTTGCCCGACTGCAGGAAGTCTTCTGCCACAGCAGGATGGATGAGGTTGTTGACTGCCTGCTGGTGCTCCTCGCTCTCCAACAAGAACTTCGCCAGCAGCGGCTTATTCAGCCTCAGCTCTCCCCTACTCCTTACTTCTTCATGAGTCTCCCTCCCCTTGGGAGGGACGGGGTGGGCTTCATACACCTCTTCCCCCACCAGTTCTTTCAGAGCCTGTTGCAGTGTGGGTGATGTACGCATGAGCCGTTTGGCAGAAGCATCGCAATCGAACACCTCGATACCCTGTTTCTTCAGGCACTGACACACATACGACTTGCCTGCACCGATTCCGCCCGTGATGGCTATCTTCATGGTTCCGTTTATTTTTGTTCCAAAAGATAGTCCACCTTGTCCACCTCCAGACGGGCGTTGTGTACGCCTGCTGGTACGGCAACCAGTCGGATCTCACATTTGTCTGACGGATGGTCGGCAATGTCCTCATAGTTGACCACCACACGGAATCCCTGTGGTAACAGGTTCTTCGTCTGCGGGTTCTTGGGCATGCTGTGCAGTCGGGTGGCTCCTACGGCAAAGCGCACGGTAATCTTCTGCGGGAAGGTACGCAGCACCTTATCGGCAGGCATATTCTCGGCCACGATAGGCACCTCTACGCTCTCCTCAGTCAGCACGTCAGGATAGAGTTTCATGCTGATATGATTGGGCACAAGTTTCACACCCTTCATCTGCTGCAGTTTCACGTCCACCGTCGTAGGCTGTGTGATGTCAGCAATACGCTGTCTGACGATATAGACACACTGTATGCTGTCGAGCATTTTCTGTGAGGCATAGACGGTGACGCTGTCTGGTTGGAACACCACCTTCGACAGGTAACAGTTGGTACCTGTCATGATTTCGCCCTGCGACCTGACGGGCACACGCTTGCTCTCACCATAGTTATAATAGAACTCAATCTTGTCTGTCTTGATGGATACAAGTGTCGATGACTTCGACAACCGTTGCAGCAACTGCTTTTGGATATCGCCCTGAGGGATGACACCATAGCCTTTGTCGTTGCTATAGGTGGCGAAGTTGAACGTCAGCGCACGCAGATCATCGTCTGTGAGGTAGGAACTGATGACATATCCCTTGTCACGTACGACAAAACGTACCGTATCTGTCATCTCGTTGGTGATGAATACCTTTGGCGGCACGTTCACCAGTCTGACAGGTATGGCAATTTCTTTCTCGTAGGTTTCGTTCAGCGTCAAAATCAGCCAGAAGATGCCACTGAGCATGAGAAAGAAGGTGAATGTCAGTATCCTTTTCTTCACGTTTTATTTCGTCTGGGTTGCTCGCGACTCGTTGATGTCAGCAAAAACAGAGGTGCGGTCCACCTGGATGACTACGCCGCGGGCGATTTCCAGGTCCAGCGTGTTCTTCTCGTCATTGATGTGCTTCACCACACCGTAGATACCACCACTGGTAACGACCTTCGAACCTGTTTCCAGCGAGTTCTGGAACTGTCGGATTTGCTTTTGTTTCTTCTGCTGTGGACGGATCATAAAGAGCCACATAATTGCAAAGATGGCAACCATCATCAGGATGGGACCCATCATGCTACCGCCTTGCTGCGGTTGTGCTGCCTGAGCAGCCAAAGTGATTGTTGTTAACATGTTAATTTGACTATTTTACTATTTTACAATTTTACAATTTCACTCCATTTTTACCTTACCCCTCCCCTTGGGAGGCCTGGGTGGGGTCTTACTTCTTCACCATTTTACCCGTATCTTTCAGATAGTGGGCAATGGCATCAAGCATACCGTTGATGTAGCCACCACTCTTGGGCGTGCTGTAGAGCTTTGCCAAGTCCACATATTCGTTGATGGTGACACTCACAGGGATATTAGGGAAGGTCATCATCTCGGCAATGGCAATCTGCATGATCACCACATCCATATAGGCCAGACGGTTGAAGTCCCAGTTGCGCGAGGTCTCGCTCATATAGCGCTGATACTGGTCGGCATTGAGAATGGTGGCACGGAACAGTTTGCAGGCAAACTCCTTGTCCTCCTCATCCTTGTACTCCGGCAGCAGCTCTTGCTTGGCGCCGTTCTGCGGATCGAAGCGCTTGATAGACTTCAGCACAAACGTGTCAACCACCTCCTTGTCGTCGTTCCAGTAGAGACTCTTCTCTTCCAGTACGGCATCCAGGTCGGCGTTACGCTCAATGAGCGTACGGTAGATCTTGCGCCACAGCTCACGCTCCGTATCATACGAGTCGTCGTCGCTGTCCATATACGCCTGATAAATCTCGCTCTCCTCAATCTGTGCCAGTATCTTACGCACCACCTCGATGTCGTCGTCCCACGTCATCTTCTTGGTCTCGATGAAATCGTTCAACTGCAGATTGTCCTCCAGTTGTACGGCAAACTTGTTATACGCAAATTTCTGCGACGGCAGTTCCGTACCCTCACGCTGGGCACGCTGGGTGGTAATCTCCATCCTGCGACGGGCCTCACGGGTGATGGCCACGATGAGCCACAGCATATAATTATACAAATCATACGCCTTCGACAAACTGAAAAGCAGCTCTTTCTCTGCCTGATCAATGTTGTGGTTTCCGTTCTGATAGTATGCGTAGGTTAACTGAACTACCTTTACTCTGATTAATTCTCTGTTGATCATACTTCTCTAAGTTGATTTAGACGTCTATTAATTTACGATGCAAATATACATAAAAAAACAATACCACCATCATAAAACTACAATAATTATATGTATTTTAATATTTTTCCACGATTCCTTTCGTTATTTCAACAAAATTATATACCTTTGCACCCGCTTTTTCAAGCATCATCGAAAAGTGTGATGGTGAATGGAGGCAAAAATGTATCATTAAACTTCATTTAGAGTAACACAATTATGAAAGAAATCAATGTAGCCGGTAAAAAACGTACCGACACTGGCAAGAAAGCCACAAGAGAACTGAGAAAACAAGGTTATGTACCCTGCAACCTCTATGGTGAGAAGAAAGACGCTAATGGCAATCCTGAGGCGCTCGCTTTCGCTATCCTCGCCACAGACCTCCGCAAGGTTGTTTACACACCGCACATCTATGTTGTAAATCTCGACATCGACGGCGAGAAGCACACCGCTGTAATGCGCGAACTGCAGTTCCATCCTGTTACAGACGCACTGCTCCACATCGACTTCTATGAGATCAACGAGAAGAAGCCTATCACCATTGGTATTCCAGTGAAACTCAACGGTCTGGCACAAGGTGTACGCGACGGTGGTAAGATCAACCTCGCAGAGCGCAAGCTCAACGTAACCGCTCCATACAAGCAGATTCCTGAGGTACTCGACATCGACGTTACCAACCTCCAGCTCGGCAAGAGCATCAAGGTAGGTGAACTCAGCTTCGAGGGTCTTGAAATCGCTACTCCAGCACAGGTTATCGTATGCTCCGTGAAGGCTACACGTGCATCACGTTCTGCTGCCGCTGCTGCTGAGGCTGAAGCTGCTGCTGAGTAAGACTCCGCCCATCCCTCCCAAGGGAGGGGTTTATAACGTTAAGAAGTTAATGTAAGAATGGACAAATTCTTAATTTGTGGATTGGGAAATCCAGGCGCTGAATACGCTGAGACCCGCCACAACACTGGATACATGGTATTGGACGCTTTCGCGAAGGCGTCCAATATTGTTTTCGAGGACAAGCGCTACGGCTATGTGGCCGAGACGTCCTTGAAGGGCAGGAAAATTATCTTGCTCAAACCCACCACTTATATGAACCTCAGTGGCAATGCCGTACGCTACTGGCTCAACAAGGAGAACATCGACCAGCAGCATCTGCTCGTCATCAGCGACGATGTGGCACTGCCCCTCGGACAGTTCCGACTGAAAGCCAGCGGCTCCAATGGCGGACACAACGGACTGGGACATATCCAGCAGCTCATCGGACAGCAGTATGCCCGTCTGCGCGTCGGCATCGGCAACGACTATCCGCAGGGTGGACAGATAGACTGGGTACTTGGCAAATACAGTGAAGACGACCTGAAGGTGCTGCAGCCTACCCTCGACTTAGGTACTGACATCATCAAAAGCTTCGTACTTGCCGGCATCGATATCACTATGAATCAGTTTAATAAGTTAGGGAAAGGTGGAAGCAAGGATTGACAAATGGCTGTGGGCAGCCCGCATCTTCAAAACACGCAGCATCGCTGCTGATGCCTGCAAGAACGGACGTGTCACCATGAACGGTGTTTGCGTCAAACCCTCCCGTTCTGTCAAGGTTGGCGAAATCGTACACGTCAAGAAACCACCCGTCACCTATTCTTTTAAAATCCTCAAGTGCATCGAACAGCGTGTAGGTGCCAAACTCCTGCCGGAAATCTATGAAAACGTCACCGATCCCAAGCAATACGAACTGTTGGAGATGAGCCGCATCAGCGGTTTCGTCGACCGTGCCCGCGGCACCGGCCGTCCCACCAAGAAAGACCGCCGTGCGATGGAAGCCTTCACCGCCCCCATCTTCTTCGATGATGACGATTGGGATGAGGAGTAAAGACCCCCTCCGGCTCCCCCTTGAATGGGGAGTGACTTGTCTTTGTAAAGATTTTTATCACCTTTTTGTCCCTCCCCTTGGGAGGGTCTTGGTGAGGTTCCAAAAGGGCACCTTTTACCCGCCAAAAGCTATCCTTTTACAGACCAAAACCTATCCTTTTGCATCACAAAACCACAACACTCACAATGCAAAGGTACAAAATAATGGCTGTCGTCTATAAAGAATCTCCAAAAACCTGAGAAAAACGTTGTGTTTTAAGCGTGCATAAAACGCACAACTCATTGATAATCATATATTTCTAAATTAACGCACCTCTGCTTATTTACCGCTTATTTGCATCGAAAAACGGCACAAAAAAAAACAAAAAAGTGCGTTTTTAACATAGGAAGATCCTATAGGCACCACCATATTCCGCTAAAGAATGTAAAGAAAAATACTACCTCATCCTGCTCTTTTGTTTGTACCGTTGTACCATTGTACCATTGTACCATTTGCGTTTTGAGTTTTGAGTTTTGGAATGTGTGCTGTATATATAGGTATATATTAATATATAATATATATATTATATATTAATATATAAATAATATTATTATAATTTGATACTTATCCCCTTACCCCTTCTCTGTGTTTTTGATTTTTGCTCATGGTACAATGGTACAATGGTACAACGGTACAAACAAGATACAAATACAAATGTTAAAATCATCATTTTCAGCTGTAAACATGCTGTAATTAAGGTGCAAACAAGAAAACATTTTTATTCTCACTATCAGGCATTTACGCATTTGAAAACCAAAAGTTTTTCCAAGTTTTCCCTCTTTTTTAATATAAGGTATGATTATTTTTTGTACCTTTGCCATGGAATAAAAACCTAAAACAACCAACAAACCTCCGCATGAAAACCGACGACACATACAACAACACTGAAAAGAAAGCCCCTACTGCAGAAGGGAGCAACGTTCATAAGACGAAAACGCCCGACTATCATATGCTGGGTGAGTCTGGACTGATGGAAGATGAAGACGGCAATATCGTCAGTCCTGCAGAAGCCTATGGTATCGAAGAAGTGAAATTCCCTACTGACCCCAACAGTGTCTTCAATGCTTTCAAAAAATCATCTTTCGTCTCACAACTGGACGACAAATCCAATCCTGCCTATTGGTATTACGACTACGACCCTCGCTACTGCGGACCTGACCGAGAGGCCTGGGCAGAAGAGATGGCACTGAAGCATCGGAAAGAACACGCCTCGTTTGCCTCCGACAACCCCGTCACCAAGGTTCAAGAAACGACCACCACCAAGGTTCAAAAACCAACCACCACCAAGGTTCAAGGAAAGCCCACCGTCGAGGTTCAAGAAACGACCGCTGCTATCAATTACATCCCCATTTCCGATGAAAGCAAAAAATATGCCGACGAGGAGCAGCGAGCAGCTGAGCGTGCAGGATTGCATCCTAAAATCAGTCAGCATGTAAGCGGACCGTGTTATGCGGGCATCGTCAACAGGAATAACGAGGTGGTGATCTCCGAGAAAGACTATTCCCTGATCGGCGTGTTCAACAACGGGCTGGCTATTGCACGAAAGCGGAAAACGGGGAAATTCGGGTTCATCGACAGGCGCGGCAACGAGATCATCCCCTGCGTGTGGCGCTCTGTCGGACCGTTCAGCGAATATATGGCTGCTGTGATTGACGACAACAAGCGGTGCGGCTATGTAGATGTGACCGGCCGCCTCGCCATCCCCTGCGTTTTTGAAGAAGGATGGCCGTTTCGTGACGGTCTGGCAATGGTGCAGAAAGACAGGAAGATCGGCATGATAGACCTGCAAGGAAACATCGTCATCCCCTGCCGATGGAGAGCTATGTGGTCGTTCGTTGACGGACTGGCCGTTGTTCAGGATTTCAACAAACGCTTAGGATTCATCGACAGGAGTGGCGAGCTGGTGATACCCTGCCGTTGGAAGAAGGTGAACTACTTCCAGAACGGCCTGGCCAAAGTGTCAGAATCAAAGACTTTCTTCTTCAAAGACAAATGGGTCTATATCGACAAGCAGGGGCGCATTGTCAAAGAAGAATGATTTAATCCACCATCATCGGACCACCGAAGCCGCCACCGCTACGACGGGGGAAGTTACCACCGCCTGAGGGAGGCGGTCCGCTGGGACGTCCGTTGCCATCACGCGGTCCCATACCTGGTCCTTCGCGGTCGAAGGATGGAGGACCATCCTGCTGTTTGCGTGCTTCCTTAGTGCCGAAGAGGTTCAGGCGGTAAGAAGCGCGGAACATGATGTAGGAATTGATGCTATTATATTGTGTGTCAGTGCGTTGTGTGGAGTTGACAGCACGGCTGAAAGAACTGAGCTGTCCCAGGATATCGTTGAACTGTACTGACAGCGTGAGGGCATTACCCTTGAGCAGACTCTGCGAGATTTGCGCATTCCATACCAGTTCATTGGTGTTGAGTGATTTGTCATCATAACCGCGACGGCTCTGCTGATGCAGGTCGGTGGATACGGTCATGTTCCAAGACAGCGACACGTTGACACTACCACCGTAAGAGAACTGCCAGGTGTCGAGGTTGTTGGCAGCCTGCAGCTGGTTACGAGTGTGGGTGTAATTCATGCTTCCGTCAAGCTCTACCTCCAGCCACAGATTGCGATAGCTGGCAGAGAGCCGTTCACCGAGCGTCGTGCTGCGTGTCACATTCTTCTGGGAATCGGCATTGCGGTCGAGCGAGAGGTAGCTGACGTAGTTGTTGTAGCTACCCGTAGTGAATGTGTTGATATTGAAATAGCCGGCAGAGTCAACAGAGCAGTTGTACATAAAGGCACCGTTGATATCCCAGTTGCCATTGATATTCTCCGGACGGATAATACGCCCGCCTGTCGTTTCATCATAGGCCACCTTGTTGGAGATGCTGTTCAGGGTGTTGCTATAGTTCAGGAACGCCATGATGCCCTGCTGGTGACTCTGGATATAGTTGTTGTAGAACAGGCGGAAACGATGGGTGAACGAGGGTTTCAGTCCAGGGTTACCATGTTTGATGTTCAACGGATCGCTGTCATCGACAATGTCGAGAAGATCGGTCATCGACGGCTGTGTAGTGGTTCCGCGATAGTTGATGCGCAGGTTGCTGCGCTTCGAGAAGCGATAGCGGAAGTCGAAGGTTGGACTCCAGTTGACGACATTGCGGATGGTATCAGTATGTATGCCCAGATAATCCTGGGTGTAGTCGGTACGCTGCGGCTGCAGCATCACGCCGGCATTGAGGCGGTACTTGCTGCGTACCATGCGGAACATCACCTGCAGCTCATGAATATAGTTCTTGTATTCAGAGAAACGGCTGAGGTCGGTGTCGAGATATGTAATCAGCGGGTTGGGCAGCAGCGAGAGATACTGATCCCAGTTGCGATACTCCGGTGTGATATCTGTAAAGAGGTTGGGGTCGGTATCAGAGAAATCAAAGGTGCTGCGTTCACTCTTGCTGTAGTTGTACTTGAAACGATAGCTGAACTGCAGGTAGGTCTGCTTGGCAATGGGTTCGCTATAGGTAGCCTGCAACGCATAGCTCCACGTCTTCGTAGGCATGAGGTTATAGCGGTTGGTCTGATAAATGGAGTCGGTGCCCAGATGGTTTTTCACCTGATAGAGGTGCACGTTTTCCAATGAGAGACTCGTAGATGCGTCCTTTCCCCAGCTGGCATCGGCACGAAGGGTGATGTTGCGGCCCTTTTGATTGAGCTTGCGGTTGTATTGAAGCATACCGCCCAACGACTTGCTGTCGCCGTAGGTGATGGTCTTTCCCATACTGGTGTTAACCATGACACCCAGGTCTGCCATCTTCTGGATAGCCTCCTGTTCCAGGGGCGAATCGGTATAGTCGTAGGGGTTGTCGTTATAGGATGCCTTGGTGGAAACGGTGGTACCGTCAGAGGTTGACACCTTGAAATTCGGACGGAACATGATGTTGGTCATCGAATCCGGTTTCCACTCCAGGCGATAACGGAAATCCCAGGAGTTGGAACGGCTGTATTTCTGGGAAAGGCTGTTGGAGAACGAGCTGGCGGTGCTGACAAAGTTTTCTGTTGCCACCTCTGCACGAACGTCGCCGTCGCTGTGGTTCCAACGCAAACTACCGTCCATCTGCAGCTTCTTACCGTCGTCGTAGTTCATGTTGACACCCAGCATCTTCGCAGCGTTCAGACCCTGTTTGGGACTGCCAAAGCCGCGACCGCCTCCAAAGACAGCATCATTGGTATTGTTGGCATTACCCATCACCATCACCTTCATCTTGTCATTGTAATAGCCGCCCATCAACCGTTCGGAATAACGGCCTTTGGTGCCGATACCTGCATCGGCATTGACCATCAAACCCTTGTTCATACCTTTCTTGATACCGAAGTCGAGCACGGTCTGTTCCTCACCGTCGTCGATGCCGGTGATACGGGCAAGGTCGCTCTGCTGGTCGTAGGCTTTCACCTTATCTACAATACTGGAAGGCAGATTCTTCAAGGCCGTCTGCGTGTCGCCCGTCATAAACTCCTTACCATCGACAAGGATTTTCTTCACTTCCTTGCCGTTGATCTTGATACTGCCGTTGTCGCCGACTTCAGCACCAGGAAGACGCTTGACAAGCGCCTCAACGGTAGAACCTTCAGGCACACGATAGGCAGAGGCATTATACTGGAAGGTGTCTTCCTTGAGAACGACCTTCGCGGCATGTCCCTCAACAACGGTTCCTTTCAGCATGATGGCATCGGCTTTCATCTGAAGATTGCCCAGCGCCAGCTCTTTGTCGGCTGACACGGTGACATTCTTCGTCAGCGGTTGATAACCCACACTGGTAATCTTGACGATATACTTGCCTGGTTCTGCCAGGGAAACGCTAAACTTGCCGTCAATGTCTGAAACGGCTCCTGCCACATAGGTGCTGTCCATTTTCAACAGCTGCACCGTTGCCTGTATAATACCCTCTTTGGTATCGCGGTCGTAGAGGAGTCCTGAAACAACCGACTCCTGTGCTCCTGCCACCAACGACATGAGCGTCAACATCAGTATAAGTAGTGATTTCTTCATATCATTAATTATTTCATTCCATCGCCCCATCGCTTTCATCGCTCTCTTCACCTATGGGGGTGGTCTTTTGTTTTGATGCAAAAGTATATCTTTCGTTTAATCAGAGGAAATAATTTCAGTAAACAGGCTATTTTCTTCAACGAAAAGATTTCACGTTTGCATTTTTCATCGTAAAAAATTGCACACTCGTAGGTCAGTGTGCGCAATTTCGGCGTTTTGAATGCAAAAAAAACCTAAAACTATCACGCAACTGTCTGATAACTAATACTTCATGTATTACCTTTGCGGCGAGAGAAAATGATATGTTATGGAGCAGAGAATTATTATTTCAGGAAACTTACAGAACGAATTGGCAATAGCCTTGTCGGAATGTGAACACGACCGTATCTTCGTCCTCACAGACGAAAATACGTATATCCACTGCTGGCCTGTCATCAGCAATTATTTCTGTTTGAAGCATGCACAGGTAATCACCATTGGGGCCAGCGATGCACACAAGACGCTGGAGACGGTGAGCAAGGTGTGGGAAGCACTGATTAACGGTGGTGCCACACGTCACTCGTGTCTCATCAACCTGGGAGGTGGAATGGTCACCGATCTGGGCGGCTTTGCGGCATCGACTTTCAAACGCGGCATCGACTTCATCAACATACCCACAACCCTGTTGGCAATGGTTGATGCATCGGTAGGTGGTAAGACGGGCTTCAACTTTGCAGGTTTGAAGAACGAGATTGGTGTCTTCAACGACTCCAAGTTCGTGATTCTCGACACACAGTTCCTGAAGACCCTCGATCAGGAGAACCTCCTCTCCGGCTATGCTGAGATGCTGAAGCACGCACTGATTTCGAAAGAGGCGATGTGGGCACAGCATGTTGCATTCGACGTAGAGACCCTGAACACGCCGGAGTCGCTGGAGAAGTTACAGGCGATGCTTGCAGAGAGTGTGGATGTCAAGGAACACGTGGTAAAAGAAGACCCCTACGAGCAGGGCATCCGTAAGGCTTTGAACTTCGGACATACCTTCGGACACGCCTTTGAGTCGTGGAGTCTGAACCGTGCACAACACCCAACAGCCAACAACCAGCACCCATCACCTATCCTCCACGGATATGCCGTTGCCTTTGGCATCATCTGCGAACTGTACCTCTCGGCCATCAAATGTGGATTCCCCACCGAAAAGATGCAGCAGACGGTCACGTTTATCCGTGAGAACTACGGAAGATTAGTCATCAACTGCGATGACTATCCTACCCTGATACAGCTGATGCAGCACGACAAGAAAAACGTTTCAGGCCTCATCAACTTCACCCTGCTGGAGGATATCGGACGCATCCGTATCAACCAGACGGCTACGGTTGACGAGATCAAGGAAGTGCTGGATTTCTTCAGAGAAGGGTAAGAAACCCCTCCTAACCTCCCCTGTAGGGAAGGTATTCTGTTGAAGGATCTTACAACAGGAAGAACAGGGAGACTCCCACGACAGAGATACAAGCACCGATAAAACCCTTCCACGTGATTTTCTGGTGGAAGAGATAATAAGAAGGTAACAGAATAAGGATGGGTGTCGTCGCCATGATTGTGGAGGCGATACCCGCCGCTGTATATTGTACAGCCATCAACGAGAAACCCACACCCACAAAAGGACCAGAGATGACGGCTGCCAGCATCGCCAGCATACCTTTATGATTGTGAATGCTCGTACGCATCTTCGAACCCTCACCACGTACCAACAGCCAAATGGTGAAACACAGCACACCAGCCAGACAACGAATCAGGTTGGCACCAAAAGGCAGATAGTTTTCTACCTGCGGCAACACGGCTGCTGGCACATCAGCCGTATAATGGTCGAGACCTATCTTGCTCAACACCAGACCCACACCCTGTCCCATTCCTGCTCCAATACCATAAAAAATTCCTTTTGCCGGCAACTGTATAGACAGCTTATGATGGTTGCCACGCCCCAATACAGAGATGGAAATGCCCAAAAGCGTCACCCCCATAGCCACCAATGAACCGATACTAAGCGTCTGCCCGATTGACACCCATGCGGAAAGGGCCGCAAACATGGGAGCGAGCGTCATAAACAACTGGCCATAGCGGGAACCGATGGTCAGGTAGCAGTTAAATAAACACCAGTCGCCGAAGAAATAGCCGACCACACCTGATAGCAATAACCAGCTCCAAGCCTCTGCGCCTGCATATTGTGGGAAAGGTACACCCATCGTCAACCACATCAGACCAACGGAGAAGAGCAATGCCAACGACATGCGCCAGACGTTCATCACAAAAACGCCCAACCTGCGGCTACCCACCTCACTCGACAATGCAGCTACCGTCCACGAACAGGCTACGCCCAAAGATATGATTTCTCCTATATAATTTGCCATTCAGGGCACAAAGGTATAAATATTTCTTAAATCTGCGTAGATTATTGTTTTTTTTATTATCTTTGCCCCACAATATTGAAAATAGAATAAAAACACATGAATATCTTAGAACTGAGCGAACAGGAAATCGTTCGCAGACAAGCACTTGAAGAATTGCGACAGATGGGCATCAACCCCTATCCTGCTGCAGAGTATCCGACAAACGCATTCTCAACGGAAATCAAAGAAAGTTTCAAAGATGATGCCCCACAGCGTGAAGTTGTCATCGCAGGACGACTGATGAGCCGCCGTGTCATGGGTAAGGCATCGTTTGCCGAGATACAGGACAGCAAAGGCAGAATACAAGTGTATGTAACAAGGGATGACATCAACGCAAACATCAACGAAAATGACCAGCAGCCACGCTCGGTCATCGACTATGCAGTATTCAAAAGACTGCTCGATATCGGTGACTTCGTAGGTGTGAAAGGATTCGTCTTCCGTACACAGACAGGGGAAATTTCCATCCATGCACAGGAGATTTCCCTGCTGTCAAAGAGTCTGAAACCGCTGCCCATCGTGAAATACAAGGATGGTGTGGCTTACGATAAGTTTGACGATCCTGAGTTGCGCTATCGCCAGCGCTATGTGGACCTTGTTGTCAACGAAGGCGTGAAGGACACCTTCCTGCAGCGTGCTACCGTCATCCGTACTTTGAGAAAGGTACTGGATGAAGCCGGATATACGGAAGTGGAGACGCCTACCCTGCAGGCTATTGCCGGAGGAGCCAGCGCACGTCCGTTTACCACGCATTTCAACGCACTGAACATTGAAATGTACATGCGTATTGCTACAGAACTGTATCTGAAACGTCTGATCGTTGGCGGTTTCGAAGGAGTTTACGAAATAGGCAAGAACTTCCGCAACGAGGGTATGGACCGCAACCACAACCCTGAGTTCACCTGTATGGAACTTTACGTACAGTATAAGGACTACAACTGGATGATGTCATTTACAGAGAAACTCCTGGAGACCATCTGTATCGCTGTCAATGGCAAGCCGGAACGTGAAATCGATGGCAACATCGTATCGTTCAAGGCACCCTATCGCCGTCTGCCTATCCTGGAAGCCATTGAGGAGAAGACAGGTTTTGACTGCAACGGCAAGAGCGAGGAGGAGATTCGTGCGTTCTGTAAGTCGAAAGGAATGGAAGTGGACGAGACGATGGGCAAGGGAAAGCTCATCGACGAGCTGTTCGGAGAGTTCTGCGAGGGCACATTCATCCAGCCGACCTTCATCACCGACTACCCTGTTGAAATGTCACCTCTGACGAAGATGCACCGTTCGAAACCAGGACTCACAGAGCGTTTCGAGCTGATGGTCAACGGCAAGGAGCTGGCAAACGCCTACTCTGAGCTGAACGACCCTATCGACCAGGAGGAGCGCTTCGTTGAACAGATGAAACTGGCTGACAAAGGTGACGACGAGGCAATGATTATCGACCAGGACTTCCTGCGCGCACTGCAGTATGGTATGCCGCCAACCTCTGGTATCGGCATCGGTATCGACCGTCTGGTGATGCTGATGACGGGCAAGACTTATATCCAGGAAGTACTTTTCTTCCCACAGATGAAGCCTGAGAAGAAAATTCCACAGAGCACCATCGCAGAATGGGCAGAGTTGGGTGTCGCAGAAGAGTGGGTCTATGTGCTTCGTAAGGCTGGCTTCAACCTGATTTCTGACATCAAGGAAGAAAAGGCACAGGGACTACAGCAGAAACTGGGCGACATCAACAAGAAATACAAACTGGGGTATGAGAAGCCTTCAGTAGCTGAGATACAGGAGTGGATTGACAAGGCACAATAAATCGTCAAATCGAATAATCGTCAAATAGTCAAATAGTCAAATAGTCAAATAGATGTACGACTGTGGAAAGATAGCGATTATCGGAGGCGGAAGCTGGGCAACAGCCATAGCCAAGATTGTGGTGGGACATACTCATCACATCGGATGGTATATGCGTCGCGACGACCGTATTGAAGATTTCAAACGATTGGAGCACAACCCTGCCTATCTGACCAGTGTACGATTCAATATCGACGAGATTTTCTTCTCCAGCGATCTCAATAAGATTGTTGAACAATACGACACGCTGGTTTTCGTCACACCGTCGCCCTATCTGAAAAACCACCTGAAGAAACTGAAAACACGCATCAGGGACAAATTCATCATCACCGCCATCAAAGGTATCGTGCCTGACGAGAACCTCGTCTGCTCAGAATACTTCCATCAGGTGTATGATGTGTCGTACGACAATCTGGCATGTATCGGCGGTCCCAGTCATGCGGAAGAGGTGGCATTGGAGCGACTCTCCTATCTCACCATAGGCTGTGCCAATATCGAGAAGGCAAAAGCATTCACTGAGGTACTGGCCAGCAATGTCATCAAGACCAAGACCTCTTCTGACGTCATCGGCATCGAATATGCATCTGTGCTGAAAAATGTCTATTCCATTGCAGCAGGTATCTGTAGCGGACTGAACTATGGTGACAATTTCCAGTCGGTACTGATGTCGAACGCGGTTCAGGAGATGTCGCGCTTCCTGCAGAGCGTACATCCTATCGAACGCAATATTATCGACAGCGTCTATCTGGGCGACCTGCTTGTGACAGGATACTCGAATTTCTCACGCAACCGTACTTTCGGTACCATGATTGGCAAGGGATACAGTGTGAAGTCGGCACAGATAGAGATGGAGATGATTGCAGAAGGTTATTTCGGCACGAAGTGTATGAAGGAAATCAACCGCCACATGCATGTCAACATGCCTATTCTCGATGCAGTTTACAATATCCTGTACGAGCGCATCTCACCACAGATTGAAATCAAACTGCTGACAGACAGCTTCAGGTAACCATCACCCAATAAGCCCAATAAGCCCATTAAACCCATTAAACAAACATAGAACAATGAAGAACATTCAATTAGACATTACGAAAGCGGCTTGTTTCCTGGAAGCAGGCGCAGTAAAGGCTTTTGAGCCGAAAGTAAAAGCCGCACAGCAGGCTCTCGAAGACGGAACCTGTCCTGGTAACGATTTCTTAGGCTGGCTTCATCTGCCCAGCAGTATCACTCCAGCGTTCCTCGATGAGGTACAGGCTACAGCCAACACATTACGTGAGAAATGCGAAGCTATCGTCGTTGCTGGTATCGGCGGCAGCTATCTGGGCGCTCGTGCCGTCATTGAAGCACTTGGCAACTCTTTCACCTGGCTCATCCAAGATAAGAGCAATCCTATCATCCTCTTTGCAGGCAACAATATCGGCGAGGACTACCTGGCTGAAATGACTGAATACCTGAAAGGAAAGAAGTTTGGTGTTATCAATATTTCCAAATCAGGTACGACCACAGAAACTGCCCTGACCTTCCGTCTGTTGAAGAAGCAGTGCGAGGAACAGATGGGCAAGGAGACTGCCAAAGACGTAATTGTAGCTGTTACGGATGCCGTGAAAGGTGCTGCACGTGTATGTGCTGACAAAGAAGGTTACAAATCATTCGTCATCCCTGACAACGTGGGTGGACGCTTCTCTGTCTTGACACCTGTAGGCTTGCTACCGATTGCTTGCGCAGGTTTCGACATCAAGGCTTTGGTACAGGGTGCTGCTGACATGGAGAAGGCTTGTGGCAAGGACGTACCGTTCGAAGAGAACCTCGCCGCACAATATGCAGCCGTTCGCAATGGTCTCTATCAGGCAGGCAAGAAGATTGAAATCATGGTCAACTACCAGCCGAAGCTGCATTTCGTCAGTGAATGGTGGAAACAGCTCTACGGAGAGTCAGAGGGTAAGGACAAGAAGGGTATCTTCCCTGCATCTGTAGATTTCACGACCGACCTGCACTCTATGGGCCAGTGGATTCAGGACGGTGAGCGTACCATCTTCGAGACGGTCATCAGCATTGAGAAACCCAACCGCACAATGTTGTTCCCCAGCGATGAGGAGAACCTCGACGGCTTGAACTTCCTTGCTGGAAAGCGTGTGGACGAAGTGAACAAGATGGCTGAGCTGGGAACTCGTCTGGCACATGTTGACGGTGGTGTTCCCAACATCCGCATCAGCGTTCCTGAACTGAACGAATACTACATTGGTCAGCTTATCTACTTCTTTGAAATCGGATGTGGCATCAGCGGCAACGTATTGGGTGTGAACCCATTCAACCAGCCAGGCGTAGAGGCATACAAGAAGAATATGTTTGCCCTGCTCAACAAACCAGGCTACGAGGCTGACAGCAAAGCCATCCAAGAGCGTTTAGCAAAGGAGCAATAACTAGGAAGCCTAGGAAAACCTAGGAGAGCCTAGGATGTCCTAGAAAAGCCTATAAAAATGAACAAAGCAATTAAGCATTACTTAGAAAGTCACGGCTTTGAGCGTTTTACGCCCAAAGCTGTGCTTTTTGATATGGATGGAGTCCTCTACGATTCTATGCCCAATCATGTTGTGGCCTGGTGTAACTCGATGGCACAGTTTGGTATCACCATGAACACACATGATGCCTATGCCACAGAAGTTTTTGACGGCGTCAAAGAGCTGATGCAGAAAATTACAGAAGCAGGCATGACTGTCATCGTGGTAACGGGTAGCGGACAGCGTCCTCTAATCCAACGTCTGCTGGAAGACTTCAGCGAATTCCTCACTGAAGATCACATCATCACCGCCTATGATGTGAAACGAGGAAAGCCCAATCCAGATCCCTATCTCATGGGATTACAACGAGCAGGCAACCTACAACCGTGGGAGGCTATCGTTGTAGAGAATGCGCCATTAGGTGTTCGTGCTGGCGTAGCTGCAGGCATTTTCACCGTAGCAGTCAACAGCGGTCCTCTTCCAGATGAGGCACTTGCCAATGAGGGAGCAAACCTCGTTTTTCCAAAGATGACTGCTTTTGTTCAAGATTGGGAAAAAATAAACGGGCTGTCAAATCGTTGACAACCCGTTTTTATTACCTCTACATACAAGTATTGATTATTTCTTGCAGTCAGCTTCCTTCTGGCATTTGTGTTCGCCCTCGGCTTTCTTGCACTTGTGTTCAGCATCTTTCTTGCAGCCTTCAGCTTCTTTCTTGCATTTATGTTCTGCACCCTTCTTGCAGCCCTCAGCTTCTTTCTTGCACTTGTGCTCTGCATCTTTCTTGCAACCCTCAGCCTTCATGCATTTGCCTTCGGCTTTCTTGCATTTGTGTTCAGCATCTTTCTTGCAGCCTTCAGCCTTCATACATTTGCCTTCAGCCTTTTTGCAATCCTCTTTCTTACAATTTTCTGCTGTCTTACAACAGCATTTCTCCTTGCAGCAGCAGTCTGCTTTCTGGCACTGTGCCGATACTGTCATTGTCATGAACAACATCAGTATCATTGTCAACATTGATTTCTTCATAATCTTTTTAGGTTTTAATAATTTGGGGACAAAGATAAGATTTTTCCATGAAACTACCAACATCCTTTTGCAAATTTCTAACAAAATACCTGATAATTAGTAATTTGTTTATAGAAAATGTTTATCTTTGCAAACGTCTATTATCCATCATGTCTCAGTAACCTATGAATACCAGAAAAATCAAATACTTCCTCTTGGTAGGTATGTGGAAAGAGGAAAACAAGAAGCGCAAGGGCATCTTGGGACGCAGCATCAACTGGTTGCGCAAACTGTGGCTGGCCATCGTTTTCTTTATCCGACGCGGACACAGCGACTACGCTACGGCTTTGTCGTTCTCTACCCTGCTCGCTATCGTGCCTGTCTTTGCCGTCGTCTTCGCCATCGCACGCGGCTTCGACCTATCTATATATATAGAGGTGTGGTTTCGCGATTTGATGAGTAGTCAGCCACAAGTGGCAGAATCGGTTATCAAACTCGCAAACTCCTATCTGGTACATGCCAAGAGTGGCGTCATCATTGGTATCGGTTTGATCTTCATGCTCTTCTCCGTGCTGTCGCTGATATACAATGTGGAGCATGCGCTCGACCAGATATGGCAGGTAGAGGACAACCGGTCGCCTATGCGTATTCTCATCGATTACACAGCGCTCTTGTTTCTGGTTCCCATCATCATTATCATCATCTCTGGTCTGAACATCTTTCTCCTGACCATTGCCGGCTCACTCGAATCGTATGCGGTATTGGGTACGATGTCGAAGTTCTTTCTCAAGCTGATTCCCTATATTCTGATGCCTTGCTTCTTCATCGTCTTCTATGTCGGCATGCCCAATACGAAGGTACATGTGTCGAAAGCAATCGTACCAGGCATCATCGCTGGAGTAGCGATGATTATCCTGCAGTATGTCTATATCCACGGACAAATCTTGCTGACCAGCTACAACGCCATCTATGGCTCGTTTGCTGCCCTGCCGCTGTTTATGCTGTGGGTACTCATCTCGTGGTACATCTGTCTGTTCTGCGCAGAGTTGTGCTATATGAACCAGAACATGGACTACTACGCGTTCCTCATCGAGACGAAAGACGTGAGCTACGGCAACCAGATGCTGATGAGCGCCACGCTGTTGAGTTTGATTTGTCGCCGTTTTGCTGAGGGGAAAACACCCATGACCGCCCTGCAACTGAAAGAAGAAACGGGTATTCCCATTCGTGTAACAACAGATTTGCTGTTCCGAATGCGCGATGTCAACCTGCTGACAGAGATATCAGGTAATGGCGACCAGGAGCCAGTCTTCCAACCTGCACAGGACATTGCCAACATCACCGTTGGACGAATGAAGGAACTCCTTGATGCTCATCCTCGCGACAAACAGCGAAAGATCAGAACGAAGATTTCCGACCTCCTTTCTGAAGAAACCCTGTCGCAACTGAAAGAAGCCCAGAAGCAATACCTCCAGGCTTTAAACAACATTCCACTGAAAAACGTTTGTAAATAACGT
>CADBAP010000028.1 GCA_902792685.1 uncultured Prevotellaceae bacterium
AGTTAGAGTGCTTTGAGAGTGACAGAGACTGTCATGAGACTGACATGTTTTAGCGGGTAAAAGGGGTGCTTTTAGACAAAATTCTCTAGAGAATTTGTTGCAAGGGACATGCTTTTACAAAAAATTCTCTAGAGAATATCATTTTAAAGGTTTTTGCTGCAATTATAATCAATATAGCACTTTTTGCGGATGATGACAAAACAAGATACGTTTTTAACACAACTATTTATAACACAGTACTTTGCGAAGTTTTAGATTTGCATTTTGTTAAATAATTTCTTGTCACTCTCATGTCACTCTCTGTCAGTCTGAAAATGACGTAACGCACTGATACACAGCGTGCCTGTCAGTCTTGCAGTCTTTTCTTCATTTTTTTTATAGAAAAAACAAAAAATGCTCGATTTGCACTAACTTTTAATAAGGTAGGATGCGTCTCGGAAATAAAAACAAACTAGTTTGTTTTGTATTTCACTCGACTTTTCGTAACTTTTGATAAGTTACGCTGCGCCTCAAGAATAAAAATAAATCGAGATTTATTTTGTATTCTCTTCAGCTTGCAGTAACTTTGTGCGCTGATATGTTTTGTACGCTGATATGATAGACAGGCCAACAGTAAATAGGATTTTGGATGCTGCCGACATTGTGGAAGTGGTATCCGACTTCGTTTCGTTGAAGAAACGCGGAACGAGTTATAAGGGTTTGTGTCCGTTTCATGATGATACGACACCTTCGTTTTCGGTTTCACCAGTAAAGGGGGTGTATAAGTGTTTCGCCTGTGGCGAAGCTGGAAATGTCGTGAACTTCGTGATGAAGCACGAACAGATGACCTATCCGGAAGCGCTGAAGTGGCTGGCCAATAAATACCATATTGAGGTGCAGGAGCGTGAACTCTCGGCAGAAGAGAAACAGGCGGAGAGTGAGCGTGAGTCGATGTTCATCGTCAACGAATGGGCTGCGAAATATTTCCATGATATTCTGGTGAACGATGTTGATGGTCGTGCTATCGGTATGCAGTATTTCCGCAGTCGCGGATTCCGTGATGATATCATCAACAAGTTCCAGTTGGGATTCTGTCTGAACCAACGCGATGCGATGTCGAAGGCGGCATTGAAGGCCGGTTATAAAGAGGAGTTCCTGGTGAAGACGGGGTTGAGTTACAGACCCACCCCCCAACCCCTCCCTGTGAAGGAGGGGAGTGGTCAGGAATCGCCAGGAAAACTATCTACTCCCCGCCCTTACAGGGAGGGGCAGGGGGGAGGATCTCTTGTTGACCGTTATCGCGGTCGTGTGATTTTCCCGTGGTTTGGCGTCAGCGGAAAGGTGACGGCGTTTGGCGGAAGACTGTTGGATGCCCGCACCAAGGGCGTTGCGCAGAAATATGTCAACTCGCCCGATTCGGATATCTATCATAAGGAACGCGAACTGTATGGACTCTTTCAGGCCAAGAAAACCATTGCCAAGGAAGACTGCGTGTATATGGTTGAAGGCTACACCGATGTGGTGTCGATGCATCAATGTGGCATTGAGAATGTTGTAGCCAACTCCGGTACGGCATTGAGCATTTATCAGATTCGTTTGCTGCATCGGTTTACGTCGAATATCATCTTGTTATATGATGGTGATGAGGCCGGTCAGCATGCAGCGTTGCGAGGAACAGATATGCTGTTGTCTGAGGCAATGAATGTCAAAGTGCTATTGTTGCCTGAGAATGAAGACCCCGACAGTTTTGCCCGTAAGCATACTGCTTCCGATTTCCGCAAATACATCGAGGATAACCAGACCGATTTTATCGTCTTCAAGATTAACTTGCTGCTGAAGGGTGTCACCGACCCCATCAAGCGCAGCGAGGCCATCAACTCTATCGTCAGGAGCATCTCTGTCATCAAAGACCAGATATTGCGTGCTACCTATATCCGCGAATGTGCCAACCGGACGGGTGTGGCCGAACAGACGCTTATCGCACAGATGAACCGGATGATTCATCAGTCGAAGAATAGTAGCCTCACCAACGATCCGAAGCCTGCACAAGAAGCCGCATCTGGTTCGGCTACAAGCAATACGCCTTCTGTTGCCGCTTCCTCAGATGTAACTGCAACCTCCTTAGCATCACGCCGGATTGAGGATATGCTGATTCAGACGGTGATCCGTCACGGAGAACAGATCATTATCAAAGACGTGATGAATGAGGCGACGGGCGAGAAGATCAGCCTGAATGTGGCACAGTATATCAGTTACGATTTAGGATTGGATCAGTTGCAGTTTGCCAATCCTTTGTATAACCGCATTCTGGCAGAAGCTGTGGAGCACAGTACTGATGCCGATTTCCATGCGGAGAACCATTTCACTCATCATCCAGACCTCAGTATCTCGACATTGGCAACATCAATGAGTATGGACGAGTTCCAACTGTCGGAGAGCATGCAGGTGAAGGAACGTGAGAATACACTTCGTGACCACGTGATGCATGTGTTGCTGGATTTCCGTTTTGAGTATCTGGAGAGCAGGATCAAGCAGCTGATGCTGCAGCTCAAATCACCGCTGCCGATGGAGGAGCAGGGGAGAATCATGGAGGAATACGCCAAGCTGAAGCCGATTCGGGATGCTGTTGCCAAGAAATTAGGAAGACCGTAGGTATGATATATGTTCACTGGATAGGAGTCGTCTTGTACGTGTTGGTCATCGTGATTACGATGATCACGGTGCTGTTGGACAACCGTCAGCCCTCCAAGACCATCGCGTGGGTGTTGGTGCTGATGTTCCTGCCGGTTATCGGTATCATCCTTTATTTCTTCTTCGGTCAGAACACCCGCAAGGAACGAATCATCTCAGAACAAAGCATGGACCAGTTGACGAAACGGTCGATGTTTGAGTTTGCCGAACAGCGTAACCTGCAGTTGCCTGAGAGTCATCGGTCGCTGATCAACCTGTTTGCCAATCAGAGTCTGTCCTTGCCGTTTAAAGACAACGAGGTGGAAATTTTCGTCAACGGCTACGAGTTCTTCCCGGCTTTGTTGAAAGCCATCAAACAGGCGAAGTCGCATATCCATATTGACATCTATATCATGGATGACGACCCCATCGGCAATTTGATTGCGGATGCTTTGATAGACAAGGCTCGCGAGGGAGTTGAAATCCGATTGATCTATGACGATGTGGGTTCCTGGAGAACCAAATCGGCCTTCTTTGAACGAATGCGTAATGAAGGCATCGAGATCCATCCGTTCCTGCCGGTACGCTTCCCGTCGTTTACCAGTAAGGTGAACTACCGCAATCACCGCAAGATTATCGTGATTGACGGTCAGGTTGGTTTCATTGGAGGCATGAATCTTGCACTCCGTTATGTAAAAGGTACGGGCAAGCAGCCTTGGCGCGATACCCATCTGTGTGTTCGTGGCGGTGCGGTCTATGGCTTGCAGCGTGCGTTCCTGATAGACTGGTATTTCGTTGACCGTACTTTGATTACCAGTCATCACTATTATCCGCCGCTCACCGACTATTTGTCCAAATACAAGGCAAACAACTGTCTGGCGCAAGTGGTCACCTCCAATCCCACCAGTCAGTGGCCGGATATCATGCAGGGCTATGTGCGCATCCTCATGGAGGCGAAATCGTATGTCTATATGGAGTCGCCCTATTTCCTGCCGACGGAGCCGATCTTGTTTGCGATGCGTACGGCAGCCATCACTGGCGTTGATGTGCGGTTGATGATTCCGTTGTCTTCCGATGCGAAATTGGTGGAATGGTCCACCCATTCGTATGTCAAGGAGGTGATAGAGGCAGGCGTAAAGGTTTATTTCTACAAGGCGGGCTTCAATCATTCCAAGCTGTTGGTGAGCGATGATTTTATTTGTACCTGTGGCAGTACAAACATTGACTTCCGCTCATTCGATAATAATTTCGAGGCGAACGTGTTCTTCTACGACAGGGATTTGGCCTTGCGAATGAAGGATGTGTATTTGACGGATGAAGCGGAAAGCGTTACGATGGATGAGGTGACCAGTCTGCGCAGAACACCTTTCCTGTACCGGCTCCGAGACTCGCTGGTTCGCCTGTTGTCACCGCTGTTATAAAAGAAGTAATGTCAAACTAAACAAACTATATGTATCATTCTAATCTACAAATTAAAATGTTTTTATCAAATCACAAGGTTATAGCGAATAACCTGATCATGACAGCAGTGTTGCTGTTTTTTACAATGCTGCCCTCTTCGGCATCCGTTACCATTC
Organism: uncultured Prevotellaceae bacterium; assembly: GCA_902792685.1. GTDB lineage: Bacteria > Bacteroidota > Bacteroidia > Bacteroidales > Bacteroidaceae > Prevotella. The sequence goes on from CADBAP010000028.1 coordinate 4,227, forward strand.
AGTCGGCAGAAGGTTGGCTGGAAACGGCTTGGGTAGAGTGGGGTAATATGAGTGGCGCTCAAGGCTACAGCGTCTATGTCAGTCCTGCGGGTGAGAACACTTGGACAAAACTCGACAATGAGTTGGTACGCAACTACGGCACCTATGGTCGCGCTGATGCGCTCGGACTGAAAGCCGGCAGTTACCAGTTGAAGGTGGTTCCCGTGAATTCCAAAGGTGTAGAGCTGACCGATGAGGCTTCCGTTACGGAGAGTCTGGAGGTGCGTGCTCACAACCGTCAGGGATATGCCCACTTCAGCCGTCCTACCAGCAGTTGGCTGGAGGGTGTTGGAGCCTATAAGAACGATGGTACGCTGAAAGACGACTGCATCGTGCTGTATGTGACGGCGCAGAATGCCAAGACGATTACGGTGACATTCCCTCGTGCTTCCACAAACGGAAAAATCACGGATACCGAATATACGGGTTTGCAGACAGTCCTTGACGGTTACCGTAAGTGTACCTTTAGCGGTGCATTGAAACGGCCGTTGTGTGTTCGCATCATCGGAACCATCAAGAATGGCGATACGGATAAGTTTCTTTCTTCTCAGGGATTGCACGTGAAAGCAGAACAGGAACTGACGGAGTTTCCTGTGACAATCGAAGGTGTGGGCAACGATGCCACCATCTATGGCTTCGGTATGCAGGTCAGCAACTGTGTGGGTACAGAGATTCGCAACCTCGGTATCATACTTTGTTTGGACGACGGCATCGAAATCTCCCGTTCCAATTCCAATGTGTGGGTTCACAATATGGATTTGTTCTACGGACAGACGGGTGGAGAATCAGACAAGGTAAAGGGTGATGGAGCCATCGATATCAAGGATTCACGCTTTTGTACTGTTTCAGCCAACCACTTCTTTGATTGTGGTAAGTGCTGTCTGATTGATGCGGGATCCAGCGCAGCCGAATACTACGGCGACAACCTGACTTACTGCGGCAACTGGTTTGATCATGCTGATCAGCGTTTGCCTCGTTGCCGTCACGGACACGCTTTCCATGTGTACAATAATTATTATGACGGCAACGGCCTTTATGGAATCGGACTGGCATCGGCATCATGTGTGCTTGCTGAAAACAACTGGTTCCGCAACTGCCGATACCCCATTGTGTCTTCAGCACAAGGCTCCGACCTGTGGCATGTTGACAAGCTGAAAGAGCAGGGAACGAAGTCGAAAGGCGTGATGTCTGGTGAAGAAGGTGGTGTCTGCAAAGCATGGAACAACCATATCGAGGGTGCCACGTCCTATTTCAACCAGAACTCCAACAGCACATACGGCATTGATGCCTATGAGGTGGCTTCACGTGACGAGAAGGTGCCCGCAACGATTGTCGCTACAAAAGGTGGTTCTTCTTACAGCAACTTTGATACGACGGAAGGTGAATTCTACGACTGTACGCCGATAGCTACGGAGGACGTTCCTGCAGTGGTTACAGGACAGTATGGTGCCGGACGTTGTCAGAAAGGTGACTTCTCATGGGAGTTCAACAATGCTACGGAGGATGCCAATTGTAACTTGATACCGGAACTCAAGAGTGCGCTTCAGAGTTACAAATCCAAGTTTGTGGGTTTCTATTCGGTGTCCACAGGTATCGGCAACGTAAAAGTGAACGGCGAACAGTGTGACAATAACGGTATCGTAAACCTCGCCGGACAGAGAGTTGGTAATAATTATAAAGGTATCGTGATTATCGGAAACAAAAAGGTTCTGAGATAGAAGCCTTCATAAAGATTTGAGCCGGGTCTGAACAGATCCGGCTCATTTGTTATAGAAAGGTTATCGGAAAAGGCTGAAGTTGACACTGCCATAGCTGCGGTGTTCCACAAAGTGTGGATGTTGGGAGAAATCGTAGTCCTTGCCGTGTTCAAGAACAAAGACACCATCGCCTTTCAACAATGTATCCTCGTTCCCTCGTTCTCCCGCATTCCCGACCATAGGTCGCCTACCCGTAGCCTTTCCCTCGTTCTCTCGGAAAATAAGATCAGGTATCGTTGCCAGTTCCTTCAATGCGTAGGGCGGGTCGGCAAAGATAAAGTCGAATTGTTGTTTGCAGGACTTCAGGAATCGGAACACATCACCTTTAATCAGCACATGTTTGTTGGTACCGATTTTCGTCATACATTGTCGGATGAAGTTGGCATGATCGCGATCCATCTCCACACTGATGACCCGTTCGCATCCTCTGGAAACCAATTCCAGCGAGATGCTGCCGGTACCGGCAAACAAATCCAATGCCGTCGCGCCTTCAAAGTCGAGATAGCCGTTGAGCACATTGAAGATGTTCTCCTTGGCAAAATCAGTTGTCGGTCGTGCCTTGAAGGTACGCGGTATGTCGAAATGCCGCCCTTTGTATTGTCCGGTGATGATTCTCATTTTTTTTATTTTTTTTCTAGGAAGTTCTAGGAAATTCTAGGATGTCCTAGGTTTTCCTAGGATGTCCTAGGATTTATAATAGAGCGCCATCAAATCATACGGCATGTTCTTGATGCGGGCTGCAGGAAGATTTCCGAAATCAGCGGTGGGATTGATGACGAAAACACGTTGCAGATAGATGTGCAGATGTTCTGTCAGCCATTTCTCCTCCGGCATAGTCCCTGCAAGATGCAGTTCGTCGGTTTCGTGGTTGAATCCTAACTGTTTCCACACATACAGGATGAAATAGAGAGCGTCATGTGCCCGTGCCGTATGGAAGGTGTTGACGTATTTGAAACGGTTCTGCGTGAAAGCAAACAGCTCCATCTTCTTATCATGGAAGTAGGCATATAGCTTCTGACGGCTTCCCGTAAAACTACGCTGATGCAGGTGAGTCCAGACGGGTTGCGTTAAGGGAATGAAGATGCTGTCGGTGAAATGGTCGTCGATGACGAGTTTCAAGTCTTTGTTCACGCAGAACACCGCCACAACATTCAGTTCCGGCAATACCCGATGCATAATCAGTTCCTGTTTGCGGTCGCCTGCCTCTTGAGAACTTGAGAACGCGTGCTGATACAGTTTCTCAATATCTTCCTCGTGGAATTCATCGATGGGAACCATTAGTGCAGGCGAATCCAATAATACTTGTACTAGTGTGAATCCCTGTCCCAACAGCGGTGATTTCGTAAACGCCTCGCGCAGGTTGGCAGCCATAGAGATGCCGCTCTTGGCTGTATAGGGTTCATAGACGATGCCGTTGACGGCTTTTGGGTCGGCAGCAGCAAATGCCATCGAGTGGCTTCCAATGCGAATGGTTAATCTGTTATTCATAATTATGAATTATGCATTATGCATTAAGCATTATTTTACTCCCAGTTTCCTGCATTGTGATTGTTTTGGGTGATATCACCGATACGCAATCCTGGATATCGTCCTTCATTGTCGGCTGTTTCCATGAGGTTGGCGATGGTGTTCTCGTCCAATCCTTCGAGATACTGGTGGTATTGTGCACCACACTCCATCAATGGCACTTGCCGACCTGATTTCATAATCTCTACGGTAGCCGTCAGCTCAAACCGTTCGTCGGCAGAGAAAGGAATACGCGTCAGCGAGTCTGCCAGGAACCCTTCTTTCACCAGCGTGTCAAACTGTCCGGCATAGGTGCCGTGCGCCTTCCGGTAACTTTCTTCTGCCTGTCTGATTTTCACTAGCCGTTCCTTGACGGCCTGTTCGCGTACAGCCTTCTGCTCATCAAAGCGTATGGGCTGGTAGATGCTCAGAAAACAAACGACGAGCAAAGCCAGCATACAGGCTGCCAATATACAGTTTATTTTGATTTTTTCTATTCTCATTGTTTTCGCTTCGTCGAATTTTTCGTATCTTTGTCCGTGCAAAAGTACAAAAGTTTTTCCAATTAGCAATGCTCTGCGACGAATTAACATACCAAATACAGGAAGAAATGCCGTTTATGCCTACTGCACAGCAGGCTGAGGCGATGCGTGTGTTTGCTGAGTTCCTGACAGACAGAGACCCGCATGCCGTGATGATTCTGCGTGGTTCTGCCGGTACGGGAAAGACCACGTTGGCCGGTGCTATCGTCAAGATGCTGGTACGCATGCAGCAAAAAGTGATGCTGTTGGCACCGACGGGCCGTGCGGCAAAGGTCTTTTCGTTGAACAGCAGTCATGCCGCCTTCACCATCCATCGGAAGATATACCGTCAGCAGTCGTTGCTGGGGAAGTTTTCGTTGAATGACAACATGCATCAGGATATGCTGTTCCTTGTTGATGAGAGCTCGATGATTGCCAATGAAGGCTCTCCCGATGCGGTGTTTGGATCGGGTTATCTGCTCGACGACCTCGTACAATATGTCTATGGAGGCCGTAACTGTCGGATGGTGTTGATTGGTGACCTGGCACAGTTGCCGCCAGTAGGCGAGGAGAGGAGTCCTGCATTGCAGACGGGGATGTTGTCGGCCTACGGACTGAAAGTCTATGAGTACACGTTGACAGAGGTATTGCGTCAGGCTCAGGATTCAGGTATCCTGTTTAATGCCAATCAGATCAGGATGATTGGCGACGGTCTCCTGCCGAAGATTCGTTTCAAGGGTTTTGCCGACATCCACATCGTACGGGGAGATGAACTCATAGACACGTTGAGCAGTAGCTATTCTGAGGTGGGGATCGATGAGACGATGGTGGTTACCCGTTCCAACAAACGGGCGAATATCTACAATCAGGGCATCCGCAACATGGTATTGGGACGTGAGGAGGAACTCTCTTCGGGTGATATGCTGATGATTGTGAAGAACAACTATTATTGGGAACCAGAGTCCCCTAAGTTAGGGGACGACAGGGGTCTGAACAAGGAAGGTACGGCTGATTCTTCAGACCCCCAACCCCCTAACTTAGGGAGCTTTGCTTTCATTGCCAATGGCGACAGGGCGTTGGTTCGTCGGGTGCGCAACAGCCGCGATTTGTTTGGCTTTCATTTCGTCGATCTGTGGTTGCAGTTTCCTGACTACGACGATATGGAGCTGACGGCAACAGTCATCATCGACAGTCTGCATACGGAAGCGCCAGCCCTGACCCGTGAACAGCATGAGCGTTTGTTCAATGCCGTCATGGAAGACTACGAATATATTCCACAGAAGGCTGAGCGCATCAAGAAACTGAAGAGCGATCCTTATTATAATGCCTTGCAAATCAAATATGCCTATGCCGTTACCTGTCATAAGGCGCAGGGCGGCCAGTGGGCGCATGTCTATATTGATCAGGGCTATATGACTGATGAGATGCTGACGCCTGATTACATCCATTGGCTCTATACCGCTTTCACGCGAGCCACAGAACAGCTCTATCTGGTGAATTGGCCGGAGAAACAGCAGATATAGAACGAAGTTCAATTATGCATTACGTATGATGAATTACGCATTACGCATTACGCATTACGAATTAGAACAATGGTTCCAGCAGTTCAATCACGATTATTTTCATGACAAGCTGCCGATGCCGCGCCTGAAACGCTCGAAGTCAAAGACGCGTCTGGGTTCCTTTGCCTGTCGGCGCAAACTGACGTGGCGCGGTTATCAGCCTGTGGATTTCTCCATCCGCATTTCCACCTATTATCAAATGACAGAGCGGCAGGTGCAGAATGTCCTGTTGCACGAGATGATACATTATTATATAGCGTACATGCGACTGCGTGACACATCGGCGCACGGCACGGTTTTCCGTCAGCTGATGGATGAACTCAATCGGAAAGGATGGGAGATAACGGTCTCTACAAAGACAAAAGGGTGGGAGACAACGGTGCCGCAGGTAACAAAGAAACGCATCGTGCTTGCCATGAAGACCAGCGACGGCAAATATTTCCTGTCTGTTGTCAATCCAAAATACGTTCATCGTTTGGAACAACAAATCAAGCGTGTCCCAGATATTGTGGAACACGCTTGGATGGAATCTTCTGACGACCGCTTCCGCAACTATCCGCAAGTTAGGAGTTTGCGCGGACGCCGTGTTTCGCGGTCGGAGTATGAAGCTATTGTATGCAAAGCTCAATGACTTTGTCAACGGCTGCCGACAAACCGTCAAGGTCTTTACCGCCGGCACTTGCATAGTGAGGCTGTCCGCCGCCGCCCCCCTGAATCAGTTTGGCTGCTTCACGTACAATCTTGCCGGCATTCAGCTCACGTTCCTTTACCATATCCTCGGTAATCATCACGTTCAGCATCGGTTTGCCGCCACCTGTTGAGCCTACGACACAAATCATGTTTTCGGGCAGAACCTCGCGAACCTTGAAGACGATGTCTTTGGCTACGTTCGGCATCACAGGGAAGATACCCTTGAGCACCTTCACACCGTCGATTTCCTTTGCACGTTCTATCAGGAAGTTCTTTGCACGTTCGGTATTCTGAGCCTGAAGTTTCTCAAAGTCTTTCTTCATCGACTCATGCTCCTCGATGAATTTCTGGATGACACCCATCAAATCCTTGGAGTTGTTGAACAGGTTCTTCAGGTTGTTCAGGGTGTCTTCCATCATGTAAACGGTTTCCTCGCTGTTCTTGCCTGTCAAGGCTTCGATGCGGCGGATGCCGGCTGCAACGCTGGATTCGCTGACAATCTTGAACAGACCGATGCGGCCGGTACTCTTTGCATGGATACCACCACAGAACTCGCATGAAGGACCGAAGCGTACGACACGTACGGTATCGCCGTATTTCTCTCCGAACAGGGCGATAGCACCCATCTTCTTGGCTTCTTCCATCGGTGTATTACGATGCTCGTCAAGCGGAATGTCCTCACGAATCATTTCGTTGACCATCCGCTCAACCTCGCGCAGCTGTTCGTCGCTGACCTTCTCGAAGTGTGAGAAGTCGAAACGCAAGGCGTTGGCACTCACGTATGAACCCTTCTGCTCGATGTGGTCGCCCAAAACTTGTTTCAGGGCATAGTCCAACAGGTGGGTTGCTGTATGGTTGGCTGCGCTGGCATTACGCTTATCGGTATCGACACACGCCATGAAGTCTGCTGTCAGGTTCTTCGGCAGCTGCTTGACGATGTGTACGCTTTGAGTTTCGTCCTCGCTGACGAGCACACCCGTATCGCCAACCTGTCCACCCATCTCACCGTAGAATGGGGTATAGTCGAGAACCAGTTCGTAATAGGTACTCTTCTTCTGTGTTACCTGACGGTAGCGGATGATATGACATTCGTATTCGGTATAGTCGTAGCCAACGAACTGCTGTTCGGTAGTGGCAACGTCATCGCCACATACATCTATCCAATCCCCATTCTCTACCTGTGCGGCATTGCGGGCACGCTCTTTCTGTTGCTGCATTTCTGCATTGAACTGCTCTTCGTCAACGGTATAGCCGTTCTCGCGGCAAATCAACTCTTCCGTAGGTGTCGAACAGTTTGAAGGCATCACTACCGTTCAATACAGTCTTGCCCTGAGCCTTCAACTCATCCATCGCGGTGCTGAGCAGGTTGATACCACGCTCCAAGGTGCGCAGGAAGGAGTCTTCCTCTTCCTTCATTACGCGTGCGATGAGTTCCTGCTGAGCCTTCAGTTCAGGGAAGGCGTCGCCCATCTCCTGTACGAGTACAGGCAAGAGCTTGAACATAAAGGCTTCTTTCTGTCCTAAGAAAGTGTAGGCGTAGCGTACGGCACGGCGCAGGATGCGTCGGATGACATAACCTGCTTTCGCATTGCTTGGCAGCTGACCGTCAGCAATGGAGAATGCCACAGCACGCAGGTGGTCGGCACAGACACGCATGGCGACAGTAGCCGTTTCCTCCTCTTCATATTTCAGTCCCGTCAGTTTCTCAATCTCCTTGATGATCGGCTGGAACACATCGGTGTCGTAGTTGCTGTGTTTGCCTTGCAGGGCGCGCACCAGACGCTCGAAGCCCATACCTGTATCGATCACGTTCATGGCGAGCTTCTCCAATGAGCCGTCAGCCATACGCTGATACTGCATGAACACGAGGTTCCAGATTTCAATCACCTGAGGGTTGTCTTTGTTGACCAGCTCACGGCCAGGAACCTGTGCTTTCTCCTCAGCCGTACGGGAGTCGAGGTGAATCTCTGAGCAAGGACCACAAGGACCGGTATCGCCCATCTCCCAGAAGTTGTCGTGCTTGTTGCCGTTGATGATATGGTCGGCTGGCACATGCTTTGCCCAGTAGCCTGCAGCTTCGTCGTCGCGCTCCAGTCCTTCTGCGGCATCGCCTTCAAACACGGTCACATACAAGTCTTTCGGATCGAGCTTCAGGACATCAACCAGATATTCCCAAGCCATATCGATGGCGCCTTCCTTGAAGTAGTCGCCAAACGACCAGTTGCCCAGCATCTCGAACATGGTGTGATGATAGGTATCATGGCCCACCTCTTCCAAGTCGTTGTGCTTACCGCTCACACGCAGACATTTCTGTGTATCGGCACGGCGGCGCGGCTCCGGATCCTTCGTTCCGAGGATAATATCTTTCCACTGGTTCATACCAGCATTGGTAAACATCAGGGTAGGGTCGTCCTTGATAACCATCGGAGCCGATGGAACGATGACGTGTCCTTTCGACTCAAAGAACTTCTTGTACGATTCGCGTATTTCCTTAGCTGTCAACATTTGATTATAACTTTTTATATGTTCTGGAGTTAAAGATGAAGTTAAAGTGGGAGTTATAAACCTTCGGTTTAGGGAGTTATAGGTCTTCGACCAAAGACGTCAGTTTCTCCATTTGCGGATACTATCGTCCTGCGCAAAGCGCGTAACTTCCACGAGCGTAGCGAGTTAACTTCCTTTTTTACTTCCATTTAAACTTCCGAAAGTAGAGAATATTACATGTTTTCGTTAAAAACTTTGCAAAAATACAAAATAAATACGAATTATGAATTATGAATTATGAATTATTTCGTACCTTTGCCACAATTCCACACATTTGTAAACTGAAAACACTTTAAATAAGATGGCATTGAAATCTGAAAAATCGCATAAGTTGTACTATTCCATCAAGGAAGTAGCACAGATGATGAATGTGAGCGAGAGTCTGCTTCGCTATTGGGAAACAGAGTTTCCGCATCTCCGTCCGAAGACGACGGGCAACAAGGTGCGTCAATATACCGAAAAGAATATTGAGCAGATTCGTGTCATCTATAATCTGGTGAAGGTACGTGGCTTCAAGATTGCAAATGCCCGTAAGATTATCAACGAAAACCGTCAGGGAGCAGACAAGACGGCAGAAGTGATGAATACCCTTACATCCGTTCGTGACCAGTTGAAGGAGTTGAAACTGCAACTCGACGGAATGGTTTAGTACCAGGCTTTGGTAACGTGATTACCAGGCTGTGGTAACATGATTACCAGGCTGTGGTAACATGATTACCAGACGCTGGTAACAAGAGTACCAGATAGCGGTACGAATGCTGGTACATATTCAAACAAAATAGCGGGAAGTCGAAAGACTTCCCGCTATTGGTTTTATTTACTCTGTCCCTTCTTAGAGCCTCCCCCTCAGGGGGGGGAGGTTGGAGGGGGCTTGAGTTTCTTTCTTATTTCAGCTGTGCACCAGCAGCAGTGAACTTCTTACCAGCCTTCTCGATAACGATCTGACCGTTCTCAACATACTTCTTAACTGCAGGAGCAGCTGTAGCAGTAGCCTCAACACCGTTGATGCCAGCAGATACCTCATTAACCTTTACATCCAGTTTTGTCTCAGAGAATACGAAACCGTCGATGGTTACCTTAGAACCCTGAGCATGGAGGAGGTATGTACCAGCTTCAGCATAAACAGGGAAAGTAATCACACCAAGACCGTTGATCTTCTGGTCTGCATAATCTGCACCCCAAACAATCTTCTCCGGCCAGCGAAGACCACTACCGTCACAGTACTTCTGCTCTGCATCCAGTTCAACGGTAAAGTAACCCATATCATCAGCAGGAAGTGAGTAGTTGATGTCCATATCACCATTGGCAGCAGCCTTCAGCAGGTGCTGTGTGTAGTCGTAAGCTACTACGTTAGGATCTGAAATGGCAGTTCCTTCCCAAACATAGTACTGCTTGTTGGAAGAAAGCTTGCAGATAGCATAGATGAAACCATCCTTAGTTACATCAAACTGTACTACAGCGCCAGATGATGGACATGATTTAGGATTTACCGTAGGAACTGGAGAAGGGTTCATCTGTCCCTGAATACCACTAACAGCCTGATACTCAGTTGTACCGATGGTAACACTCTTAGCATTGTCAGTCTCACCAGCCAAAGCTGTTGCCTTGTAACCGATGTTGGCATAAGGAGAAACCATCTTAACGCTTGCAGACTGGCACAATACTGCACCAGCATCAAGGTTGTAACCCTTCACGTCATTACCTTTAGAGTCCTGACCTACAACAGTCATTTCCATACCATCAAACAGTGTAGTTGCATCAACAAATGCACTTTCCTGTGCGAAAGCTCCCATTGACATTGTCAAGGCAGCTGCGATAAGTAAACTTTTTTTCATAATTGTAATTATTAAAAAGATTTATAAATAAATGAATAAGGTGTGCTAATGCACGTTTGTTTCTTTTTTATATTTGCGTCAGGGGGAGGAGTCCCCTGACGCAAAAGAGAGGATATCGTTTAATCGAGGACAGCCTTCATACCTATAAACTCGTACTTATAAGAGGTCGTTGAACGACCAACCTTCACGTTTACGACAAATGCGGATGAAAGTGTAATACCGTCATCGCTATGTCCGTAAATCTTCAAGTTTTGAGCTGTACCATTCACAGAAGCTGTACTGGTGATGCTGAACTGGAAGCCCTGACCAGCATACCAAACGTTTACAGATACTATATCAACGACCAAGCTCATCTCTGGACATTGAATCTTCAACGAACTGATGCCAGCTGTTTCGGTAGGGCTGAATGTCATGGTGCCTGCATGATTAGCCTCATGATCTCCTTGCTTATCACTCCATTCAATAAAGCACGTGCCAGAGTAGATACCTGCAGTTGCTATCTCAGGTGTCGTATCGTGGTGAATCGGAGTTGCATCATCGTCATCGCCACAGCTTACGAAAGCCACCATTGCCAGGCATGCAAACAAGCCTAAAATATATTTCTTCATCATTTTAATTTTCTTTTATTGTGTTACTATTTTTCCATTTAAGCTTTGTGTTCCATCCGCCTACTCAGTGGCAACATTATAGCCTGGGTTCTGATCCTCAGGTGAGATGGATGTGTTGCTTGAAATCTCGTTCGTTGGAATCGGACGCAAGAGTTTGTAGTTGATGTGGTCTGCATCCATCATTTGGCTAGCAATGGTGACATATTTGTTGAATTCAACATTGTATCGTACCAATTGCTTTGTGCGACGGAGATCCATCCAGCGATGACCTTCGGCATAAAGTTCACGTGCACGCTCATCGAGAATCACATCCAGTGGAGAGAGTGTAGCTTCAAATGAAGTACTCATGGCATAGTTGATGTTGTTCTGCAGATAGTCGTTGAAGCTGTTCAAAGCAGTCAAGCCTGCACGTTGGCGAACCTGATTTACCTTTTCAAGAGCCTTGCTGGTTTGGTCGGCCATGTAATATGCTTCAGCAGCAATCAGATAAAGGTCGCTGACATGCAGTATAACGATGTCACGATAGTCGTTCTTGGTACCAAGCTGTGCAGAGTTAGCATCGTCGAATTTCTTTACGCAGACACCATTCTCTGTTGCGGCATTGAACTGATCGACAGTCATCGTCTTTTTGGTGAAATTACCGTCAGCGTCAAATGTATAAGTAATTACATTGGGAACAGAGAGGATACCAGCCTTTACAGCATTGAGACAGCTACCTTTCTTGTATAGGTTCTTGTTTGCTGTGAACTCAGCTTCAGCTTCAGCCGCAGTCACGTAGTAGGGGAACCAACGGAGTTGGATAGGAAGAGTACTCTTGTTGGTACCATTGTAGTAAGCATAATAGCCTGATTTACCCCAACCATCAGTTTCATTATAGTTGTAGAAGGTAGTCATAAAGGTGCCCTCGTAGCGTGTGTCGCCCTTCTCGAAAAGCAACATTGCCTTCTCTGACTGCTGGTTGTCACTGCCAACCTGCTTGCTACCAGTCTTGGAGCATTCTCCATAGTAGCCACCGAAGTTGTTCTCCATGCTGTGTCCACCTGTACCAACATCGCCAGGATAGCCGTTACGCTCGTACTGAACAGAGAAGATTTCCTCTGCGTTTCCTTCATTAGAAGGAGACCATTTGTCTTCGAAAGACATCGTGAGCTGGATTCCGTTGATTGCGGTCTCTGCCCATTTAGCTGCTTCTGTAAAATAGGTGTTACCTTTCTTGGTGAAAGTACCTTTTGCTACATCAACATACTCTGTTTCGAGATCCCATCCTGCAGCAAGGTTGACTTTGGCCAGAAGTGCTGCAACAGCTTGCTTGCTGGCATGTCCCTCATGGCTTTGAGCAGCCAAAGAGGAGTTGTTGTAAAGGTCTGTCAAATCCTCAATCAGTGCAGGATATAGTTCTGCCAGCGGTGTGCGAGGATAATCTGTATTCGCATTATTAATATAGGTGGTAACATATGGTACTGCACCAAACTGTTGTGTCAACAGATAGTATCCATAAGCACGTACAAAACGAGCCTCATGCGCAACGGCAGTTCCCTCACCAGCGTAAGAAATGGTACCATTCGCATAGTTAATCATTTTGTATACATTGGAATAGTAGCTGGCAACAGTTGAATTGTCAGCGGTAAGGTAATATTTGTTGAAGTCACCGCCGTCATGTCCACGTGTATTGAGATACAGGTCGGTTCCTTGACAGTATAGCTCGGGGCTAAATACAATATCTTTCATGCTTTCATAAGCAGAAGTGAGTAAAGCCTGCGGGTCGCTGCCTAAGTAGTCATCGGCAGTCTGTCCACCAGCCGATTTGTTGTCTGCATCAAGGAAGTCGCTACAGCTAGTGAGTGCGACACCCATGAAGAGGCTAACGATTACGGATTTATATAGTGATGTTTTCATTATATTTATTTTTATTGTTTTTAGAACTTAATGCTTGCACCAAACTGATAGGTAACAGTGCTCGGAGTATCGTTAGAAAGTGAAGCACTTGCCCATTCAGGATCGAAGCCCTTGAAACCTGTAAATACGAATGGGTTCGTTACGGTAAAGTAGAGGCGCAGATGCTGGCAGCCAAACTTGTTGATCCAAGTCTTCGGGAAGGTATAACCCAAGGTGATGTTCTGTACCTTCAAGTAGCTGGTCTTTGTAACGCATCGTGCGTTGTTCCAATAGTCTGCCATAGAGCCAAGACCATTGTTGTCAGCACGGGTGGCGATTGGGAAGCTACCGTAGTGAGTTGTCTCCTGATAAACAGGGTTGACATATGTACCATCTCTCAAAACGTCTTCTGCATTGAGAATCTGTCCAGCGGGGATGTAGTAGTCTTCGTTCAGACGCATACGGCCGCGGTCGCTGACATCTTCATACTGCTGCAGGAACTTAGAGAAGGCCTTTCCGCCAACTTTTGCATAGAGAGAGAAACCGAAGTCCCAGTTCTTCCAAGACAAATTAGAGGTTAAGCTGCCAATCCATGTCGGGTCTGCACTCATGATGCAGCGGTCATTGTCGTTGATCGTACCGTCACCATTCTGGTCAACAATCCAAGGCTGTCCTTCTTTCTGCTTGTAAACAGTATAGTAGTAGTCATACTCTTTCACTGTTTCTCCTGGTCTAAAGCCATGATCGATAGCTGCCTGGTTGTTAGGAACAACCATGTCGCGGTCTGTAACGATGCCACCCCACTGGTAAGCATAGATGTTGTTGACAGAAGAACCGATGAAGAGACTACCTGTGGTAAGGTCAGAACCTGTAACGCGGTCGCCAGTACCGTTGATCTCAAGCACTTTGTTCTTGTTGTGAGAGAAGGTGAAGGTCGTCTCCCAGTTCCAGTCGCTATTCTTAATGTTGACAGTAGTCAAGCTTATTTCAATACCACGGTTGCGTACAGAACCAATGTTTGTAGTCATCGTACCGCCACCAGCTTCAAGCGGGAGCTGTACCTTATAGAGCAGGTCTGTAGATTTCTTGTTGTACCAGTCGATGCTACCACGGATGCGGTCGCGGAGGAATCCGAAGTCCAAACCTACGTTGAACTCATGAGACTTTTCCCATTGCAGTTCTTTGTTGACAACGCTTGATGGATAGTAGCCGTTGTAGTATGTTGCTCCGAATGGATAGTAAACAGGGCCAGATACGGTCTGCTGTGTAGCATAGCTGCCGATACCGTCGTTGTTACCAGTGATACCATAAGAGAGGCGGAACTTCAAGTTGCTAACCCACTCCACATTCTTCATGAAGTTTTCTTCGGTGATGCGCCATGCTGCAGCTACAGATGGGAAGCATCCCCAGCGATTGCCTTCTGCAAACTTGGATGAGCCATCCCAACGAATAGTACCAGTCAGGTAGTAGCGGTTCTTCCAGTTGTAGTTAGCACGGAAGGCATAAGAAATCATGCTTGACTCTGAGTAAGTGGTCTTTGAGTTGTCACCATCGTATGTACCTGTGTTCATGTTCCACCAGTCGGTGTTTGCCATTACGTTGGTGGCTGCCCAGTAGTAGTTCTCAGTATTACCTTTCTCCATAGAGAAGAGTCCCATCAGGTTGAGGTTGTGATCCTTGGCAATCGTCGTATTGTAAGTGATGACGTTGTCCCAAGTCCATGAGAAGTTGCGATAGTTGGTTACGTTGGCCTGGTTGATCTTCTCTTTACCATCGTATCCATTTGAGTCATCTCTATAGGCATTTCCTGTGAGAGGATTAACATATCCGTCGAAATAGCCGTGACGATAGTGGGTGTAGTTCGGAGAGAAAGTCGTCTTAAAGTCGAGTCCTTTCATGATATCGAACTTCAAGTAGAAATTACCCAGGATGCGCCAAGTCTCACGCTTGGTCTTAGAACTCTTCATCAGGTCAAGCGGGTTGATACTTGAAGTGAACTGGTTACCGTCAGTTCCGAAAGCAGTATTCAAACCAGGGTTGTGAATGATATTACCTTCTTCGTCATAAGGTGCCATAAATGGATTGGCGCGATATGCTTCCCTAATAGCGTTATCATCAGCATATTTGTTGTTGATGTTAGCCAGGTTGATACTGAAACCAGCGCTGATCACCTTATTAATCTTGGCATCAACACTACCCTTGAAATTGTAACGAGTCTGTTCGTCACCAATATAAATACCTTTATCTTTGTTGAAACCTATGCCAAAGTGATAGTTGACGTTTGCACTACCACCACTGACAGCGAGGAAGTGGTTCTGCTGGCTACCAGTCTGGGTAACCAAATCAGGCCAATTTACATCACGACCTTGCGCATACAACTGGTCGAGGATAAAATCACCGCTAGTTGCATACTCTGCAATCTTAGCCTGATAGAAGGCTGCCTGTGAGAAAGCATAAACGGGATTAGCAATTGGCATTGCATCAATGTCACCAGCAAATTCCGTAAACTTACGCAAACGATAGCTATAGAACTCAGATGCATTCTGGAAATCAGGCATGCGAGCTACCTTTGAAATACCATAGTATCCATCATAACTGATGGTAGGCTTCTGCTCCTTGCTTACGCCTGCACCACTCTTTGTTGTTACCATAACAACACCAGCGGTTGCACGTGAACCGTAGATAGCAGTAGAAGAAGCGTCCTTCAAAATGTCAATCTTCTCGATGTCCTGTGGGTTGAGCCACTGAATGTCAGAACACATTACTCCATCGACAACATAAAGAGGTGTCGTGTCACTGTTGATAGAGGACTTACCACGGATTTCAATTTTGAAATCACCTCCAGCACGTCCACTGGTCTGAGTAATGTTTACACCAGGATTACTACCTTGCAGGTTACCCATGACAGAGGAAGCTCCCTTGGCATTCAACTGTTCCGTGTTGACAGATGAAACAGAACCGGTCAAGTCTGACTTCTTCATCGTGCCGTAACCAACGACTACGACTTCGTCGAGTGACTGGTTGTCTTCCTGCATGATAATGCTCAAGCTGGTTCGATTACCTAATGTGATTTGCTGGTCAGCATATCCAATGTAGGAAATCTTAATCACTGAAGACGGCTTCGCGTCCTTGATCGTAAAGTTACCGTCTAAGTCAGTAATGGCAGCCGTCTGGCCGTCCATCAAGACAGTAACACCAATCAACGGTTCACCCGTAGCGTCTTTCACTGTTCCCGTTACTGTCTGCTGCGCATACGCAACGAAACAGAACAGGCTCAGAAATAAAGCCACTGTGGCTCTTTTGAGTTGTAGATACATAAATGTTTGTTTTAGTTATACTTATAGATTGTGTTATAAAAATCACTGATAGGCACAATTGCCATAGAGTTTCTTCGATATAGTTTGCGGTGCGAAATTACTAATTAAAAACATAATAGGTAGTAATATTTGTGTTGTTTTTAGATTTTTTAACGGATAATTGTCTCATTTCCACCCATTCAATACATTTTCTATGGTAATCTCCTTGATTTCTTTCTTGGAAAGTTGTTTGCTCCATGCCACACGTTGCTGGGGTTTTGCGCCTTCTCCACGGTTGTTGTACTCCAGATAGCGTACGGTTCCTTCTTGGGCTGGATCATGGTAGTCTTTCCAGTTCTGCCAACCTTCAGGTACAATGTGCTTACCCAGGTCGCAGTTCATAAACAGGGTATAGGCGTAAGCACGCCAGGGACGACCGAGGAAAACCTTATCAACACCTTCAGCAGCTGTCAGTGTGCAGTTGTTGAAGATGTAGCCGTATTGAACATCTTTCGGTGTGGAGGCGGCTGTGACGTAGGAGTTAATCTTGCTGTGAATGGTACAATGTTCGAACCATGCGGTAGAAGGGCCGAAGATAAAGTCGGTGGTACCCTCGATGTAGCAGTCCTCGAAGTATAAACGGGTATTTGCCATTCCTGTATAGATGGTGTCTTGGTTGCCTAAGATACGGCAGTTGACAAATCGCAGACAGTCGCCTTCGGTGTGTAAGGCAACAGCCTGTCCCTTGCGTGGCGCATTATTCTCGATGGTGAGGTTGCGGAAGGTGATATGGCAGCCTTCCACCTTGACCGTAAAGGTTCGGAAAGTACCCATTGTCTGGAGTCCGTCCTTGGGATCTTGCAGCAATGATGTCGATTCCAATCCAATCTTTGGAATCTTCACGTTGGCGTGATCATCGAAGGTGATGATGGTTTCATCGCGGTCTTCACCGATAATCTCAATGTTGGTAAGCCAGGAAGGTACGACGAGTTTCTCCTTGTAGATACCTTTCTTGACGTAGATAACCTTCGTGTATTCCATGAAGGCACGACATACTTCTACGGCTTCGCTCACGGTGCGGAATTCTCCGCTGCCGTCGCGAGCGACCACCAGCGTGTCGGTATTGTCGTATTTCCCACGTGCATCAGATGATAATGGTGGGAAAACAAAAAGTGCTAATAAAATAATAGGTAAAATTCTTTTCATATTATTTTTAGTAGTTAGAAGAAGTTAGAAGAAGTTATCGGCCTTTGGCCTTAGGAAGTTAGAAGCCGTCAGTATCGCCTTTTGAGTCTCTAGCTGGTAAAACCTATTGGCTTAACTACTTAACTACTTAACTTCTTAATTTCTTAACTACTTAACTTCTTAATTTCTTAACTTCTTAATTTCTTAATTTCTTAATTTCTTAATTCTCCTCAATTTGCGAAAGTTGGGTCTTATATAATATGCTGTAACTGTTGTAGTCCTTGTACCTTTTTCAGACTCTCCATCAGCAGCCTGACCTCATCGCGGTCGTGTACACGCAACTCGATGGAACCATCGAAAATTCCATTATCGCTTGAAACAACTATCTTGCGCATATTGACATTCATCTGATCGGAGATGATATCTGCGAGGTCGTGGAGTAATCCCTTGCGGTCGATGCCCTGAATATGGATGGTGGCATCGAAGAGCTGGCTCTTATGCATGTCCCATTTGGCATCGAGGATGCGGTTGCCAAAGCTGGCTTTCAGTTTGGTAGCGACAGGACAGGCGCGCTTGTGAATCTCTATACGGTTTTTGTTGTCAATATATCCCAGTATGTCGTCGCCTGGAATGGGGTGACAGCATCTTGGGAAGATGTATTGCTGGATGTTTTCGTCGTTGACATAGACGGGTTTCTTCTTATTAAACCCTTTCTCAACAACGATATGCTCTTTTGGGGTGTCTTTCTCAACGGCTTCTGACTTGATAAACGGCACGTATTTACGCCATCCCTTCGATGCCTGTTTCTTCTTTCCATGCAGTTCGTCCAAGTCTTTTTCGCCCAAAAGGATGGTCTTTTCGCCTAAGGCAAGGTACAAGCTTTCCGGTTTGCGCAACTCATGGAAGTAACAGAGCTTGTTGACAATAGCTGGCGTCAGCTCCATATCATGTTTCTTGAGCCAGGATGCCAAGAACTCCTCGCCCTTCTTCTGTATCTCGCGATTATCGCGACGAAGGATAGCCTGTATCTTCGATTTGGCTTTTGCGGAGCTGACGAAGTTGATCCATGAGGGGTGTACATGCTGTGATTTGGAGGTGAGGATTTCCACCTGGTCGCCACTCTCCAGCTTGTGACTCATGGGAACGAGCTTGTGGTTGACCTTCGCGCCAATGCAATGACTGCCTAAGAAGGTGTGCAGCTGGAAAGCAAAGTCAAGAGCTGTACTGCCAGCAGGCATCGTTTTGATTTCACCTTTGGGCGTAAACACAAAGATCTCGGCAGCAAAAAGGTTCAGTTTGATGGCATCCAGAAAGTCCATCGCATCCGGCTGTGGGTCGTCAAGGATTTCCTTGATGGTGCGAAGCCAGTTGCTCAGTTCGCTCTCGTCCTCCGTGATTTCCGCATCGTTGTCTCCCTGTGGGTTATCCTTGTATTTCCAATGGGCAGCAAAACCTTGCTCTGCCACATCGTCCATACGGTCGGATCGGATCTGTACCTCAATCCATTTACCCTGTTTCGACATGAAGGTGGCATGCAATGCCTGATAGCCGTTGGCCTTTTTGTGGTTCAGCCAGTTGCGGAACCGGTCAGGATGACTCTCATAGAGGTTCTCAATGCTATTGTATATGCTCAGACATTCGACTGCTTCTTCCTTGCGGTTCTTGGGTACGAAGATAATGCGTACGGCCAGAATGTCATAGATCTCGTCGAAGGTGACGTGCTTGTTTTGCATCTTACTCCAAATAGAGTAGGGGCTTTTTACACGTGCCTTGAGTTCATATTGATAGCCCATGCCGTCTAAGATGTCACGTATGGGAGCTGTGAACTGTTCAAACAGCGTGTTACGGGATTCCTCTGTGGATATCAGCTGATTCTTGATATAGTTATAGGTGTCAGGATGATCATAGCGGAAACTCAGGTCTTCCAGTTCCGATTTGATTCTGTTGAGACCCAGACGATTGGCGAGGGGTGCATAGATATAGAGCGTCTCGCCAGCAATCTTATACTGTTTGTTGGCTGGCTGCGACTCTAGGGTGCGCATATTGTGCAGGCGGTCGCAGATCTTGATGAGGATGACGCGGATGTCATCGCTCATCGTAAGCAATAGCTTCTTGAAGTTTTCTGCCTGTGCAGAAGCCTGTTCACCAAAAATACCGCCACTGATCTTTGTCAGTCCCTCAACAATCTGTGCAATCTTCTTGCCAAAGATGTTCTCAATATCCTCAACGGAATACTCCGTATCTTCGACCACATCGTGCAAGAGGGCAGAACAGATGCTGGTGGAGCCTAATCCAACTTCCGAACAGGCTATCTGTGCAACGGCGATAGGGTGCATGATATAGGGTTCGCCAGAAAGGCGGCGGACGCCTTTGTGCGCCTGTCGTGCAAAGTTGAATGCCTTTGTGATGATCTCTACTTTCTTGCGATGGCGTGATGCCAGATAACTCTGAAGCAGTTCTTCGAATTTCTCGTCAACTTTCTTCTCCCACATCGCGTCCTGGGCGCTAACTTTGTCTTCCTGGTTGTCCATATCGTGTCCTCCTATATATATTAATAAGGTGTAAGTGGTGAATGCTTGGGATTATTTCACCTTTATCTTCTGACCGGGTTTAATCTTGTCACCCTTGATGTTGTTCTTCTTCTTCAGTTCTTTGACCGTCGTATGGTTTTTCTTGGCAATCTTGTCAAGACTCTCACCCTTCTGTACGGTTACAGCTGAAGGCTCGGCATTGCGTCCTTTCTTCTTCTTGCCTTTGCCTTTTCCTCTCTCTTCTTTCTCTTCTCTTCCTTTGTGCCTGCCTTTTCCTTTGCTGTTGTAGGTTGTGGCATAGCTTTCTCTATGTCTGCTATTACGACTGCTGCGGCTATAGCTGTTGCTGTCGGAATAACTTCTTGACGAACGGTACGAACTGCTTTTTGTGGGAGCAGATGATTCTTCGATCGCTACCTCTGCACGCTTGGCTATCAGCTGGTCAGCATTGTAGTTGCAAATGGAATCCTGCATGTCGATAAACACGCCCAGATACTGTGCTGGCAGACGGACATCGGTCAGGCCGCTTCTGCCATTGATCAAATCCTTTCTGTATTGTGGGTTCAGTTCTTTCAGCAGATCAAGGTCGATATCAATGACATTGGCAATCTGTGAGAGGTGTATGTCGCGATCTACAAGGATGGTATCTGATTTCGCAGGGAGGTCAGTCTCCATCGGACAGATGTTGTGGTCGCAGTAGTAGGTCATCACGTAGTTGGCAGCGATGAATGCTGGCACATATCCGCGTGTCTCTTTGGGCAGATACGGATAGATTTTCCAGTAGTCGGTTTCGCCTCCGGCACGGTGGATAGCCTTGTTGATGCGTTCAGGACCGGCATTGTAGGATGCAATCACCAGGTTCCAGTCGCCAAAAATCTTATACAGGTCGCGCAGATAACGTGCTGCTGCATCGGAAGCTTTCACGGGGTCGCGACGCTCGTCAACCAGTGAGTTCACCTTCAGACCGTATCGCTTACCTGTTTCCAGCATAAACTGCCACAAACCCGTTGCTCCCACGCGTGATACTGCCTTGGGGTTCAACGCAGACTCGATGACAGGCAGGTATTTCAGTTCCAACGGTAATCCGTATGTCTCCAACGCCTGCTCGAAGATAGGCATATAGAAGTTGGCTGCTCCCAGCATATAGCTCACCTGTCGGCGGCCACGCTTGGTATAGCGGTCAATCATCTTCTGAACGGGTTCGTTATATACCATTTCCATGACAGCAGGAATCTGTTGCAAACGCTCGATATATTCCTCCTTCTCAGTTTCAGGGTCGTCATTGCGATAGTTACATGCATTGGTCTGCATGTAAGCCTTGGTGTGATACTGATCCAGCAGGTCGTCAATATCCACCGTCATTGATTCAGGCAAGCCGATTTCCTGTTGTTGACCTTGTTCATCGGTTACAATCTCATAATCCTCATAGCTTTGTGCCTGCATCGCGCAGATTCCAGCTAAACATAATGCTAATACAAATAATCTTTTCATATATTTCCTTTTTTTATTATGAAGTTATGCGCTTTGCGCAGGAAGTTAATTTACTCCCTATTTAACTCCCATTTTTAATTTTTCAAAACTTCAGACTACATCCTACGCCCACAGCCGACGACTTTAGCGGGTTCCTGCTACTAAAGGAACTTTCATCGTTGAGCACAGTTGGCGCAATACGCAGACTTAAGTCCTTGGAGATGTCAAATTCAGACAAAGACGCATCCACATACGCGTCGATGACAGAGAGCGCATAGACCGCCACCAGTGCAAACACACTCAGGTCGCGCCAACGGCGATAGCGGTCCTTACGTTTACGAAACAGATCCTGATAGGTTGACGCATTGGCATCCGTGATGGTTACCCCCAGATGCAAGAACTGGTTATAGCTCTGTGTGCGTGGGTCGTCATCCATCAGGTCGATATATGCCTGTGCATAGTCGTGATACATCTGGTTGTTCCATGAGATAGCGTAGATACAACCCACAAATCCACCATATACGATGGGCAGTTTCCAATATTTGCGGTTGTAGATCTGTCCTGCTCCAGGAATGGCGAGTGCCAACCACAAGGCACGCTTGGCGTCTGGTCGCCATGTACTCCAGTCACGTTTCTGCTTGGCTTTCTTTGCAGCATTGGCAAGTTCGATGCTGTCTTCCCGTGCGAAAACCCTCTCCAGACTGTCTTTGGTAGCCTGTGCAGCCTTCGCCTGAGCCTTCTTTTCCATGGTCATGACACTGTCGTTGCCCACAGTCTCCTGTGCGGAGGCGATGGTTGTGCAAAGCGTCATGAACATCATCATGAAGGTGCATCGTTGGATGTATGTTCTTGCCAATTTTCTCACGTTATGCTTTCAGTTTGTCAAACATGTGCATGATATTTTCCAATTCCTCCTCGTTGGCAAACGGAATACTGATCTTTCCATTTCCCTTGGCACCCAGCGTCATCTGTATCTTCGTGTTGAAGAACTTGGAGAGACTGTCTTTTAGCATATTGAACTCCTCTGGCAGGCGCGCTCTGGAGGCAATGGTCTTCTTTGCACTTTGGATGTCTTCACCATTGTTCAACTGGTGACAAAGCTCTTCTACCTTGCGTACGGAATAGCCGTGCTTGCTGATTTCCTTGAACAGTTTCAGCTGGAGCGAAGGACTACCCAGTGACAGCAGGGCGCGTGCATGTCCCATGTCGATGTCTTTCTTCTGCAAGGCCATTTGTACCTGTGCCGGCAGTTTCAGCAGACGCAGATAGTTGGCAATGGCAGCGCGGCTCTTGCCGACACGCTCAGACACCTTCTCTTGTGTCATGCCGTCTTTCTCCAACAGCTGTGCGTATGCCAAAGCAATTTCAATGGCGTTCAGGTCTTCACGCTGGATGTTTTCCACCAGTGCCATCTCCATGACGTTTTCGTCACTGATGGTACGGATGTAAGCAGGGATTGCCGTCAGGCCAGCCAGCTGTGAGGCGCGCCAACGACGCTCACCGGCGATAATCTGGAAACGGTCATCGGCAATCTGTCGCAGGGTAATCGGTTGTACGATTCCCAATTGTGCGATAGAGTTTGCCAACTCCTGCAGTGCTTCCTGGTCAAATTCACGACGGGGCTGGTTGGGATTTGCTTCAATCTGACTGATGGGCACCTCGTTGATGGTGGAACTACCCTGTGTGCTGACGTTATCGGTTGAAATCAGCGCGTCAAGTCCGCGTCCCAAAGCCGACGTCTTCGTATTTCGGTTGTATTTCTTCTTAACAGCCATTGTGATGATTAGTTTTTATAGATGATTTCTTTTGCCAAAGCCAAGTGGTTCTTTGCACCTGTAGAGTCTGCATCGTAGAGGATGACAGGCAGTCCGTGACTGGGACTCTCGCTGAGTTTTACGTTGCGTTGGATGACGGTCTTGAAGACCAGCTCCTGGAAGTGGCGCTTCACCTCGTCATAGATCTGACGCGCCAGACGCAGACGGGAGTCGTACATCGTCAGGAGGAATCCTTCTATTTCCAGTTTCGGATTCAGGCGGCTCTTCAGAATCTTGATGGTGTTCAGCAGTTTGCTGATTCCTTCCAGCGCAAAGTATTCACACTGTACGGGGATGATAACCGAATCGGCTGCTGTCAGCGAGTTAACGGTAATCAGTCCCAATGAAGGAGCACAGTCAATCAATATGTAGTCGTAGTCGTCGCGGATGGGTGCGAGCACTTGTTTGATGATATTCTCTCTGTTATCCAGGTTCAGCATTTCTATTTCTGCGCCCACCAGGTTGATGTGACTGGGGATAATGTCCAGTCCGTCAATATCGGTCGTGTAGATGGCATCGCGCACATCAGCATGGTTGATGATGCACTCGTAGAGCGAACAGTCCACTTCTTGGATGTCAACGCCCAGACCGCTGGATGCGTTGGCCTGCGGATCGGCATCAACAACAAGCACAGACTTCTCCAGTGTTGCCAGTGATGCCGCTAAATTGATAGAAGTGGTAGTCTTTCCAACGCCGCCTTTCTGGTTGGCTAATGCGATGATTTTTCCCATGTTATTCCTTTTATAAATAAAAATATAGGGTGCAAAGTTACATATTTTATTCGAGATAGCGTTTGTTATTAAACCTTTTTTCGTATTTTTGCATCCAAAATAACTAATTTTTATGGAAAAGAGAAAACCATTGATTCTAATTGCGAATGATGACGGCTATCACAGTGGTGGCCTCAGACAGCTGGTGTCCTTTATTGAAGACTTGGGCGAAATCGTGATTTGTGCTCCAGAAAGTCCACGTTCCGGCTTCTCCTGTGCTTTTTCGGCAGAGCCACCGCTTTATCTGCATCGTCGTAAAGATATTTACAGTGCCAAAGTGTGGTCTTGCAGTGGTACTCCTGTTGACTGTGTGAAGATTGCGATGCACCAGTTGTTGGATGGGCGATTGCCTGATGTGGTGATAGGCGGCATCAATCACGGTGACAATTCTACCGTTAATACTCATTATAGTGGAACGATGGGAGTGGCTATTGAAGGCTGCTTGAAATATATTCCTTCGATTGCCTTCAGCAGCTGCGACTACAATCCTGATGCAGACCTGTCTGCTTTGCGTGATTATGTAAGAAAAATTCTGCTTCATGTCCTCGATAAAGGTTTGCCGAAAGGCGTATGCCTGAATGTGAATTTTCCGAAGGACGCTCCCTTCAAAGGTGTGAAGGTATGCAGGATGGGCTATGGCAGATGGATCAATGAAGTGGTAACCTGCAAGCATCCCAGAGGGAAAGACTACTATTGGATGGTGGGTGAGTACACCGATGATGAGCCTGGGGCAACAGACAACGACCGCTGGGCTTTGAATCATGGCTATGTCTGCATCACACCAACCACCGTTGATGTCACTGCCTATGAGGTGATGGAGGAGATGAAGGTATTGGAAGCCCCCTCCAACCTCCCCCATGAGGGGGAGGCCTTGAAATGAGGGAGTAAAATAGGGAGTAAAATGAGGGAGTAAAATTGGGAGTTAAAAGGGGAGTAAAATTTGGAGTTATCGTTTTCGTTATCGTTAGAATATGAAATATTATTTGATAGTTGGTGAGGCCAGTGGCGATTTGCATGCATCACGACTGATGATGTCGTTGCAACGGGAAGATGAGGAGGCACAGTTCCGTTTCTTCGGTGGTGACCACATGGCTGCTGTGGGTGGCGAACGTGTACGTCACTATAAGGAATTGGCATATATGGGTTTTGTGCCCGTGTTGTTGCATTTGCCCACAATCCTCAAGAATATGAAGGTGTGCAAGGAAGATATTGTGCGCTGGCAGCCCGATGTGGTGATTCTTGTGGATTATCCAGGTTTCAACCTGAACATTGCAAAGTTCCTGAAGAAGCATACGAAGATACCTGTTTATTACTATATCTCTCCCAAGATATGGGCGTGGAAAGAATGGCGTATCAAGCGTATTCGCCGTGATGTGACAAAACTGTTCTCCATCCTTCCGTTCGAGGTTGATTTCTATGAGAAGAAACATCACTATCCCATTCGCTATGTGGGTAATCCAACGGTTGAGGAGGTGGCACAGTTCCAACAGCAGTATCCTGATAGCTTTGAGGCGTTTGTACAGCAGCAGAACCTGGAGAAAGCGTCTATCTCAAAGGATTCGGTCTTGTCTGTACCGCTGACTCATCAACCCGTCATCGCCCTTCTTGCAGGTAGCAGGAAACAGGAAATCAAAGACAATCTGCCTGCGATGATAGAGGCAGCGCGCCATTTCGAAGACTACCAGCTGGTGTTGGCTGGTGCCCCGTCGATCGAAGACAGCTATTATGAGAAGTTCCTGAAAGGTACGCGTGTACGTTTCGTCAAGAACCAGACCTACGAGTTACTGTCGCATGCCACCGTTGCCCTTGTCACCAGTGGTACTGCAACGTTGGAAACAGCTTTGTTCGATGTGCCGCAGGTGGTATGTTATGAAACACCGTTACCCCTTCTGTCACGCTTTGTGTTCAATCACTTCATCAAAGCAAAATACATCTCATTGGTCAACTTGATTGCCGACCGAGAGGTAGTACAGGAACTGTTGGCAGAACGTTTCAAGGTGATGACTATTGCCAACGAACTCTACCGTCTGTTGCCAGGCAAGGATGCACGCGAAGAGATGTTGCGTGGGTATGCAGAGGTACGCCGCCGTTTGGGAACCAGCATCGCTCCTGATGAGGCTGCCAAACTGATGGTAGCATTTTTGGAACATTAACGATACTTGTTCCTCCCCTTTGGGGAGGATAGGAGGGGGTCAGTTCTCTTTCCAGAATGCTGGGGTGAAGAGAACGAGGACGGAGAAGAGTTCCAAACGGCCTACCAACATCAGGAAGGCACAGAACCACTTGACCATTTCCGGCAGTTGTGCCCACGACATCGTGGGACCAATCTCCATACCCAGTGTCGGACCTACATTACCCATACAACTCAGCGTGATGGTTACGGAGTTGGTGTGATCGACCCCAGCCATAATCATCACAAAGGCACATATAACGGCCAAAATCAGATAGAGTGTCAGGAATGCCAGAAGCGTTACGCGTTTCGACTGTGTCACATTCGTACCATTGATCTTCAAAGGCAGTACCGCATTCGGATGGAGAATCTGCCGGAACTCGTTTCTCACAATCTTCAGCAGCATCACACCACGGATGCTCTTGATACCTCCACTCGTAGAACCGCTCATACCACCGATAAACATCAGGACGGCAAGGACTACCCACGTGACATGCGGCCACTCGGCAGCGTTGTCGCTGAACAAACCTGTTGAGGTGAAGAACGATACCACCTGGAATATCGATACACGGAAGGCACGCTCAAAGTCGTAGTGGTTTCTCATCATCAGCTCCACCATAATATATATAGTGGCGATGAGAATCATGGAGATATAGAACCGAAATTCTGCATTCTTCAACAGTGCCTTGATTTTGAAGCGCGTCACACAGATATACAACAGCATAAAGTTGATACCAGCCAGGAAACAGAAGAATGTACAGACATATTCTTCGGCAGGTGAATGGAAGGATGCCAGACTGCCGTTGGTGGTCGCGAAACCGCCTGTAGCCGTACTCGTCATCGCGTAGTTGGCAGCATCAAACAAATCCATTCCGCAGGCCATATAACTCAGCATACATGCCAGCGTGAGCACGATGTACACTACCCAAATCCATTTTGCACCCGTACTCAGTCGAGGATGCAGCTTGCTGCGTATCGGTCCTGTGGCTTCTGCCGCAAACACTTTCACGGAACCTTTCACCATCGACGGCAGAATGGCAATGGTGAAGAACACGATTCCCAAACCACCAATCCATTGTGTCAGCGAACGCCAGAACAGCAGTCCTTTCGGATAGATCTCTACGTCGTCGATAATCGTGGCACCCGTTGTGGTGAATCCTGACATCGATTCGAAAAAGGCATCCGTCAGCGACAGGTGACTTGTTGGGCATATCATAAACGGCAGCATGCCAAACAGCGAGAAGAGTATCCATGTGATGGTGACCACAAAATAGGAATCTCTTCTGGTCATCAGGTTGTCGGCATTCCTACCCAGCAGCCTGAAGACGACTCCTCCAGCGATGGTCAGCACGATGCTGGCAGCAAAGGCGAAAATGTCATTGCCGCCATGATAGATGGCGATAATGAGGCACCAGAACATCAGCCATGCTTCTATCAGAAGCAAGGAGCCAAAGATTTTGCTGATCAGTCGGAGGTTTAACATAATGCGTAATGCTTAATGCGTAATGCGTAATTCTTCACTCTTCACTTAGTTGAACAGTTTTTCAATGCTCTTGATATCCACGCCGTGACAGAAGACGACGACAGAGTCGCCTGGTTCGATGATGGTGTTACCAGACACCAGCATTCCCGTCTCGCCTCTAACCAGGCCGCCAATCGTCATACCACGCGGCAATCCCAAGTCTTTCACGGGTTTGCGGGTTACCTTGGATCCCTGTACAGGCACGAATTCGGCGATATCGGCATTGGAGGTCATCAAGAACTTCACGTTCTGCACGTTGGCATCCAGCAGCATCTGGTAGATGTGGCTGGCGGCAATCACCTTCTTGTTGACAATCGTACCGATATCCAGACTCTCGGCCATATTTACGTAGTCGATATTCTCCACGC
The DNA here is from genome assembly GCA_902792685.1 of uncultured Prevotellaceae bacterium. Classification (GTDB taxonomy): domain Bacteria; phylum Bacteroidota; class Bacteroidia; order Bacteroidales; family Bacteroidaceae; genus Prevotella. Next base: position 32,290 of record CADBAP010000028.1, read on the forward strand.
TGGCAACAGTCTTCCTGACACCCATCCTTTTGGCTGTCAGACAAGCAAGGATATTGGTCTCGGCATTGTTGGTCAGCGCCACAAACGCCTGTGTGCTGCGGATGCCTTCCTCTGTGAGCAGGGCCAC